>JAFADH010000076.1 GCA_023424995.1 Bacillota bacterium | reverse complement strand
CGTCCGGCTCAGGGGCATTGGACATGGATGTCCATATGCGCCGACCGACAAATTGTCATTACGTATATCCCACTTTTCTTTCCGGCTTTTCCTGTGCCTAGTCCAATAGATCGCAGACAACGTTTCCAAAGGGGATACCACCGCTTCCGGTCACTACCACCCCTGCATCCGTCCCTTTGTCAATCACCCTAAATCACAATCCCTTATACCGTCTGCATCAGTAATTCCTCCCCAATACAGGCCACCGCATCACCATCTGCCACTACCGTAAAATCCGGATGCATCTGCAGTATGGAAGCCGGAACCTGAGGGGTGATCGGTCCCTGCAGGGCTTTATGCAGTATCTCCGCCTTATCCCTGCCGCTGACCACCAGAAGGATCTTCTTAGCCAGCATAATAGTACGTATCCCCATGGTATATGCATGAGTCGGCATAACCTCCCCCTCTTTGAACAAACGGGAATTAGCCTCCAGAGTAGACTGTGTCAGTTCTACACAGTGCGTACCTTTTTCAAAGACCTCTCCCGGTTCGTTAAAGCCGATGTGTCCGTTATGTCCGATCCCCAGAAGCTGCAGGTCGATTCCGCCAAGCTGTCCGATCGCTTCATTGAAACGGCCGCATTCTTTCTCGCTGTCCTCTGCCGTACCGTCAGGAAGGAAGGTGTGCTCCTGTTTTATGTTTACATGCCGGAACAGATTATGGTTCATGAAATACCGATAGCTCTGTTCATTCTCTGAGGACAGCCCCTTGTACTCATCCAGATTCACGGTCTTGACTTCTGAAAAATCAAGATCTCCCTTGTCATACCATTCAATTAACTGTCGGTAGATACCCATGGGAGTGGAACCGGTAGCAAGGCCGAGGACACTGTCCGGCTTTAATATGATCTGCGCTGAGATAATGTTCGCCGCCTTACGGCTCATATCCTTATAATCCGTAGCTTTATATATACGCATCTGTAACTGCTCCTTATCTTATATTGCATATAAAATCCGGGTCTTTGTAGAAGAAGCCCTGATAATTTAATTATATTTCAGAGACTGGTATATCCTGCCTTTTAGTATAATATTTCGCATATTCAGATTTTTATCCAGAAGAACTATATTGGCCATCTTACCGACGGTAATACTTCCGTAATCCTCATATATCCCGATTCTTCTGGCAGGATTTACAGCCGCTGCTTTGATGGCTGACTGTAAAGGGATCCCCATATTTTTAACGGCATGGATCATACAATCCATTAGATTTGTTGCCGAACCTGCGATGGTACCGTCGGATAATAACGCTGTCTTTCCGGAGACTGTTACTTCCTGTCCGCCCAGGGAATATATGCCGTCCTTTAATCCGGTTGCCATCATACTGTCACTGACCAGGATCACCCGGTCCTCGCCGAACATGGCAAAGGTTGCCCTGACTACGGAGGGGTGCAGATGAATGCCGTCGCAGATTAATTCCACTGTGGCATCTGGGCTGTCAAAGGCTGCTCCGATGACGGAGGGATCCCGGTGATGAAAAGGGGGCATGGCATTATACAGATGGGTCACATGACCCGCGCCTTTACGGAAAGCCTCTGAGGAAGTAGCATAATCCGCTGTGGTATGTGCCAGGGATATCACCGCCTGATCCTTTAGTGCGGCGATGAATTCCATGGCTCCCTCTTCCTCCGGAGCTATACTTATGATTTTGAATAATCCGCCGGATAATTCATTCAGCCGGTGGTACATAGCCAAGTCCGGTTTATGAAGATAAGCGGCATTCTGTGCTCCCTTTTTCTTCTCTGAAAGATACGGGCCTTCCATATGGATTCCTGCAAGCTTGGAGCCGCTTTCGTTCCGATACGCAGCTGCTGTCTTGCAGATGCCTGCTAATGTCTCTTCCGGCAGGGTCATGGTAGCCGGACAGATTGTGGTTATACCATGGGCTGCTTCATAATCTGTGATTGCATCATAAGCTTCATTAGTCCCGTCACAGAAATCATAACCTGCGCAGCCGTGAAAATGAATGTCGGTTAAGCCCGGAATGGCGATCAGCTCCGAAGCATCCAGTGTTAAATCCCCCTGGTCCGTAACTGAGTTCTTTCCGGAAGGCTCAGCCGCCCTATCAGCCGGCAGGCCGCCTTCTCCGTCTTCCTGAATATGGATGGAAGCGATTCGTTCTCCCTGAATATGAATGGTTCCGGTTACGAACCCTCGGTCTTGCGTATATATGGAAGCATTATAGATTATCATGGGAATTCTCATACCTTTCTTCTTAATATTTTGTCTGTTGTTATTTTGTATGGACAGGCTCCGTATCCCTGTAGGGGATAGTGTTCCTGTATTCATTAGCCGAGATGCCGGTATTTTTCTTAAATACCCTTGAAAAGTGAGCCATATCCATGAAGCCCACCTTCTCTGCGATGTCTCCGATGCGTAAGGAGGGATCACGAAGAAGCTTCTGTGCTTCCTTAATACGGATATTATTCATTATCTCAGAGAAGTTCTGGCCCAGATGGCGGTTAAGCAGCTTGCTGAGGTGCCACTGGCTCACATAGGTCTTCTCCGCTACTTCGGACAAGGTGATTTTATGAGGATAGTTTTGCTCCATATACCGAATTGCATTATGAACAATAAAATTGCTGGCTTCGTTATCCGGTCTGTCCTCCGAGGGCTGTTCTGTCACTTGTGTCTCGGGCAGAATACCATGCTCCTTCAGGTTCATTATCATTGTACTGATTGCTTCTTCTATCTCAGTCAGATCGGAGGGCTTCAGCAGGAAGCGGGTTACGCCAAGATTGATTGCCTTCTGGGCATAATCAAATCGGCGGTATCCGGTCAGGATACTGATCTCCATATCCGGAAATTCAGACTTTACACCCGCAATCATAGCAAGACCATCCAAATCCGGCATGGCAATATCCGTGATTACCATATGAGGAGTATATTTATGAATTACTTCCGTTCCTTCAACGCCGTCATTGGCAGTAGCTACGATACTGCACTGGTAATTATCCCAGGCAATCATTCGCGTAATTCCCTCTACAATAATTGGTTCATCATCAATGATTACTACCTTATACATAGCCCTTCCCTCCATTCTGCTTAATGAATGATATGGATTTCTATTCGGTAATGGTATACCTGTCATATGTATTAACGCCTTGCATTTATGGAAAGTACTTTATTAATTAAATCTTCGGAAGTTATTGCTCCCGTGGAGAGATCCACGATGCCCTCCACTAAGGTATTGTAAGCCTCCTGATTTATCCAGGAATCAGTAGGTGAGGATATGGAGGTTGCAGCCTGGCTGTATTTCATTCCGGAGATACCCAGGGCAGTCATATTCTCGGCCTGCCGGACCACTGCAGCTGCCTGGCCGTTCCCGTTCCAGTAGATCTGTACGGCTTCGGAACTGGTATGCGCCATAACGAACTTTACCGCGGCGTCTCTTTTATCAGAGTCATTCCAGGCTTTTTTGGTAATATAAAATCCGGAAGAGATACCGCCCACCATAAAGCCGGGCTGCGCCTTCCCGCCGGGAATGACAGGAAAGGAAACCAATACCGTATTCTTCTGGTCCGGAATACCGCTCAGATACCAGGAGCCGTCCAGTTGCATGGCGGCTTCCTTATTCTTAAAGAGATTTCCGGCATAATCGTTATCGATAGTATCGGTATTGGCCGGAAATGCTCCCAGGTCACGCAGCGCCTTAAACATATCAAGTCCCCGGCACCAATCCTCAGGTGCTTCCTCCGGCACTATGGCATATCCCTTGGGGCCGGCTGATGCTAATATCAGGAATTCGATCCAGTAATGCGGAACATTATTTAAGGAGACTGCGATGGGAATAATACCATTTTCATTAAAAACCCGGATTGCAGTCAGCAGCTTATCCCAATTTGTCGGGAGTTCCAACCGGTATTGGTCAAATAAATCTTTATTACAGAATAAGCCTTCCCAGTAACCTGTAGTAGGAACCGCTCTCTCAATTCCATCAGGATTTGCCGCAGCCGTGAGCGCCAGATCAAGGGTATCCCCGGCATACTCGGGATATATCGTCCGGATATCCTCAATGGTTACAAACTTGTCCGCAGCCAGAACATCACTGGCATTGGCATCGGTAAAATATTGGATCACATCGGGCTCATTGCCGACTGCAAAATCCGCCGCAATCTTCGTTTTCCAATCCTGATCTGCAGTCTGGGAATCATCTTCGACTGTTATGTACGGATAATCCTTCATGAACTGCTCATTCAAAGCCTGGTAATTACCGGCATTGGCGTCCGTGCCGCCATACATGGATACGGTGACGAGAGTAACGGGGTCGTGCGCAGCTGCCTCCTCTGCAGTTCGTGAATTATTGAGGCCGATGCCTGATGACAGAACATCATCCGTATTCCTGTTATTGCTGCAGCCGGTACCCAGTGATATTAATATGGCGAAAAACAGTAAGAAAGTTATGGATTTTCTGGCTATTCTCATAATAATACCTTTCCTGTTATCCAATGGTGGTGTTCATAGTATTTTTACAGATTAATCCTATTCTATTATATAATAATATATTAATAAGAAAAATGCTTTAGCTTAATTTGAGATTATTTGTTTATTTTTGTGATATTAATCATAACGGTTTATTCCATAAAAGGCTGGGAGCCTGCGCATCTGCTTTCCTATGGTTAAATTCCAGCGGCAGGGTGATCGTAGAGGCTGTCTCCCCATCACGGAAGGGCCTGATGATCAATCCGTATTCTTCCCCGTAGATTAACTTGATTCTCTCATTTACATTCTGGATTCCCATGGATTCATGTTCGGCACGCTCTTTCGAGCTTTGGGCATAGGTTCCGTTCAGGATTTGCTCCACCCTAACAATTTCCTCCTCGGTCATATTCTTGCCCGAATTTATTATCTGCAGAATTACACTGGCTTCCTGCTTATATACCTTGATCCGTATGGTACCGCTCTTTACAGTCTCAACACCATGCACCACCGCGTTTTCTATCAAAGGCTGAAGAATCAATTGAGGAACCTTAAGCTGGAGCAGCTCATCATCCACCTCCTTTTCAATTTTAAGACGTTTGCCGAAACGCATGGAGATGATATAGCAATAAGCATCCACACAGCGAAGCTCCTCGGCCAGAGGGATCATCTTCCGGTTGGTCCGGTCCATACTGTAATTCAGCAAGGTCCCGAGAGCTTCAATCATCTTGGATACGGTGACATCTCCTGCCATTCTGGCCTGCCAGTTCATCATCTCCAGGGTATTATTGAGAAAATGCGGATTGATCTGGGACTGGAGGGCAATGATCTTGGCATCCTTACGGGCTAATTTCTCGCTGTAGGCATAATCAAACAGATATTTTATCTCGGAGGACATCTGGTTGAAGGAATCCTGAAGCACATGAAATTCCTTGTTCGGCATGGGAAGACCGGCGATCTGCTTACCGATATCCCCCTTCTCCAGGGACTTTGCCGCATCGATCATACGGCTCATGGGCTTTGTAATATGGTGGGAGATAAAATAAATCATGTAGATAAAAACGGGAATAATGATCAGCATGATGATGGACATGACAATGTACAGCTTCTGCAGCTCCGAGAAGATAATGTGCTCGTCCACCACCAAAATTGCGGCAAAATGAAAGTCATCGAATTTCTGCTGATAGGTCATGCCAATAAAGGTTTCCGATTGTGTCCGGGTTACCGTCCGGTTCATTTTCCTTGAATACAGCTCTGCCAGCTCAGCAATAATCCGGTCATGATCACCCTCATACAGCTTATCGTCAAAGGCAATCAGGGAGCCTGTGTCATTTACATAGAAGGCCAGCTCATAATCCTTATTCAAGGCAATTCCGTCAATCAGGCTGTTCTGGTTCAATTCCAGCACCAGGGTACCGAACTTGGTATAATTAGTAAGAGTGTACAGGTTACGGATGATATAGATTCTGCCGTTGATCACTCTTACGTGGGCGTCGGAAGTATCCTGTGCCGAGATAGCCCTGGCGGCGGAGGCGACTTCATTCTGGTAGATGTCGATGTAATTGCTGGTCTTCTGCTTGGTATAATAAATCGAGTCAGGTTCCGCAGTCAGATAGAATACCGCAATTTCGATCCGTTTATTATTATAGAATTTGCTGGTCAGATTTCCCGTGACCTCACGGTAGAGCTCGGACCGGGTGATCTGGTTCTGACTGTACTTCTGCCAGGCCTTCTCGATAACCTGCTCATAGGAGGTATTCTTCGAGGCATCGATGGCTTCTTCGATTCTCTGGGCCGTAAAGTATGTAAAGTTCTTTAAGCTTTCCTCCATTAATACGGTGCTCTTCTCGATGATATCATGACGGTAGGATATGGTCATAAATGCATAAATTGATATTACCGGGAGCATCCATAAGGCTACTACCAGAAATAACAGACGCTTTTTTAAGGAAATCTTCTGATTCATAGTACCCCTCATCTGCCGCTTTTGCGGTATACAAATCCTGAATAAAAAGCACACTCCATGCCTCTTACCGGTCGAAAGCTGCTTTTCTTTTCAACCTGGCGTTCATGCCTGCGGCTTACTCGCAGGTTTAAATTCAACGTGTGAATTATGTTTTTTCTAATTCACACTAACGCCCATGCTCCTTTGGACATAAACCGTGAAGAATAGGCGCTTTTGCTATTCTTCCAATGGGAAGAAGCCTTTCTCATACCATTTGGCACGTATGTTCTTTGCGGGACTGTTCATACTGGGGTCCATGCCTGCAATTTGCCCGCGGGCTTAAATTCAACGTGTGAATTACACTTTTATAATTCACACTATCCTCCGCCGCAGCATGAATATATTTCTATCATGCAGTTTATCATACTTTTGAAACGGATACAAATGTATTATCATATGGAAGACACGAAAAGGAATGCCTTCATGATATCCTCATGGTACGGCATTCCAGATAAAAGATATTCAGCGTATGAAATGTGGGTCTCTCCGTCTATAAAGGGGGTTGGAGCATGTCACACCAGTATTTTGCTGTCCGTCTTTTTATTTAATTCAAGAAAATCCTCATAGATCTCGCACAGCTGCCTTGCCGACTCTGCGTCAGGCATCTCACAGAAGATACGAAGGAGCGGCTCGGTACCGGAAAAACGGGTAATGATCCAGCCGCCGTTCTCAAGATACACCTTACACCCATCCAGATAGGATATCCTGTCTATTTCATAAGGAAGCTCCGGCAGAAGCTTGTCGAGGATCAGCTTCTGGTAGATCTCCTCCTTTTTCTCCTGGTCGAATATATAATCCCGTTCTTCCATATAAAAGGTCCCGTATTCATTGAGAATATCATTATAGATCTCCGACAGCTTTTTACCGATGACTGCAATCATCTCAACCAGCAAGGCGGCGGCATACACGCCGTCTTTACCCCGGATATGGCCTCTGACCGTAAGCCCGCCGGAGGATTCACCGCCGATCACCGCATTGGTTTCATTCATTTTCGAAGAGATGTATTTGAAGCCCACGGGAACCTCATAGCATTTCTCACCGAAGCTTTCCGCTACCTTATCCAGCAGGTGGGTGGTGGCGATATTGCGGACCGATGCTCCGTGCCAGCCCCGGTATTTCACCAGGTAATAATATAAGAGCACCAGAATATCGTTGGGATGAAGGAATTTGCCGTTGTCATCGATGACTCCGATACGGTCTGCATCCCCGTCCGTTGCGATGCCGATATCCATGTGATGATCCAGAACATAGTTCTGCAGGCTCCGTAAGGTTGCCGCCGAAGGGGAAGGCAGCTTTCCGCCGAATAATGTGTCATGCCTGTCATGAATGATGGCGACCTCGCACCTCGCCGTCAGAAGTATTGTCTTTAAGGAGGTCTCACTGACTCCGTACATGGGGTCCAAAGCAATCCTCAAGCCTCTCCTGCGAATGGTCCCCATATCTACGGCATCGATGATATTATCGATATATTCGTTCATGGGATTGATCTCCGCAATTAATTCCTGTTCCAGTGCTTTCTCATATTCCATGCCGTTGACCTCATCCGGTCTCACATGGCGGATATAGTTTTCGATCTCCTGGGTCTGGAACTCGTCCGCATCCCTGCCGCCCTGGGTGAATACTTTCACACCGTTATAGATCGCCGGATTGTGGCTCGCCGTAATCATCATTCCATAGGGAAATTCATGCTTCATAACATAATACATGATCAGGGGCGTAGGTGAGGAACGGTTGATCAGGTAGGCTTTGATGCCTTCTGCCGCAAATACCTCCGCTGCCCATCTCATGGCTTCCTTCGACAGGAAGCGGCGGTCATATCCCAGGACGATTCCCTTCTCGCTCTCGCCCTCATCCTTCATCTTCATAGTCAATCCCTTGGCTAATAACTGGATATTCGCCTTGGTAAATTCATCTCCTATGATTGCCCTCCAACCACCGGTACCAAATTTTAACGTAACAACCACCCTGCCTTTCTTTTCAATGTCAACCAGGATAACCCTTAAAGTTCTTTTAGCCCATGACAACAAGTATGTCGTTGTCCATACCCTTTTCCCCGACCGGTATGGAAGCAACGGGCTCACCGTTCAGCCGGAGGGATTTAACGCCTTTCATCACACCATGGGGATTTAAGACCGTGATGTGATAGACGGCTCCCCTCCATATCCGGTGGATTTTAAACTCCTTCCAATCCGGCGGAATACACGGATCGATAAGCAATTCATCAAATTGCGGACGGATCCCAAGTATATATCTGGTTGCGGAGTAATAAGCCCAGCCGCCGGTACCGGTCATAAACGGATGTCTGGCACGTCCGAAAGCAGTATGCTCCCTGCCCATGATAAATTGGCAATAGGAATAAGGCTCCGCTTCACGGATTTCAATCATATCATTCTGATAATACGGGCAGAGTGCATTATAGAATTTCATGGCACGGTCGCCCCGGCCCAGCCTGCATTCCGCAGCCCATGCCCAGGGATTGGGATGACTGAATATGGCGCCGTTCTCCTTCAGACCCGGATATACCCTGGTAATAAAGCCGATATCACTGTCCGGGACCGTATAGGAGGGTCCGTTCAGCATGATTCCGTATGGGGTATACAGATAATTATCTATGGAATCCATGGCCAGAATCCCTTTTTCCCCGGATGCGACTCCGGAGAGAACCGCCCAGGCATTGGATTCCAGATGGATCCTGCCCTCTCTGTCTTCTATGGTGCCTATCTTCCTGCCCTTCTTTGTAATACCGCGGATATACCATTCCCTGTCCCATAATTCGCGGTCACAGGCCTCTTTCACTCTTTCCTGCAGCTTCCTGTATTTTGTGACATCTTTCGTCCTATTTAAGTATACCGCTACTTCAATGAAATTATCAAGTGCCCAGTAATGAAGAAAGGAAACCATGGCACTTTCTCCGCCCCCCAGATTCAGGCAGTCGTTCCAGTCGGCACGCAGCCCTTTGCAGATCCCATGCTCTCCCACCTGCTCACCGGAGAAATCAAGAATTCTTGTCATATGGTCATACACCGTTCCGCTGCCGCCGTCCGCATAGGTAACGTCCTCATCCAGGAATTCAAATTCACCTGTTTCCTTCACATACTCCACGATGGAGCTTACCAGCCATAGTGCATCATCGGAGCAGGCCTGGTCGATACCATGTATGAAGGAACTCTTATCCGGTACAGGAATGACGGTCGGTGACTGGAAGGGTTTTACACTGTTATCCGGCTCAAACCATTCCGGCTGGAACAGGTGGAGGCCATATCCTTTTGACACCAGTGCACGCAGCAGCTCCACGATCCTCTGTCTGCATTTCTCCGGATTGGAATGGGCGACGGTCATAGAATCCTGCGACGTGTCGCGGTAGCCCAGGCCGGTCCTGCCCCCCACCTCGATGAAGGATGCAAACCTTGAGAACATAATATTGATCTCTGCCTGGTAAAGGGTCCAAATATTAATTAAGGTATTCATTCCCTCATTGGGAGTCTCAATCCTCAGCCGGTTCATTTTATCTTCCCAAAAGCGGGCCAGCCCGGTGAAGGCAGAATCCACTTTCCCGGTATCAATGTATTTCCGGCGGATTCTTCTTCCTTCCTCCCGGCTGCCTTCTCCAAGCATGAAGATAATCCTAACCTCTTCGCCAGGATTAATGATAAGCTTCTTATGTAATGAACCGCAATGGTTATTGCCCTTTTCAAAGCTGCCTCCGCAGACACCCTTCTCTACTGCCGCAGGATTGGTCTCCGTATGATAGAGACCTATAAATTTGTCCCGCAGGCAGTCGAAGCTGTCAGGCTCAAAGCTCGCGGTAAAGAACTGGTATCCGAATTCTTCATAAAACAGGTCGTGCTCTATGATACCGTCCGAATAGGAGGAGCCCGCAGCATAATTGCTCATCTGGAAGTTACGGTTGTCCATATCGATATGGTGGTAGGAGAATTCCAGGTAGGAGAATACGCTGATATTGCGCGGTTTCCGTCCTGTATTCCTGATTTTAACATCCCAAAGCTCTACGGGATCCTCAATGGGTATGAATAAGGTCTGCTCCGCCTTGATACCGCTGTATTCACAGGAGTATGTAGAATACGATAAGCCATGCCTGCACTGATACTTCGCCTGATCCAGAGGCTTACCCACCGGCTGCCAGGATATGCTCCAGTAATCATCGGTATCGTCATCCCTGAGATATACGTAATGACCGGGACGGTCCATGGGCACGCTGTTGGCACGAAACCTTGTGATACGGTGATATTCCGGAGACTTGTAAAAGCTATATCCTCCCGCGGTATGGTTAATAACGGCACACATATCCCTGACACCGAGATAATTGGTCCAGGATGTGGGCAGATCCACACGTTCAATCACATATTCCCTTTTTAAATTGTCAAAATACCCGTATTTCATAACTTTCCCCCTTTTATAATGTGTAAGTAATGTATAATATTTCTTGCATAATAAGATTCTTGTGTATACTGGAGGTTTAAAGGCTTTACTTATATTGTACATTCTATTTTGTTTTTAGTAAATCGGCATGTTCTCGCCATTATCATATTACAGGGTTGATTCTATTTCTATTGTTGCAAATGCTAATATTTGATTATTATTGTTCAGATGGCTGATATTAATATAAAATCCGGGTGGGATTCACAAGATCCCACCCGGCCTATAGAAACCTGGAAATATTATTTTAAAATTATTTCTTTAATCTCATTGTATCATTTTTGTGCGGTTACATACTCAGGAATAAGAGTATAATCAACCACATCAAAGTGATGTGGTTCCCCGTTGTAATCAAATCATGTAAACAAGTTAAAAGCTGTCTATAATTCAAAAGGTACTATCCGTCTCATATAACAGATAGTACCTTTCAATATAATAATATTATAATTATCCTCTATAATAATTGATCAAACAGCCCTTTAAAATGATTTCCCTCTCATCGTCGGTCAATTCCCCTAGCTGCAGGGTGAATTCCTTCATGTCCTTGCTAACTACGTAGGCTTTAATCTCGGATATCCTTTCGCTGACGGCTTTCCTGATATCCTTGATAAAGAGATAATCACCGTTGGAGAAAGGCAGGTCGCCTTTTATGATAAAGGGAAGCATACCCCAATTAATCAGGTTGGAACGATAACGCTTGGTCGCATAATCCTTGGCGATATTCGCAAAGCCTCCCAATACCTTCTGGCAGCTGGCCGCCTGCTCTCTTGCGGAGCCGTCTCCGGGCTTTACTGCGAAGATGGTGCTGCCGATCTGGGTCGTCCCCGGATCGACTATGAATTTAGCTGCTATCTTCTCATAGACTTCCCTTAGCTCGGCATTGGCAGCAATGATGTCTTCTCCGGCAATTCTGGCTTTTTCCGCCTTTTGAACCGCTTTTGCCTTCCCTACGTAAGCAGGATCCTTACGGGACAGGGTAAATTCCGCAAGCCCCAGAGGGTTGGAGCGATAAGAGGAAGTCTCACCGGAAGGGATTAATTCGTCCGTGGTGGTAACCGGATCATGAATCTCGGATACTACCTTTAAGATCAGATCTTCGCTTAATTCGGTCATTACCGGCCAGTCTACGATACCGGGACCGAATTTAAGCTCTACGCTGGGGTCAGCCTTACCGACACCGTTATATACCCGGTTGTCATAGATCTTACTGTCAAAGTAATATCCGGGTCTTGTAAAGTTAATATCGATATCCTCCGCAGAGGTAAGATATCCCTGGTTTGCGGCAGTTGCGGCGATGGAACGCGCATCCATAAGAGCTACGGAAGCTATCTGTCCGCTGGTAATCTTGGAGCCTTCGCGGTTCGGGAAATTTCTTGTGGTATGCCGGATGCTGAAGCCGTTATTGGCAGGTACGTCGCCTGCTCCGAAGCAGGGACCGCAGAAAGCGGTTCTTACCGTTGCCCCGCTGGCCATCAGCTTTGCAACCGAGCCGTTCTTGACCAGCTCCAGGAAGATGGGCTGGCTTGCCGGATATACACTTAAGGAGAATTCATCGGCGCCGATGTATTTGCCGTTCAGGATATCCGTTGCATCACAGATATTCTCATAGCCGCCGCCGGCACAGCCTGCGATGGTTCCCTGGTCCACATAGAGTCTTCCGTTGCGGACCTTATCCTTTAAGGAGTATTTTACTTTATTATCCAGACTGACCAATGCTTTCTTCTCAACAATATCCAGAATATCATAAAGGTTGGCATTCAGCTCATCTATGGTATATACGTTGCTGGGATGGAAGGGCATGGCGATCATGGGCTTAATCTCCGATAGATCCACATATACCATTCCGTCATAATAAGCAACTGCGGAAGGCTGTAATTCCTTATAATCCGACGGTCTGTGGTGCTGCTCATAGAATTCCTTCACCTTGGAGTCCGTCACCCAGATGGAGGACAGACAGGTAGTCTCAGTGGTCATTACATCCACTCCGATTCGGAAATCAATGCTCAGATTTCGAATGCCGTCGCCTACGAATTCCATTACCTTATTATTCACGTACCCATTGGCAAATACGGCTCCTATAATGGCAAGCGCCACATCCTGGGGACCGACTCCCTTTCTGGGCGTTCCGGTCAGATAGATGGCAACCACTTCCGGCATATTGATATCATAGGTCTTGTCCAGCAGCTGTTTTACAATCTCAGGTCCGCCTTCACCAATCGCCATGGTTCCAAGGGCGCCGTAACGCGTGTGGCTGTCCGAGCCAAGGATCATGCTTCCGCCTGCGGCCAGCAGCTCACGGGCATATTGATGGATTACTGCCTGATGGGGCGGCACATAGACTCCGCCGTAACGCTTTGCACAGGATAAACCAAACATGTGGTCATCCTCATTAATGGTTCCCCCGACTGCACACAGGCTGTTATGACAGTTCGTAAGGACATAGGGAACAGGGAACTGCTCAAGTCCGCTGGCTCTTGCGGTCTGGATGATACCCACGAAGGTTATATCATGAGAAGTTAATTTGTCAAATTTTATTTTTAACTTCCTGTCATTATCGGAAGTATTATGACTGTTTAAGATACCATAAGCCATGGTCCCCTGCCTGGCCGCTTCCTTTGTGGTCTCCCGGCCGGTTCCTGAAGCCAATAAGGCGGAAGCTTCCCGGCTGTCTTCCAGTATATCGGTGCCATGTAACAGATAGACACCCTTCTCGTATAATTTTACCATACTTGCCTCCAATCTTAAAATGACCTATATCAATACAAATCATTTTAATTCATCCTGTCGCCATGTGCCTGTTAACCCGCCGCCATTATAACCATGAAACTTAATTGAAACGACTATTACTCATATATCTTCCCGTCAGCCAGATTGACCAGTAATGTCACATTACAGTCCACCGTATTGGTCCGGAAGATACCGTTGCTTGCCTTGATTTTTAAAGAAAGCAGGTTCGGATCCTCAGTCTTATCAAAGGTAATCTTGATATTACCATCAAAATTAGATAAAAAATAACCGGCATTCGTAAAAAGCTCTTCATGATCTGCAAATTTAAAGCGCACTTCCAGATTTGATTCGGTATATACAAGATTAACTGCCGGCAGTGCCTCTGAGTAATTCTCTTTGGCATTGACTGTTTCAATCCGGCCAAGGTCAATATGATTTGATTCTGAATCCACAAAGGAAGTCTTTATATATTCCAGGTTAAGCTCCGTGTTATTCGTTATTGTAATCCTGCCGTATCCGCTCTCAACAATCATCAGTATGAAAGCAGTTACAAGGATAACAGCGCCTGCTGCAATAGCTCCTATCATTTTTCCCCTGGTGTCTAATATATGGCTTTTAAACTCCTTTACACTCTCTGTCTTTTTGGTTTTCCTGATCCGTCTCATAGTAACCTCTCCTCCATACATAACTTAAATTAAAGACATTCATAATGATAATGGTTACAATGAAAATAATCAAGTACTTTTTTGCCTTCTGCCATGATTTACCGTTGGGAAAGTTATACACAAAAGTATATTTACGTTATCAGATAAAGGACGGGTCAGGGGAGATACCCGCTGTTCCGGTACCTCCCCTGACCCTGGGCTTGCTATTTTTAGTTAAAATCATTATGGTCAAAGCCCGGATATTATGTATATAAGATCATTTATCAAGCCAGGCTTTCAGGCTTTCCACCGCTGAAAAGTCAAGTTCTTCTATTTTCCTTATCAAATCCACAGCTTTCTCCCTTTTTGCCTTTTCGCGTAAGGCTTTGTAGGCTTCGGGATTTTCCCAACCATCCGTTGCGGACCAAACTTGCCGGCATGTGTCATGGATTTCGTTATAAAGCCCTCCGATTTTATGAAGTAGTTCATCGTCTCCCGCCACCGGGACCATCCGATCAGCAATCTTCTCATACGATTTTAAATAAGGAGATTGCCGTATCAAGCTCAGCAGCATCCTGATGCAGCAGCTTGGAGGCATCATTTAATTTGGTCACCGCTTCCAGCTGCTGCAGGGCGGTAGCATCTACTTCTTCCGAAGCGGCCGAGGTTTCCTCCGCAACTGCCGATATGCTTTCGATCGCACGCAGGGTATCCGACTTGGCTTGTTCGATATCCCGGATACCTTCCGCGATGTTCCCCATCTTATTCGACAGGTCATCCACCAGTATGTTAATATGATGAAACAGCCGCACGACATTCTGAAGTCTTGTCTCCGTAGTCCCCGATATGCTTCCGGCTTCTTTTACCGTATTTACGGTAGCCTGTGTTTTACGGCTGATATTGTTGATGATCTTCTCTATCTCGGCAGCGGAATCCACGGATTTCACGGATAATTTGCGGATCTCATCCGCCACCACGGAGAAGCCTCTTCCGGCATCGCCTGCTCTGGCAGCCTCGATGGAAGCATTCAAGGACAGCAGATTCGTCTGCTCCGCAATTTCATTGATAACGCCTATGATCTCCGTAATCGCTCTCGATTCAGCATCAAGCTCTTCGATGCTTAGAATGGCATCATTGGTAATACGTATCGTCGCCTTTGCAGCTTCATTCAGCTGATCTACTTCACTGATGCCGTCCGTAACCACACTCTTGGTATTCGTGGCAATCTGCCCGATGGCGGCGGTATTGTCCGATACAAGATCAATCTGACGGGTCAGCGCATCGGACTGCTGCAGGCACTGCTCCGCATCGGAGGCCTGCTGGATAATCCCCTGCTGTATCTCACCGATCGCTGCCGAGATATCCTTTGAAGCGGCCAGCAGCAGTTCGGAATTCTCTGTTACATACCGGGAGGAATTGATAACGGTGGCACCTACTCCGGAGGCTTTCGTGATCAGGTCCTTTACATTGGATATCATATGGTTGATGCTGTCGGACAATATATGGAATTCATCCTTTCGCTTTGTTTCGATGATTACGGTAAAATCGCCCTCGGCTGCCTTGGACAAGGTACGGATCATATGCTTTATATTCCTGCCGATTCCCGCGGCTACGACGATACCGGTGATTCCGGCAATAAGGGACGCAAGGATTACAATAATAATAGAGATATAGGTTATATTTGCTGCCTGAGCGGTTACGGCCGCATAGGGCACAAGAGCGGCTGCCATGGCCCCGGTCTCTCCTACTTTTGCATAGATCAGCAGATGCCTCTCTCCCATATAATCCATATCAATGCAATCATCCGCATTCTCACTGGCCAGAGCATCGGTATAGAAATCTTGTCCGTAAAAGATATTCTCTGCGGAATTTCCCAGGGAGGTGATCTCCCTGCCATCCGGTGTTATAAATGCCGCAAGGCTGCCGTCCGGCAATTCCATGGAGGCCAGCGCGCTTGTGATGACCTCCATAGTTACATCCAGGATGATATATCCGGTTTTCTTATTGGAGCTGTTAATGAATTGCTTGGTATAAGCCATGGCATATTTGGAGGTGTCGATTCCAAGCTGGGCATCCGAATACAGATGATAGCCGCTCCAGGTATCCCTGGTAATAGCCGCTGCTTCTTCGGTCTCTTTAAACGCCGCATAAGGCGATGCGTCCTGAAAGCTGCCGGTGGTTGTCAGGGGCTTGCCGTAATCAGTGAAGATTATCACATGTTCTATATACTTGTCGACTAAAGTCAAGGTGGACATCTTGTTCTTGATCTTGGTATATACTTCTTCCTCCGTAAGGTAATTGATCCCCTGGCGGATCTCCTCAACTGCATTCTCGCCATAGCTGCCATTATAATACCCTGTGATCTCGGTGTCTGTTGACAGCTCCATGGCTTTGCTTCTGATATTCTGCATGATTACATTATAATAGTTGCCGGTGGAAGTGACCAGGCTGACAGTGGATGCGGTAAAGCTGCGTGTGATTGCATCCGATGCTATGGTGGTCGCGGTTATGCCTAAGATGATTATAAATATAACGGGAATAACAAAAGAAATGATAAGCTTTGTACGAATACTTCCTGCAAATGGTACCTGAACCCGATTAAACTTTCCCCCAAGATTGTTTAAATGTTTGGAATTGATTAATTTTTTCATAATTCATTCCACCTCTCCATTATTCATTTATATAATAACAAAAAGCTCCAGTACAGACACATTTTACCATATAATATCTTATTATTCAAGTATATAGTGAAATATTCAACATTGTACTGCAATTTTCCTTAACATATGTTATAACAATCTTCCTTAACATGTTATAATAATCTATAAGAACTGGTATATTGCAGTTATAATTATCTTTGAACAGATAGTCAGGATCAGGAAATTCAATTTCAAGTATGTTGTCAGCTCCTTAAGGGAGAGCTATTCCGCTTCCGATAAGTGCCGGTTTGCATGCAGCTGTGGTGGCAGGAACTTCTATCCTTCCTGGCAGCTGTCATCTGACATTAGTCAAGACCACCGGCTTTGCAGCGGGTCTTGACTAATGTTACATAATAAAAGACTGTATCTGAACAATGCAGATACAGTCTTAGGGTATATGAGGCTATGTTTATATTATCTTTGAACTCTTCCGGAAGCGTCTCCGCCTACCAGCGCATCCACCTCTGCTCTGGTAACCAGGTTGAGATCCCCGGGAATGGTATGCTTCAATGCGGAGGCCGCTACTGCGAATTCCAGGGAAGCCTCCATGGATTTGCCGTCCAGCAGTCCGCAGATGAGGCCTGCGGCGAATGCATCACCGCCGCCGACACGGTCAACGATACGGATGTCGTATTTTCTTGAATGATAGAAGTTATTGCCGTCATAGATGCATGCGGACCAGCCGTTATCGGAAGCGGAATAGCTCTCCCTTAAGGAGCTGACAACATACTTGAAGTTGAATTTCTTCACCATCTGTTCAAAGATATCCTTGTAGCCCTCCAGCTCCAGCTCGCCGCTGGTAACATCGGTATTGCCGGGCTTAAAGCCAAGAACCTTCTCGGCATCTTCTTCATTGCCGATGCAGACATCCACGTATTGCATCAGATTGGTCATGATTCTCTGTGCCTTCTCGGAAGACCACAGCTTCTTTCTGAAGTTTAAGTCACAGGAAACGGTGATATTAAGACGCTTTGCAGCCTTTAAAGCTTCTTCGGTAAGCACGGCTGCCTTATCACTGACAGCAGGAGTGATACCGGTAAAATGGAACCAGTCGGCTCCCTGGAAGATCGCATCAAAATCAAAATCGGAAGGGTCTGCCTCGGCAATTGCCGCATGGGACCTGTCATATACGACATTGGATGCCCTCATGGAAGCACCGGTCTCTAAGAAATAGATTCCCAGTCTCTCCCCGCCCCTGGCAACAAAATCACAGTTAACATTATATTTTCTTAATGTAGCAACCGCGCTGTCACCTATGGGGTTCCCCGGAACCTTGGTTACAAAATAAGCCTTGTGTCCGTAATTTGCCAATGAAACTGCCACATTTGCCTCTCCGCCTCCGTAATTAACGTCAAAGCTGTCAGACTGGATGAACTTTTGGAATCCGGGGGTCGAAAGACGGAGCATGATCTCGCCCATTGTTATAACTTTTGCCATTGCATATCTCTCCTTTGAAGTATAAATAATTTATCATTATAATCCAGTATAATTTTTTCATGGGAAAGCGTCAATAGCAAAATGACTTCAAAAAGTGGAACTTCAAAAAGCAGAGATTCGGAACATGGAGACGCATCCCATCAGCAGGCTCATAAAAGCAATCCCAAAGGGCAGCAAGACTGCGGTCCTGGTGACCTCGGGATTATACATATTAATTAAACATAATAATAATGCTATAAATGCGATCATTCCAAATGCAAGTCCGTTCATAAAGCAACGGAATTTACTTATCCGGTATTTTCTTACGATCTTCCTCATACAACTCCTCCTCTATTATCGTTAATAATCAAATGTGAGCATAGTTAGCCGTCACATATATTAAAACGATTGAAAGATGAAAAAAGTTGCATGATTTGGTAAATTATTTAAAAATTTTTTTACCAAATTCGACACATTCTATTGTTTTCTCGTCATCGGGTACCCATAATACTCTCATACCATCATTTACAATCTGAAAGCCTGCTTCCTTCAGGGCATCCGTCAGCTGTTTTACCGATTCTCCGCTCCAGCCGTAGCTGCCGAAGGCAGAGGCTTTCTTATTCCTGAATTTTAATCCCTTCATCATCTCCAGCAAGCCGCCCAGGGAATGGAGGTACCCGTTATTCACCGTAGGGGAGCCGACCAGTATCAGCTTTGATTTGAATACTTCCGTCAGTATATCGTTCTTATCCTCCTTGGATGCATTCATCAGCTTCACGGTCGCCTCCGGCTCTGCCTGTCCGATCCCCTCGGCGATGGCTTCCGCTATCCTGCGTGTGGCATTCCACATGGTATCATAGATAATTGTTATCTGGTTTTCCTGATAATCCTTCGCCCACTCAAGATATTTCTCCGCAATCCGGGCCGGATCATCCTTCCAGATGACACCATGGCTTGGACAGATCATGGACAGAGGAAGACGGAAGCTCAATACTTCTTCTATCTTCTTAATTACCAATTTGCTGAACGGGGTGAGAATATTGGCATAGTACTTGACAGCCTCCGCCATAATCTCGGAGCTGTCAGATCTGTCATTGAACAGGGTCTCGGTGGCATAATGCTGTCCGAAGGCGTCATTACTGAATAATATATTGTCTCCGGACATATATGTGAACATGGAATCCGGCCAGTGAAGCATCGGAGCCTCCACGAAGGTCAGGGCAGCGCTCCCTGTATTCAATATATCTCCGGTCTTTACATGAATGAAGTTCCAGTCCCGGTGATATTGGCCTTTCATAATCTTCTCGCCGTTGGCGGTGCAGTAGATGGGGGTATCCGGTATCTCGCGCATCAATTCTATGAGAGCGCCGCTATGATCCGGTTCGGAGTGGTTCATTATAATATAATCAATCTCCTTAAGGTCGATCTCGTCCTTAAGCCTTGCTACGAATTCCCTGTCAAAGGGCTGCCATACGGTATCGATTAATACCGTCTTCTCATCCCTGATCAGATATGAGTTGTAAGAGGTCCCCCTGCGGGTGGAATATTCATTACCGTGAAAATGTCTGAGCTCCCAGTCAATCTTGCCGACCCAGGTTACCTTATCTGTGATTTTAATACTCATTGCTATTCCCTCCGGATTTATGATTTATATTACTTCCTGCTATGAATATACACATATCATCTGCATTGGACGTTGATTTAAATCACAGAATTTGGAGATTATATGAATTAATACCGTAAGCCCCACATATTTAATATTTTCTTGTAGCAGAAATTGAAATCAATTCTTGCAATATCGGAATCGGTATAGATAGGAAGCTTTTTATATAGCTCGCCGTCAATGTAATAATATGCGCTTCCAACCTTGGTATTTGCGGTTATAGGTGCCGTCAGTGAGCTTGGTACATTATATACGACTTTAACCTTCTCATCATCTCTCATGAGTAACCGGAGATCACCCTTCATAATCAGATTTACAAAACGCTGCTGCCCTTCCTTCACGAGCACCGGGTCAAAGTCGATTTCCTGGAAGATCTGTCTTTCCTGGTAATTATCCACGCCATAGTTCATCAGCTCTCTGGTATCGGTCCATTTCAGATTCTTGTTCGGTGGCCAGCCGCAGCCCAGTACAACGGATATGAGGGTTTTCTCATTGCGCTTGACGGCACCTACGAAACAATAGCCTGCATCACCGGTAAAACCTGTCTTCACACCGATCGCACCTTCCATCATATAAAGGAAGCGGTTCTTGTTGGTGACACGATATCTTTTACCCTTGGAGATCTCCGCAAAATCGTGGGCAGAGGTATTGGTGATCTGCAGGAACTGCTTGTTCCTGATTGCGTAGCCCGCAATTACCGCCAGATCCCTTGCGGTTGTATAATGACCTTCTGCATCAAGCCCGTTGGGAGTAACAAAATTCGTATCCTCACAGCCCAAAGTCCTGGCCTTATCATTCATCATAACGGCAAAGCCCTCCACGGAACCGCCGATATATTCCGCAATTGCTACCGCAACATCATTATGGCTTTCCAGCATTAAGGAATATAAAAGATCCTTCAGATAGAACTTCTGACCCTTATTTATATTAAGCTGGACATCCGGCATACTGGCGGCATAGGAGGATACCGTGACAACACCGTTAAGGTCGGCATTCTCCAGCGCAACGATACAGGTCATGATCTTTGTAGTGCTGGCCATAGGCATTCTCTCATAACCATTCTTCTCATACAGAACACGTTCATTCTCAGCGTCAAGCAATAATGCTGCCGACGCATGCAGATTCAAGTCCTTATCCTGATATGAGGGAATCGGTTCTTCTTCTATACTCTGGTCACTTACATCCTCGTCAAAGTACTGCTCTTTAATGGAGTCTATGATGCTCATATATTCCATCTCATCTTCCAGAGCAGCCTCATTCTCCGCCCTTACTTCCTTATTAATATCTGCATAGACAAGACCTGTGGCATTCAATATCTCATCATAATAGCTTTTTACATTCATAAAGCTGATGGATACGGCAATCGCTAATAAGATTATTACAGGCAATGTTTTCATATACTTGTTCTTATCTGGTTTCATACTCCCCGGAACATCCTATACTTATCCTTACTTAAATTTATTGTGATAATAGCAGAATATTCATACAAGTATTGAAAAAATGGAAAAACCCTGCCGATACCCGGGAACCATAGACGAAAATACCCTTTACGGCATGGTCCGTTCGGTATATAATTGATAAAATAAGGCATTACATGAAGGGGTAGCGGCTATGGCAAAGGATAAAAACACATTGGATAACGGGAAGGAAGACATGATAAGGGATACCGGCAGTAATAAGAGTGCGGATATAGATAAACCCGTAGTTACCGATACGGCTGCTGTTATTAATAATGAGCTTAATCTTAATGGGAATACGGATATACATGCTGTTATGGAAGCACGGCAGGAATCAACGACGAATGAAAGTACCGGAGAAACCATAGACAACATAGAAAAAATAGAAACTATAGAAAGTACGGAAAACATTAATAACTATACGGAACAGCCTACCGACGTAGCTGCAAAAGTAAATATAGAGCCAGGCAAGGAAGCCATAGCGGATGCGGATGTAAATAGCCCAGAAGCTTTGGCTGATAATAAAGATCAGGACTCTGATCCTGCTGATGCGAAGAAAAAATCAAACGCTCAACTGTATCGATATATAAGAGGTGTTTGCATCGTAGGCTTCATTATTTTTAGCGGGCTGTTCATCAATGAAGTCGTTATTCAGCCTATTCGTATACATAATTCTGTTAAGTATACTAGAGACCTTTACAACCGGTCTGCAGAGACGCCTTCAACTGCAGCTCCGACACTGGCGCCGACACTGCCGGCGGCGGAGGCAACCCAGGATACTGCACCTGCTCCGCAGGCGACCCCTACTCCCGATCCCAATCGGGATGACAAAGGCCGTCTTCTGCAATTCAAAGATCTGCTGGCAGTCAATGAAGATGTGAAGGGCTGGATCACCATTAAGAATACGGATACGAATATCGATTATGTTGTAACCCAGCCGGGCAGGGATGACCCCGACTATTATCTGGATAAGGATATTAACGGCGAATACAGCAAAGCCGGCACCTTATATCTGGATCCTCTCTCTTCCATTGAAAAGCATACGCAGAGCTTAGTCATTCATGGCCATAACATGGTCTCCACTACGGAGAAGATGTTCCATGAGATACTCCAATATAAAAAGCTGGATTTTTACAGGGAACATCCCATTATAAACTTTGATACAATATATGATACCGGTGAATGGAAGGTATTTGCCGTATTCTTTACGCCGGGAGACATTGATAACCAGGATTTCTTCGAATACCGGAAAGCAACTTTTCCGAATGCTTCCGGCTTTCTGAATTTTGTCTACCAGATCAGGATTCGCTCCGTTCTTAACGTTGATTCGGTAGATATAAGAGAGGATGACCGGCTGTTGATACTATCCACCTGTTCCCATTATGAGCTGGGTAATTACAGGACGGTTGTGGTAGCCCGCAAGGTAAGAGAAGGGGAGTCCTCCGCCACAGACACCGATAGTACTGCAAGGAATGAAAATGTACTTCATACCAAAGATTACTACAGGCATAACGGCGGCGAAGCACCGGTATTGCCTGCGACTTTCGAGGAAGCACTGGAGAAAGGGCTTATTAATTGGTATAGTTCTGAGGAAGAGATTATTGAATAAATCATTACAGCCTGCTTTTAAAATCATCATATCCAAATTGCTTTATGACCTTTAATAAGTCTTCTTCCATGTTTAAAACGATTGCTGGCAGGTTGATTCCGTTGAAGGTATTGTTCTTTACCATGGAATAGATGGCCATATCGCAGAAAACCAGCCGGTCCCCGACCCTTAAGGGCTCCGGAAAAGAATAATCTCCGATTACATCTCCCGACAGGCAGGTCGGTCCGCCCAGGCGGTAAGTATAAGGATATTGTCCGGGGGTGCCGGAACCGATGATATTGGGGCGGTACGGCATCTCCAGGACATCGGGCATATGGCAGGCAGCGGAGGTGTCCATGATGGCAAGCTGCATCCCATTCTCATTCAGCTCAAGTACGGTGCTGACCAGATAGCCTGCATTCATGGCGATTGCTTCTCCCGGCTCCAGGTATACCTGGATATGGTATTTGTCCTTGATCCGGTTCACACAGCGCACCAGGGTTTCAATATCATAATCCTCCCTTGTGATATGGTGTCCTCCGCCGAAATTAATCCATTTCATCCGCTTTAACAGGTGCCCGAACTTCTCCTCCACCACTTCCAGCGTCCGTTCCAGCACATCCGAATTCTGTTCGCACATGGTATGAAAATGCAGCCCGTCGATACCGGATAAATCCATCCCTGCCAGTCTGTCAATTTTAATTCCAAAACGGGATCCGGTGAAACATGGGTTGTACATATCCGTCTCAACCTCGGAATATTCCGGGTTAATACGAAGCCCGCAGGATACCTTCCCGGGGCTGCTTTGTACTCTATGCTTATATTTCTCCCACTGTGAGACGGAATTAAATATAATATGGTCGCATAAGGACAATATCTCATGGAATTCATCATCACGGTAAGCAGGCGAAAAGATATGGTTCTCCTTCCCCATCTCCTCATGTCCCAGCTTTGCTTCGAATAAAGAGCTGGCTGCGGTTCCGCTCAGATATCTACCGATCATGGGATAGGCGGAATACATGGAAAAGGCCTTCTGCGCCAGTAATATCCTGCATCCTGTCCGGTCCATTACGGACTTAAGTATACCGCAATTCTTCTTCAGCAGCTGTTCCTCCACCACATAGGCTGGCGACGGAACCTTCATTATATCAAAATTCATTCTATTCTCCAATCTATGTTCTTCAGGAGACATCCTGCGAAACAGGCCAATCTTCATCCCATACGGCAGCCGTTCCTGTATACGGCGCAGTATTTATGAATTAATCTACCATATCAGGATTGAAGCTTTCCTTCCAGGGCAGTCCGCATTCATTCAGCTTATCCATGAACGGATCGGGATCGAACTCTTCTACATTGTGGACCCCGGGCTTCTTCCATTTGCCCGTAAGCACCATCATGGCGCCGATCATGGCAGGTACGCCCGTGGTATAGGATATGGCCTGGGAACCCACTTCACGGTAGCACTCCTCGTGGTCGCATACATTATATACATAATAGCGGACCTCCCTGCCGTCCTTGATACCGGTATAGATGCAGCCGATGTTGGTCTTTCCTTTTGTTCTGGGTCCCAGGGAAGCCGGATCCGGAAGCATTGCTTTCAAAAACTGCAGGGGAATGATCTTATGTCCCTCATAATCGATAGGTTCAATGGAGGTCATACCAACATTCTCTAAAACTCTTAAGTGGGTCAGATAACGCTCGGAGAAGGTCATGAAGAAGCGGATCTTCTTAATCCCCGGAAGGTTTAATGCCAGAGATTCCATCTCCTCATGATGCAGCAGATACATATCCTTCGGTCCGATCTCAGGGAAATTATAAACCCTTTTGATCTCCAGAGGCTCAGTCTCGTGGAATTCACCGTTCTCGAAGTAACTGCCCGGAGCGGTAATCTCACGAATATTGATCTCGGGATTGAAGTTGGTAGCAAAGGGATATCCGTGGTCACCGGCATTAGCGTCCAGTATGTCCAGGGTATGAATCTCATCAAAATAATGCTTTAAGGCATATGCGGAGAATACTCCGGTAACCCCGGGATCAAAGCCGCAGCCCAGAACTGCCGTTATGCCTGCCTTCTCAAATCTCTCTTTGTAAGCCCATTGCCAGCTGTATTCGAACTTAGCGGTATCCTTGGGTTCATAATTAGCGGTATCCAGATAATCCACCTTGGCTGCCAGACAAGCCTCCATAATGGTCAGGTCCTGGTAAGGAAGTGCTACATTGATTACGATCCGGGGCTGATAGGAATTAATTAAAGCAATTACCTCATCGGTATTGTCCGCATCCACCTGGGCGGTAGTTACCTTTGTCTTATAGCCCTTAGCTTCCACCTGTGCCTTTAATGCATCGCATTTGGATTTGGTTCTGCTGGCAATACAGATCTCCCGGAATATGTCGGAATTCTGGCAGCATTTATGAACAACTACACCGGCAACTCCGCCGGCACCTATAATTAATGCTTTACTCATAGATATTTCCTCCTTGGACTTGTGCATTATTTGATATCTGATCAATTGATTTCATAATATATTTGCTTTCCGTATTAACATGCCTGCTCCCTGCATTAACATGCCGGTACGATCCTAATTACGCTCATTCAGCTGTTCCAACACATGATTGGGGAGTGCAAAGCATCCCTGGTGAAGCTGGGTATTATAATACCGGGTATTGATTCCCAGAGCGTTCCATTCCTCGGCCTTAAGATCCTTCAGCGGGTCATAATGCCTGGAAGCATACCCGAACAGCCAGTACCCGGAAGGATATGTGGGAATATGCGCCTGATATACCCTGGCAACCGGAAAGGTCTCCCTGATTCTCTGATGGGCACGCTTCATGGCTTCCACATAAGCATCATAATACGTGCTCTCATGCTGGTTGACCAGTATTCCCTTCTCTGTCAGGGCGTTATAACAATTACCGTAAAACTCTCTGGTGAATAATCCTTCCCCGGGTCCGAAGGGATCCGTGGAATCCACCAATATCAGATCATACTCATTGGTTTTGCGCCGTACATATTTAAGACCGTCTTCGTAATAAATATGAACTCTGGGATCCGTAAGGCTGCAGGCTGTCTGCGGCAGATATTCCCTGCAGGCTTCCACGACCATGGGATCAATCTCTACCATATCAATATGCTCGATGCTCTTATACCTGGCAAGCTCACGAACGGTACCTCCGTCGCCGGCGCCGATCACAAGCACCCTCTTGATATCAGGATTCGTAGCCATGGGAACATGGACGATCATATCATGATAGATGAACTCATCCCGCTCCGTTACCATCAGGTAACCGTCCAGAGCTAATGCACGTCCGTATTCGTAAGTGTCGAAGACGGCTACATGCTGAAAATCACTTTGACGGTTAAATAATTCCTTTTTAACCTTCAACGAAAACCGTACATGCTCCGTATGCTGTTCCGTATACCATAACTCCATATGCAAACACCGCCTTTCCTGTCAGAGACATGCCTGACTTAAGGCATATCTTCCGGCTTATGCAAATTTACGCCGTCCTATTTTAAAAATCTATTATATTAATATGTTCTATCTTCATATCCTTGGGTCCGGTGATCACGCTTCCCTTTTCCTTCGCATAGACGATATAGTTGATGATATCTCCGGTAATCCGCTCTCCGGGAGCCAGGATCGGGATACCCGGGGGATAGCACATGACAAATTCGCCGGCTATGTGGCCTATGCCCTCCTTTAGCGGAACGGATTTCTTTTCATGGTAGAACGCTGCCTGGGGAGAGAACACCACATCCGGATCGATATATTCATGATTCAGCATGCCCACCTTTTCCCTGGAATGGATCCGCTTAATTTCATATAATGCGGATATGAGCCGCTCAATTTCAAATGCCCTGTCTCCGGCGGATACGATCGCCAGCAGATTCCCGATATCGCCGAACTCCACCTGGATCCCGTAATCATCCCGGAGAAGGTCGTATACCTCCACTCCGGCAAGTCCGGTCTCTGTGGTATGAACCGATAATTTTGTCCGGTCAAAATCATGGATGGTATCTCCGTCGATTAATTCTGCGGAGAAGGCATAATAGCCGCCCAATTTATTGATCTCATTTCTTGCGTATTCCGCAAGCTCTATTGTCTTAGCTGCCATATCCCTGCCGTATAAGAACATATTCTTCCTGGCAATGTCCAGGGAGGACAAAAGCAGATAAGAGCCGCTGGTGGTCTGGGTAAGGTTGATGATCTGTCTTACATAACCCGGATCCACATCATTCTGGCAGATTAGGAACGAGCTTTGTGTCAGGGAGCCGCCTGTCTTGTGCATACTGACCGCAGCCATGTCGGCACCGGCAGCCATGGCACTGACCGGCAGGTTCTCTCCAAAGTAGAAATGGGCTCCATGGGCTTCATCCACAAGTACACGCATTCCGTTCTTATGCGCCAGCCGGACGATCTCCGTAAGATTTGAACAGATTCCGTAATAGGTTGGATTATTCACAAGGACAGCCTTGGCTTCCGGGTTGTTGCGGATGGCTTCCTTTACCTCTTCCAAGGGCATTCCGAGAGGAATACCAAGCCGGCGGTTCACTCCGGGATTCACATAAACCGGGATGGCGCCATTTACAACCAAAGCATTGATGGAGCTGCGGTGTACATTCCTGGGCATGATGATCTTATCACCTGCCTTGCAGGTTGCCATGATCATCGCCTGAACCGCTGCAGTTGTCCCATTCACCATAAAAAAAGCCGCGTCTGCACCGAACGCCTCAGCGGCCAGTTCCTCAGCAGCTTTGATCACCGACACCGGATGAATCAGATTGTCCAGGGGCTTCATGGAGTTCACATCTACCTTAAGGCAATCGTTGCCCAGGAATCCTGTAAGCTCCGGAGTTCCCCTTCCGCCCTTGTGTCCGGGTACATCAAAAGGTACGATACGGTTCTTTTTATGCTTTAACAATGCTTCATGAATGGGTGTGTTTTGCTGCGTATATTTCTTCATATCATTCATGATAATTATATCCTTTACTTAGATCCGGTTAAAAGTAATCGCTGAAACAAATGTCATACGTAAGTTTTCCGACAATTTACCGGCTGGGTGCCGTTATTTGATTAGTAGATGTTCATACCGCTGAAGATTTCAATCATTTCCTTACGCAGGCTGTTGGTGATATCCAGTCTTTGCTTGGGAGGCAGCTCGTACACGTCCTTGTTGAACAGGTAATTCTGCAGCTCAATCTCTTTGATCAGCATCTTGGTATGGAAGATATTGGACTGGTATACATTTACATCAATCGCATCATATCTGGTCAGTGTCTCATCATCGATATAATCCTGGATGGAGGTAATATCATGATCGATAAAATATTTCATCCCGTGCAGGTCTCTTGTAAAGCCTCTGACACGGTAGTCTATGGTTATAATGTCGGAATCAAAGCTTCCGATAAGGTAATCCAATGCATTCAGCGGAGAAATCTCGCCGCAGGTTGATACGTCGATATCCACGCGAAAGGTTGAAATCGAATTGTCCGGATGATGTTCCGGGAAGGTATGGACCGTAACATGGCTCTTATCAAGGTGGGCATGAACCGTCTCACCCTTGGCAGTCTGAGCGGCCGTCATGGCATATTTGCCCTGATTACAGGATTCATCGATATGGTCCGACGACAAAGAACCCTCCGCAATGAGAATATTCACGGAAGCACCCTGAGGATCATAATCCTGCTTGGA
This sequence comes from Bacillota bacterium, assembly GCA_023424995.1. Lineage (GTDB taxonomy): Bacteria > Bacillota > Clostridia > Lachnospirales > Lachnospiraceae > Mobilitalea. The sequence goes on along the minus strand of JAFADH010000076.1, from coordinate 9,136 downwards.
TATGTTAAGAATATGAGCTCCGATCATCTCTGTAACGTCCACCAGTATCTTGGTGAGACGGTCCGAGTTGTATTGTTCATCGATATAGGCAATATAATCTTTCTGTTCTCTCTCACTTTTAGCATAGCATACATCGTAAATATTGAAGCTAAGTGTCTTTGTGAGGTTGTTAAAGCCGTATAACGTAAGCTTTTTATCCAACCCTAACATCACAACCTTTCTCTGTGTAGTGTTGCCTGTAACAGCAAGGACTATTATACAAAAATGCATATACATATGCAAGCATTATTTTTACTATTATTAAACCGCGTGTTTAGTATTAGTGTTACTATTGGGCAAAAACAGGAGATTTATTAAAATTAAAAAGGTCACGGCAGCGTTAGCTGCGTGACCGGTAATTATTTCATGCTGCTGTCAGTGAAAAAACACTTAAATCAAAGCCCAAATCAATCGTTGGTTACATCACCATTCCCGCTGACCGGAATAGCTTCTCCCAGATAGGTCGGCTCCGGTTTAAAGATGCAATAAGCAAAGTCCTTGACCCGTGCCACGAACTCCCGAAGCTCACGGCTATCCTGGCCTGCATAAGGCCTGGGATCGGAGCTGACGCCATACGCCTCCAGTCCAAGCTTTCCGGCGATATATAATGCACGGTACATATGATACTCCTGGGTAACGACTACTATCTTCTTCGCCTGGAATATCTCCTTTGCCCGGTACATGCTCTCATAGGTTGAAAAGCCTGCATGATCCATAAAGATATCAATGGAAGCAATCCCCTTATCAATAGCATACTGCTTCATGACATTTACTTCATCATATTCCTTACGGCCATGGTCTCCGCTCATCAGAAGCTTATTGCTGATACCCTCCTGATAAAGCTCGATTCCGATATTCAGCCTGTCCTCCAGCATATGGCTTGGAGTATCACCGTTCCATACCCCGGCTCCAAGTACAAGGATACAGTCGACGTCCTCCAGCTCCGATGCTCCTGACGCGGGTATTATCCGGTTTTTAACTGAAGATCTGATATAAGCATTGACAAAAAATAGGATAGCAATACCAAGAAATCCAAGGGAGAAAAGGACTATTATTAATTTTAATATGTTTGATTTACGTTTTTTTCGTTTCATTTTATAAATCCCTTATTGATAAGATGTTATTATTTTATCATAAACAGCCCAATGGTCAATAATAAATCCGGAGTATTTTCTTAAGCCATAAAAAATATCTTTTAATCTTAACATATGTGTATTTCAGTTTAAATATCCAGCTTTAACTGCATTTCCTCTTCTGCCTCAATTTTGAAGTCTTCTAATTTCTCAGGGTTCATAACCGGCAGGGAATCCAGGGACTGCAGCCCGAAGCTTCTCAAAAATTCTTCCGTAGTGCCGAAGAGGATCGGTCTTCCCGGTACATCCAGTCTTCCCAATTCGCAGATCAGACCATACTCGATCAGTCTGTTCACTGCATGATCTGATTTTACACCGCGGATCTGCTCGATCTGAAGCTTTGTGATGGGTTGTTTGTATGCAATGATGGATAAGGTCTCAAGAAGTACATCCGTTAGCACATGCTTTTTCGGTATATGAGTAACCTTAATGATGGTTTCATACATGGAAGCCTTGGTACAGAGCTGATAAGCTCCGTCCAGTTCAATCAAATGGATGCCCCTGTCTTCCTCTTCATATTTGTCCATCATATTATGTAATATTTTTCTTGTGGTATCTTCATCATGATCGATGGCTCCTGCGATACGGTTAAGCTCTACTGTTTCTCCCATAGTGAATAAGATTGCTTCAATCTGCGCTTCTATCAGCTTCAATTCCATTAAAAGCTCCCTTCTTCCATCTGGATGATATCCTCTGCCAGATATGTAATACTGATATCATCAAACAGGCTTTCCTGTTCTATTATGATTCTTCCTATCTTTATCAGCTCCAGGACTCCGAGAAAGGTTACGATAACCTCCATCCGGGTATGCTGGGCCTCCATTAAATTGCGGAAAGAGAATTTTTTATATAACAACCCATATTCCTGTATCTGAACGAACTTAACATTCAGATTGATTTCTTCTTTTTCGATTCTTCCGAATTTGCTGCGGATGGGGTCGATCTTATCCACCTGCTTCTTTACGATGGATTTGAAAATCTCGTGCAGCTTTGCGAGCGTCAGGTCGCTGAGCAGCTCTTCCACATTGATATCTTCTTTATAACCGGCTATCTCCGGAGGAATGGTCGGCGGTTTAAACATGGCGCGGGAAGCATCCATTTGCTTGTCCTTCAACTCTTCGGATATATATTTGTACATTTTATATTCCAATAGACGCTCTACCAGCTCCTGTCTGGGATCAAGAAGCTCTTCCTCATCATTCTCCTCCACAGGAAGCAGCATTCTGCTCTTGATATTGACCAGGGTCGCAGCCATAACAAGGAACTCGCTCATGATCTCAAGATTCTTTGATTCCATCTGCTTGATAAAATCCAGATACTGCTCGGTGATTACCACAATCGGAATATCGTATATATTGATCTTGTTCTTATCGATCAGATGAAGCAGAAGATCAAGAGGACCTTCAAAGGCTTCTAATTTAACCGGAATACCCATATATAATATCCGTTCCTTTCATGACAGCATGTTTAATTAATCATAAATTCATTTTATAACCTATATAGTACGGATCCGCAGACTATGAACTTACAGGCAGGCCTGCTTTCACGGACTGATCTGCTGATCGCGGGCGTTTGCTATGGTAATATATATCAATTCAGGGATGTTAAAAAGCCTTGGCATGACGGAATGTGAGCCAAGACCCCGGGATACAACCATAGTACAGTCCTGCCGGACATGCCTGCCGGAAGCATATCTTGGGAAAAAGGTTGCCTGTGGCGAGATAATCCCGCCGATCCCCGGGATTCTTACCATACCGCCATGATAATGACCCGATAATATAAGATCTGCTCCCCAATCCTGATATTTTTCAAAATAATAGGGATTATGCGCGATCAATATCCTGAAGTCATCCTTTTGATCGGGAGTAACCAGCTCTTTTAAATAAGACGTCTCAATATCCGCCGTCTTATTAAACTCAAAATATGTCATGGATAAGGAAATACCTGTAACACTTACCTTTGCATCCTTTTCCGAGAGCCGAAGGCTTTTGTTATCGAGAAATATAACTCCGAGATTACTTAACCGGTTCTTATATTCTATCCATGTAGAATATAATTCGAGCTGCTTCTTTCTTAATTCCTCCGTTGGCTTTTCCATATTCTCAGCACTTGACGGATCCATATGTTCTGTCTGATACTCCGGGTTTCCATACCATTCCATCTTCTGCTCATGGTTGCCATAGGCATAGTAGACCGGATATTTCCCGGCAAGAATCTCAAGCAGGGAATAGGCCTCGCACGGATAGCAGGGTTCCTTCTTATTAATCATATCTCCCGCTATCAGAATATACGAAGGCTTTAATTGATCAATCTTCTTAATAAGGCGTTCGCTGTTCTTGCCGAAGGTGCTGTTATGAAGGTCTGCCAGCACGACAATCCCGGCAGGCTTCCAGGTCACCGGAAGCTTGGGAGAGGCAATCGTATATTTGGTAGTGGTAATCAGCTTGCGTTCAATGAATGCCCATATTATAATCAGAATAATAATACCGGACAAAATCAGGCTGCTCTGCATGCAGGCTCCTTTCGGGCGATGTTCTACATTATATGGTATGAATGATATCCTTCACCTCTATATACTATACTAGTTAGAAGAACAGGTGTCAATAAGCTCCTGGTCGGAACAATGCGGAAGAAATATATATGGATAAGATCACATTGATAAAACCGGGATTTCCATTCACGGAAACCCCGGTTCATATGGCATATTATGATGCCTTTTTATTATCGCCCATGAAATATTTCCTGAGTATTTTATAAAGACAATCACGGTATTTCGCTTTATCTACCGCTTCAGAGGCTACAATATCAATCTTGCCTATCTGGTCCTTATCATAATAATAGATAATCTCGCCAATCTTATCATTCTGAGCCAGCGGCGCCTGAACAAGCTCATATAAAACTACTTCTTTGCGGATCTGTGCCGGATCCTTTCCCTTGACACACAGATAGGAGAAGCTGCTGCCGGCAATTCCCTGCACCGTATCACGGACTCCTTTATTGATTTTTACCGGCTCCAGACTTAAGTCTAAATTATCGTCCGTATAGACACTATAATTGGCAAATCCGTAATTCAGCAGCTTTGATGCTTCATTAAAGCGGGTCTTGGTATCCGGAGCAGCCATAATAACTGCTATCAGATCCATATTGTTCCGTTTTGCCGTAGCTGACAAGCAATATTTCGCAAGGCTTGTGGAACCGGTCTTCAAACCTGTAATACCGTTGTAGAATTTTATCAGTTTATTCGTGTTGGTTAAGCCGAATTCGGATTCTCCGCGTTTGGTTTTATGTATGATGCTGTCCATCCATACGGTGGAATATTGGCTGATCTCCGGATGCTTTGTGATCATTTCTCTGGACATTAAGGCTACATCATAGGCGGTCGTATAGTGATTGTCGGTATCGAGGCCACAGCAGTTTACAAAATTGGTATTATTCATCCCAAGCTCCTTGGCCTTCTTATTCATCCTGGCTACAAATTCTTCTTCCGAACCTGCGATAAATTCTGCCATGGCAACACTGGCATCATTGGCACTGGCGATGCTGATGCATTTAATCATGGTCTCTACGGTCTGAGTCTCATTAGGCTCCAGATATACCTGGGAACCACCCATGGAAGCTGCATAATCGCTGACACTAACCTCATCCGTCAGGTTGATCTGCCCGGATTTTAATGCTTCAAATATCAATACCAAGGTCATTATCTTGGTGATACTTGCGGGTTTTAGTCTCTCATCTTTATTTTTCTCAAAGATAACAGTCCCCGTTGAGCCTTCCATTAATACGGCAGAGGTGGAATCAATGTTAAGCTGTGTATCGACTGTCTTTGCAGTTTCTGCCGCTTCTTCCTTATCTTCTGTGGCATTCCTGATCATAGCCTGTGTGGTTGATGGATATAGTAAAAGTATTAGCATGGAACATATAAGGAAAAGTACGCTGATCCTTTTCAAATTTGCCTCCATTCCACCGCCATGGGCGGATACTTTGCAAAAAATGTATTATTACTATTATAATCCATGCTCTATGATTTTAGACCATCCTTATGGTGACATCCATTACATCGGCTCATTCTACGATTACGGTGCATTTTAAAGTCTTGCCTTTTATCTCGGCAGTAATTATGGCGGTACCCCGGTTTACTGCCGTTACCTTGCCGAACATGCCGACCTTGGCTGTGTCTTCATCCGTACTTTTCCACCTGACATATGCATTCGAGCCCCTGATCTTAAGGCGGTAAGTCTCACCGGCCTTTAGGGTTATCTTCTCTTTGTTGATATCGATCACATATACTCTGCATTTTAATTCTTTATCATCAACCTTGGCGACGATGAACGCTTTCCCTGTACGGTAAGCATACAGCCTGCCGTTAAAATTCACTCCCACCACCCGGAAATCCGTAGAAGCAAAGGAGATCCGTTTGTTTATTCCTCCGAATACAAACAGACGAAATTCCTCTCCCCTTATCATATATACCTCTCTCTCGTTAAGATGCATGGAGAAGGGTAATTCAAGGTATTTGCGATAGAATAAGGAGGATTCCTCATAAAGTGTGTGCAGGATAACGATTGCGATGATTGCTATCACGATGATTTTAAATATGTGATTGTATAATGGCTTTCGATTACAGCAAGATTGCTTCATAATGAATCAGTCCAATTCTGCCGGCTCTTAGTATCATTCTATGATGATTCCGGATACCGATGCCATAAGAACTTGCGAATATGGCATTATAATTGCAGGACTCCATCTTTGGTAACAACTGCATATACCGTCTTTATTCCCTGAGGCTTTTCAGGACCGATAACATATGCTTTCAAAAGTCTCTGTTTTGCTTCATATAATTTTTTGCTGTCATTGGCATATAAGGCAGCAAGGACCTCTCCCTTCTTTACCGGATCACCAAGCTTCTTATGGATCTTAATACCGACACTCAGGTCGATGCCGCTGTCCTTGGTCTCTCTTCCGCCCCCCAGTACCAGAGAGGTCATGCCGATCTCATCCGTATGGATACAGGTCACATAACCATCCAGACCGGCGGTAACCGTATCTTCAAGATTTGCCCCGGCGAATAATTCGGTATGATAGACTGGGTCACTGCTGCCGCCCTGTGCCCGGATGAATTCGGCAAATTTATCCAGAGCACTCTTATCCTCTATAGTCCTTCGCAGCATATATCCTGCTTCCTCCACATCCTTTGCCTTCTGAGCACCTACCAGCATATAGGAAGCCAATGTGAGACTGACCTCCAGCAGATCCTTCGGTCCATGTCCCTGCAAGGTATCGATTGCTTCGATCACCTCCAGTGTATTGCCGACTGCGCAGCCCAAGGGCTGGTTCATATCCGTGATTACCGCGTATGTCTGCTTTCCCGCGATGGTCCCGATCTGGACCATTTCTTTAGCCAGGGCCAGGGAATCTTCATATTTCTTCATGAATGCCCCGCTTCCGGTCTTAACATCCAGAACAATCACATCCGATCCTGCGGCAAGCTTCTTGCTCATAATACTGCTGGCAATCAGGGAGATATTATCTACGGTAGCCGTTACATCCCTCAGAGCATAGATTTTCTTATCGGCAGGGGACAGATTGGCTGTCTGGCCGACGATGGCCATCTTCACAGTATTAACGTTATGGATAAACTGCTCCGCTGTAATAGCGGTAGAAAAGCCGGGAAAGCTCTCCAATTTATCGATAGTCCCTCCCGTATGCCCCAGTCCGCGGCCGGACATCTTGGCAACGGGCACTCCAAGGGAAGCAACCATGGGTCCGAGTACCAGGGAGGTCTTATCTCCGACTCCTCCGGTACTGTGCTTATCGACCTTGATGCCGTGAATCTGTGACAGATCAAGGATTTCGCCGCTATGCGCCATAGCTATGGTCAATGCTGCGGTCTCCTCCCTGTTCATGCCATTAATACACACCGCCATCAGGAATGCCGACATCTGGTAATCCGGGATGGAGCCCTCCGTAAAACCTTTTACAATAAACTCAATCTCTTCTGTGGTCAGGATTTCCTTATTCTTCTTTTTATTGATCAGATCATACATTTTCATATGGGTTATATACTCCATTCAAAATCTATCGGTAGAATACTATTATATACCAAAATAATGAAAAAACCAGATATTTATTTATGATAATTTTCCATAGTTAATGTAATTGTCCACATGCCATCGATCATTTAGTATTAAATTATGTAAATGAAAGGCACTATGTTTCGACTTGGAATTGAGTCATAAAACCACTTAGAGAAAGGGGACTGTGCCCAGCCCCCTTTCTCTAAAATACTTTTTTAGATTTTATATTTCGAAAATCCCATATCTTTCATAGCATTTATTTCTTATTATTTAATATGTGACGACAGGTACATACAGATTATTAACACCGGAGACATCCGGTGTAGTAACACCTTCCTCTGTTTTGCCTGCAATTACAAGAGTACCGTCCGATTTTAAGCCGATGGAAATCCAGTTGCCGGCAGCAACCGCTACAATATCGGTCCAACCGGAAACATCCAATTGTTCTTGCTCGTTATCACCGGTAGCAACCACGGTTCCGTCACTCTTTAAGCCCAGCAGGGTGGTACTGCTTTTTGAAATAGCAATAATATCATTCCAGTCGGATACATAATAAAAATTATTATTACGCGTACCTGTGATATAAGATGTTGATATAACCACGGTTCCGTCAGATTTGAGTCCAGCGATTGGACCTATGGAAGCAGATGAGATGGCAACAATGTTCGTCCAGCCGGCAATCTCATCATATAAATAATCATATGAAGGATTTAAATATTTATTATAATCAGCAACATATACCGTGCCATCCTTTTTCAATGCTGCGATTCTTAATTGTCCTGTTACGACATCCACAACGTCCTTCCAAGTCGAAATACGATCTTGAAAGGTATTCAATGTATCGCTATACTTTGCCGAATATGCGTAAATGTTTCCGTTTCTAGATAATAATACATAATTATCGTAGTCTGTAGATATTGCCGATAGATCAGTATAGGATTTTAACTGATCTACAACATAGTCATAAGAAGTGTCAGTGTCTCTCGTTGAATGGATGACACCATCTTTGTCCAGTGCATCCAGCCGACCATGTGCATAAGAAAGGTACTTGATGTCAACCCAGTCGGAAACCTCATTATACTGGTAATATTCATAAATAGAGTTATCCGTTATTATTTTAACCTTTCCGTCATTATCAATGGCGGCAATTCCGGCACCAAGATTTGCAATGTAGGCTCCAGAAATAATATAACGAAGTTGCTCCAGCAAATCCTCCGCCTTCACGCTATCCTTGATTTGAGACAGTAATCCGATTGCTTGGGGATATTTTTTATTCTGAATGCATGAGATTGCCTCCTTCAGCTTTGCTTCATCCGTGTTATCTGTAACATCAGTCGAGGCTTCTGTCCCCACCGGTCCTGCTTTATCTGTAACTTTGGTATCCTCTGGTTTCTGACTTGGAACGCTTCCTGTAGTGTTCTTATTTACGGTACCACAGCCGCTAGGAAAGCAGATTAGGACAATCAGAAGAATATATTTTAGTTTATAAAAACCGGACATGACACCAGCTCCTTATTTAATAATATACAGAATCAATATACAAGGTTTCATAAGTTGTTTTATAGGAATGAAGTATGTTAAATTGTGTGATAGAGGAATAGTAGGTGAATGCGGAATAATTGCTTGCATCCGTATAATCTGTTGACCAGCCGGGAAATTTAACATTTCTCCATCTAGAATTTGGAGAGGATGAGCTGGTTAAGGCTCCCTTATTATAGCATTGGGAGGTAACGCCGGTAGGTCTGGCAACCACGGCATTCCATTGGTCAAAATTAGAGCAGACCCTAATACAGCAAGCAAGCCAGAAGGCCTGCTGAAACGCTGTGTTGGAAGCGTCCATTGCATCTTTGGCAATATTGCCATTTAACGAAGCAAAGGCACCACTATAGG
>JAFADH010000336.1 GCA_023424995.1 Bacillota bacterium | reverse complement strand
ATTGTGGACTATGCAGGTAAGGATGAAATGGGCGATCTATGCGCCTCTTTTGAAAAAATGCGTGTATCCCTTGAGAAAAACAATAAAGCAATGTGGCAGGCAATGGCCGAGAGAAAACGGCTGAACGCAGCATTTGCCCATGATTTGCGGACGCCTCTTACCGTGCTGAAAGGCTATACGGAAATTCTGCAAAACGCAGGAGATAGCAATGCGGATACGCTTTCAGCAATGACAAGGCAGATCGGAAGACTGGAGCGGTATGCCGAAAGTATGAGCAATCTGCAGAAGATGGAAGATATTGTGCCTGACTGCCGGGAAACCGATCTGTCGGAATTCTTTACCGTCCTTGAACAGTCAGCACGCATTCTCTGTGATGCTGCCGGTAAAAGGATGTGTTTTACAAGCAATGCCGGTGTAAATACTGCGATGATCGATACTGAAATGATGTTACAGGTATTTGAGAACATTGTATCAAACGGTGTTCGTTATGCACAGTCAGTGTTAAAGATAGATGTCCGTGAGGCAGCGGGGATAATAAATATTACCGTAACCGACGACGGTGACGGCTTTTCTGCGGAAGCTCTGCAAAAGGCTGCGCAGCCTTTTTATACGGAGGATGCCAGCCGGTCGGAGCATTTCGGATTGGGACTTTATATGTGTGCCCTGCTGTGCAGGTATCATGGCGGCGGTATCACTTTGAAAAATCCTGCTTCCGGAGGGCAGGTCACAGCTTCCTTTAAAACAATTGTATGACAAGACCATAATAGATAAAAAGTTGAAAATCATAGTTTAAAATCTCCTTATAAAACAGTAAGGAGGTTTTTTTAATGGGAATTTTACAGGCGAAGCAACTAAAAAAACAGTATGGAACCGGAGATAATGCAGTCCATGCGGTAAACGGCATAAGCTTAGAAATTGAAAAGGGTGAATTTGCAGCGATCGTCGGTACCTCCGGCAGCGGGAAATCAACGCTTTTGCACCTGCTGGGAGGGCTTGACCGGCCAACCTCCGGAGAGGTGATCATTGACGGCAAAAGCATCTTTACCATGCCGGACGATGACCTGACGCTTTACCGGCGCCGGGAAGTGGGATTTATTTTTCAAAGCTACAATCTTGTTCCTATCTTAAGTGTCTGGGAGAATATCGTGCTTCCAATAGAGCTTGACGGACAAAAACCGGACCGTACCTTTGTCCGGCGGATCATCACCGCTTTGGGGCTTGAAGCCAGGACGGAGCATTTGCCGAACCAGCTTTCCGGCGGTCAGCAGCAGCGTGTTGCAATTGCCCGGGCTCTGGTAACGAAACCATCAATCATCCTAGCCGATGAGCCCACGGGAAATCTGGACAGCAGGACAAGCCAGGAGGTTCTGGACATCCTGCAGACCACCTCAAAGGAATTTGATCAGACAATCGTGATGATTACCCACAATGAAAAAATCGCCGGGGCTGCCGACCGTGTTATCCGGATCGAGGACGGTAAAATTGCATAAAAAAGGCATCGGCAGTATGGAGGATTAATATGAAAAAGAATATCATAAATAAGCTGATAAGACGCAGCCTGAAATCCGAGCAAAGGCGCAATTTTTATGTTGTCATGGCCATTATCTTGACGACTTTTATGCTGGCGTCTGTTTTCAGTGTGGCGATGAGTATGGCGGAGTCTATGAGAATACAGCGTATTCGTATTGGCGGCTCATCGGCGCATGTGTCCTTTTTGCATCCCACGAGGGAGCAGCTGGACCGTCTCGGAACCCTGGATTATGTTAAAACAGCGGGCTTAAGCAGTTATACCGCTTCGGTCCGGAATCTGGAACAGACCGGGATCAGTATTGACATGGTATATGCGGACAGAGACCTGTATGATATCCGTACACCTGCTTATACGGATATTGTGGGCGAATACCCCAGGGAAGAGGATGAAATCATGGTTTCCCGGCATGTTCTTAAGAAGCTGGGGATCCAGGAACCGGAGCCGGGAATTAAGATCCCTCTGACCTGTCAGGTTTGGGGAGAGGATACTGTCCTGGAGAAGGTGTTTACTCTCACCGGATATTACCAAAGCTATGATTCCTGGAAAAACGACAATGATATATATGTATCCGAGGCATTGTTTTTAAAATACGGAAAAACCTTCCCGGAAGGGGGCAGCGTGAGTATCGTCTTTCGGGACGGGAACCGTGCCGTAGAGTATGCATTGCAATTAAAATCCGATCTGGAGGTGTCCCAGGAGCAGCAAATGACCATCCGGCCGGCCTTTAACATCGATTATTCGAAGCAGATTCCCACTATTATTTCGATTGCAGCGATCGTTCTGTTTTTGATGCTCACAGGCTTCCTGCTGATTTACAATGCCCTTTATATTTCAGTGAACCGGAATATCCGGTTTTACGGGCTGTTAAAAACCATAGGAGTGACCTCCGGACAGGTCCGCAAAATCGTATATGGGCAGATCTTCCGGTTATGTGCTGCCGGGATCCCTATCGGTGCGGGGTTGGCGGCAATTGTTTCGCTTATCATTGTTCCTGTGATCGTTGTTGTACAGACGGGAGCCGTAGTGTCCTTTTCCCCGTTTATCTTCCTTGGTGCGGCTGTGTTTGCCTTCGCTGCGGCGTTGGCAGGTGCGGCCAGGCCTGCAAGGAAAGCAGCCGGTATCCCGCCTGTGGAAGCAATAAAATATATAGGCCATATTCCGGGAAAAAAGCGCATAAGGGTTTCGGCACAGGGCAAGCCCTTCAGAATAGCGATCCGGAATATCTTCAGAGACCGGAAACGGGCTGCTATCGTAATGGCAAGCTTATTCCTGGGTATGACGACTTTCCTGGTAATCACTACGGTTATATACGGCATAGACATACAAAAATATATTGGTTCTTATTATGACAGTGACTTAGTAATAAGAAAGAATATAAATTACGCAACAGGTAATATACACCCAGGATTCGATGACGGATCGCTGGAAAAGTTACAGGAGCTTCCCGGATTTGAGCATATGTATCCGGTCACTCTGGAACAGTACGAATCCAAGTACACACCGGAGTTTGAGACTTATATTCAGGAGATGGTTGACGAGCAGCTGGAATATGAGAGTACAAACGGTATGGCTACGATCGGCAGGGAAACATATGAGGCTTACTTCAAGGAAAACTTTACAGGGACAATAGCCGGCATGGACAAGACATTATTGAATGCTCTTAACCATACCCTCCCGGTTCCCATTGATACGGATGCCTTTGAACGGGGGGAGTTTGCACTGCTTGCTACGGATGAACCGGCCCTTTTTGAGGCTGTAAAGGATATGGAGATAACCTGTGTAAGCAGCGGGAAGACATTTGTCATTCCGGTGGGCGGATTTGTTCCAAGAGACTTTAAATACATTTTTACCCAGACTGCTCCGATCCTCTTTGTGTCAAACGCATTCCTGGACAGATATACGGAGCAGAGGGCTGTAAACACGGTGAACATAGACATTTCAGAGGGTTATGACGAACAGGCCCTTACCGCTATAAAAGAAATCTTTACGGAGGATGAGATTTCTATTATCTCTAAATTTGAAGAAACAAAAGCCATCCGTGACGGGATAACGGTCATGTACATTCTTGGGGGCGGAATCTCAGCGATCCTCAGCCTGATCGGAATCATGAATTTCATCAATGTCATGTCCATAAGCATCATCACACGCAAGCGTGAATTAGCCCTTATGGAAAGCGTCGGCATGAGAAAAAAACAGCTGAGGCAGATGCTGGTATATGAGGGAATGGGATATGCGGGAGCAACCCTGCTGCTTACAGCAGTATTTGGAAATGCAGCGGCCATCTATATCTACAGGCTGATTGAGTTGAATATTGACTTTATGACGTTCCGTTATCCCATTATTCCTTTTGTAATAACATGTATCATAGTTCTTGCAGTATGCGGCATCAGTCCGTTAATGACCTACCGCGGTATTCAAAAGGCCACTGTTGTAGAGAGGCTGAGAGAGGTAGAATAGTTAAGGCTGAGGCAGCTATCAGATTATTTCTTGTAAGACAAAAATTATAATGACAATTCTTACTTTCCTCTTGACAAATTGAGAAAGAATATTATAATGAGTGTATACTCATTGAGTAGGAGGTCATTAAAATGGCAGGGAGACGCCAGCTTCAAAAAGAAATAACAAAAGAAAACATTCTTGCAGCTGCAATGCGTTTGTATGCTGCGGGCGGTTTTTCCACACCCACGAATGTAATCGCAAGGGAAGCCGGTGTGTCACACGGAGCCGTATTTGTCCATTTTCCTACGCGGGATGACCTGCAGCTCAGTGTCCTGGAGCGGTTTGCTCATGAAATCGGGTATAAACTGCATAATCTCGCCGCATCGGAAGGAAGTATCACCGATCTGCTTCATGCTCACATCGAGATCCTGGAAGAATATGAGCCTTTTTACAAAAGCTTGCTTCAGCAAATGTCATTGCTGCCGGGTAATACTAAAAACATGGTGATTGCCCTGCAATCCGTCTTATCGCAGCATCTTAATATCGTTATTGAGCGTGAAAAACGGGAAGGCCGTATAAAAGACCTTCCGGTCCATATGATATTCAACATGTGGATGGGGCTTGTGCATTACTACCTATACAACAGTGACCTGTTCGCCCCGGAGGAATCTGTGCTGAAACGGTATCGGAACGAACTGGTGGACAGTTTCACCGCACTTATTTCAAAATAAGTTATCAGAAACAGTTGGAAAATGATAATTTGTGCCTGTGTCTTTCCGGCGCAAATCCAGATGCGCAAAGTAAATGCGCAGGAATGAGGTGAAAGATGAAAATTTGTATTGCCTGCGGTATGCCCATGAAGGATGCTTCCGAGTTTGCGATGAACGACACCGGCAAGGATTATTGTGTATACTGTGCCCGGCCGGACGGCTCCATGCAATCCTTTGAGGAGAAAAAAGAGGGGCTGACAGCCTTTATTATTAAAACCCAGGGAATTGATCCTGCTGTAGCCTCCGGTGCCGCCGAAGCCATGATGCGCAAGCTGCCCGCGTGGAAAGCATATTTTGCGGGATAAACGGAGGGTGAGATAATGAGCGAACTGTCCAAGCTATCCAATGTAGGCAAGGTGCTGGAGGAGAATCTGCTGGCCATTGGCATCGAAACGCCGGAACAATTACGGCACACAGGCGCAAAAGAGGCATTTCTCCGAATCCGCCTGCAATGCGATCCCGGAGCCTGCCTGCATATGCTCTACGGGATACAGGGAGCTGTCCTCGGTATTCCGGACAAGCTGCTGCCTGCTGAGACAAAGCAGGAATTGAAAGAGTTCTTTCATGGTCTGGATAAGGGATTCTGAAACAGACGTCCGAGAATGGGAGTGCTGCGGAAAGAAACCGATACAGCGTATGACTAGTATTCTTCTTCAATTATAAATCGGAATGCAGCTCTGCCGTATGCGGATCGGGTTATAATTCTTAAATAAATATCTGTGCAAGGTAGTTTTCCTTGGCTTACAAAAAGATTGGTATAACCTCAGTAGTTGACAGGTAACCAGTCTTTTTCTTATATTGCGTAATCATATATCCTGGAAATGTTAGCGGCAGTCCGGAGGATAGATGTATGAAGCTTTTACCTATGAAGAAAGGCCTGAGTTACAGTGATATTTATACAGGAGTATGCAGGAGCGAAGGGAAAAAAGAACAGGGGAGAATAGAAAAGGATAAAAAGGTAGAAAAACGGAAAAATCAAACTGCATTTGGGTTACAAAAGTGGCATCTCGTTTACAAATAATGCATCTCGATTACAAAAGTTGCGTTTCACTTACAAAGATTCAGTTGTTGGTTACAAATCTTGCATCTCAAATTACAAAGTGGCATCTCGCTTTACTATTAAGTGTCTTAGGACAAGGATGGAGCAGTTAATAATAGGTATTTATCGAATAACGATAAAAAATTATTGACATTCATTGCAACGAGTGATATATTTACCATAAACAGGAGGTTACGGCATTGCACGGGCTGAATTGGAATCCGAAGTTCCAGTTTGCAAATTTAACTTCCGATTCGGCATATCTCTTGCAAGACTAAATTCCAGTAATCAAGGATTTGGAATTTAACATTTCAATTCAGCCGGCATTGCACGGCATTGGAAGCCATATATCAGAAACTACTGTAAGAAAGCAATTTAAAAATAAGAAAACGGAGCAGGAGGATATATCATAATATGAGCAGGAACCCATTAATAAAAATAACGAAGGTTTTATTGGACTTTATGTTTTTTTCCGGAGTTATTATCTGTACCATCGTACCATTTCTTTTTCGATATATAGGAGAGCACTTTTACAGTTCATTTGAAACGTATTATCTTCCCTTCTGTATCATCTTCATCATTGCCGGTATTTTTGCGCTTGTGATTTTATGGGAGCTGCGGAGCATGTTCCGGACGGTATTGAAGGAGGACCCATTCGTAAAGGGGAATGTGGTATCCCTGAAAAGAATGGGGATATGTGCCTTTATCATCGCTGCATGTATGGCCGCCCGGCTATTCTTCGTTATCACCCTGACAGCCCTGGTATTAATATTGGTATTCCTGATTGCCGGACTTTTCTCTCTGGTGCTGTCTTTTGTGTTCGATCAGGCCGTAACCTATAAACAGGAAAATGATCTTACCATATAGCGGAGGCTGTGCTTCAGGCATGCTTTAACAACATATCAGGTGAAGAAAGGAACAGGAATTATTATGATAGAAGTTAATCTTGATGTAGTGATGGCTCAGAGGAAGATAGGACTTACGGAGCTTGCGGGACAGGTGGATATCACTCTGGCGAATCTGTCCATCTTAAAGAATAATAAAGCAAAAGCCGTACGCTTCAGTACCCTGGAAGCCATATGCAAAGCCCTGAACTGCCAGCCCGGAGATATACTGAGATATATCGACGATGAAAGCTGACGGTTCGGTCCGGCTGAGATATTACTATGTTTCTGAGATAGAATTATATAGATATCATTCAATGAATAAATTGTTAAACAGAATAGTAAAAAGGAGGTAAT
Organism: Bacillota bacterium; assembly: GCA_023424995.1. Taxonomy (GTDB): domain Bacteria; phylum Bacillota; class Clostridia; order Lachnospirales; family Lachnospiraceae; genus Mobilitalea. The sequence continues at coordinate 13,864 of JAFADH010000336.1, read as the reverse complement.
TCCATGGAGCTTAAGAATAATTTAACGATGGATAGCCAGGATAAAACCCGGCCGGATTATGCAACAGTGGGGCAGCTAAACCAGATATCGGATAAGGTACAGCTGAACGATGTGTTCCATACGGCACAAAAGCAGGAGTCACCGCTGCTTAGGCAGGTGCGTACGAGGTTCGGTGTATTCGGCGGTATCAGCCTTATCTTCGGGGTATTCTTTGCCCTGCTGTTTTATAAGGCTTATTTGGGCTTGAATGCGTTTGTTTTTACTTTGGTAATCATAAGCCTGATGTTTTTAATCATGAACAAGCTTGATCTTACAGTGAAGAAAGGAACCAAATTATATTATGCGGGGGCAGCCTTGCTTGGACTATCAACACTTCTTACCTCAAGCGACACCCTGCATTTTCTGAATGTAATAGGAATTATGATCTTACTGGATTTATCCTTGCTGCATCAGTTTTATGATAACCGGAACTGGGATTTTATGAAGCATTTGCTGCAGATGCTTGCATTGCCTTTTCTCAGTATCGGTGCAATCGGCCTGCCGTTTATGGACTGCATTCGTTTTATGAAAAAGACGAAGGTATTTAAAAATGAGAAGGTGAGGAATATCTTTCTCGGAATATTAATTTCCATTCCCTTCCTGTGGGTTATTACTGCATTGCTTGTGAATGCGGATCTGATGTTCGGAAGGCTGGCTGAGAATATACTGGATACCGTATTTCAGGAGGATATCTTTATCGTTGTCTTCATGACAGTGTTTGGTTTTCTGTCCTGCTATTGCGTGCTGTGCGCCGCAGTATGCAATGCCGGAATTGATGAGAAGAAGCCGTATAAGAGGGGGGAGGCTTCCATAGCAGTAACTGTGATGGTGATACTGACACTGGTGTATCTGATCTTCTGCGGTATTCAGATTGTATATTTGTTTGCGGGAGGTTTATTTGTCCTGCCGGAGGGATATACCTTTGCGGAATATGCCAGAAGGGGCTTCTTCGAACTTCTTGCGGTAGCAGTGATAAATGTTGCGCTGATGGTTTTATGCAGGGCACTGTTTGAAGATAGTAAAGTACTACGTACCGTAATTACTGTCATGACTGTCTGCACGTATATTATGATTGCTTCGGCCGCCTACCGGATGCTGCTGTATATCGGTGCTTATCATCTGACCTTCCTCAGGGTATTCGTACTGTTGTCACTCTTTATCATAGCATTGGTCCTGGCAGGTATCATTGCTGCGCAGTACAGGGAAAAATTCCCTCTATTCCGCTATTGTGTGGCTGTTACAGCCGTATGCTATATCATCTTCGCCTTCTCCAGACCGGATTACTATATCGCTGCATATCTTGTGGAGCATGCGGAGGAATTGAACCGGGATGATATCTATTATCTGTATTTTGACCTGTCACTGGATGCCGCGCCTGTGGTGCTGCCGCTCCTTGAAGATAAGGACCAATGGACGATGAGCCCTGGGAATACAGATCAAGACAGCATAAGAATGAATTATACTGACACAGAATATGAAGGTCTGGTATCCGATTACCGTAACCGGATTGAACATGCGGCAAGCAGGGACATCAGAGAGTTTAATTACTCCGTATACACAGCGGGGAATTCTTTAGAGAAATTTAAAAATTAGCAAAGGTAGTTTATAGTTTCATTTTCTCCAAAATGTGGTATACTGTTTGTAAACTTGAATTTCCTTCAGCATGGCATAATGAGGAAGGGGATTTGAAATATTTGAAAGGATGCAAAAAGGATACTTATATGGAAGAGAATAGGAATCAAGTTAACTCGAATAATTATTCCCTGGATGTTATCATCCCTGTATTTCGTCCGGATGATAAGCTGAATAAGCTGCTGGATATGCTGTATAAGCAGACAGTGAAACCGGACCGGATAATTATCCTTCATACGGAAGAATATCCGGGACAGCCCCAGCCTTTACCGGATTTTAATAATATCACTGCCGTTCCCATTGATAAGAAGAGCTTTGACCACGGCGGTACAAGGAAATACGGAGCGACCCTGTCCGGTGCGGATATCCTCATGTACATGACCCAGGATGCTGTTCCGGCGGACGAGCATCTGATTGAACGGCTTCTGGAGCCCTATTCGGATCCCTGGGTATCCGCGACCTATGCCAGACAGCTGCCGGATGACAGGGCCAGCCTTGTGGAGCGGTATACACGGTATTTCAATTATCCGAAGCATAGCAGGGTAAAGACCCTGGAGGATATGGACGAACTGGGCATCAAGACCTTTTTCTGCTCCAATGTATGTGCCACTTACCGGAAATCCGTGTATCAGAAGCTGGGAGGCTTTGTAGACAGGACCATATTCAATGAAGATATGATCCTGGCGGCTGCCATGATCCGTGCCGATTACAAGATCGCATATGTAGCGGATGCGAGGGTGGTTCATTCCCACCGGTATACCTACTGGCAGCAGTTCACCCGTAATTTTGACCTGGGAGTGTCACATAATGAATATGTTGAAGTGTTCCATGGCTTAAAGTCGGAATCGGAAGGAATCAGGCTGGTGAAGAAGACCATCCGTTTCCTGGTGGAGAAGAAGCAGTATCTGCTGATTCCCGAAGTGATCATAAGCAGTGCTTTCAAATTTGCAGGCTATCAGCTTGGCAAACGCTACGACCTTTTGTCTGTGGATATGCGTATCCGCTGCAGCATGAACAAATCCTATTGGACTAAGCCCTAGTGTACCGATAAGCTGATAACCTCAGCAATTGCCTGCCTGAATTTCTATCTGCTGCGCTGCCGTCAATTGACGCAGCCCCGCTGCGCCTCATTCCTCCGCCTTACAGATAGAAAATTCCTTCTGCGCAATTGCGAAAGACATTAGCTTGCCGGTACACCGGAAGACAGGAAATATACGTTTGGATATAATGATAACAGTCAACGGAGATTTTTAGCATGAGTACAGTCGCTATCGTAATGGCAACCTATAATGGAGAAAAGTATGTAGGGGAGCAGATTGAATCAATACTGGCTTCCTGTTATCAGGAATTTGAGCTGTTTATCTATGATGACGGATCGAAGGATAATACTTTGTCCATTCTTCTGGATTACGAACGGCACTATCCCGGGAAGCTTCATGTATACCGCAATGAGGTTAATCTGGGAGTTACTTTGAACTTCCTGAATGCATTGACCAGGACTACCATGGACTATGTTATGTTCTGCGACCAGGACGATGTCTGGAAAACGAATAAAATAGCCGTAACCTTGAAACGGATGAGGCATATGGAGGCCCAGATCGGGAAAGAAAAGCCCCTTGCAGTCTTTACGGATGCTATTGTTGCGGACAAGGAGCTGAAGGTATTAAGGAACTCCTTCTTCTGTTCTAACCATCTGAACCCAAGAAGAACGGACCTGGCACATATCCTGATGGAGAATAAGCTGATCGGCTGCACGGTTATGGTGAACAATGCCCTTCGCAATGTGCTTCGGAGCAGACAGCTGCCCGGTCATGCCAGATATCACGACTGGTGGGTGGCATTGATTGCAGCCTCCATGGGTAAAATCGGGTACGTGAATGAAGGCACTCTTTTCTACCGCCAGCATGGTGAAAATGTAGTGGGCGGTACGGACTTTTTCTCTTATATGAAGAACCGGGTATCTGTTCTTGGTAAGCAAAAGGAAGTGATCCGGTCCCTGTATGCCCAGGCGGAGGAATTTATTATGCTGTATGATACGCTGCTTCCCCGGGAGAAGGCCGAACTGATCCGGCGCTTTGCGGGCTTGGGGCAGTATAATTTTATCCGCAGGAGAATTATTATATTGCATTACGGCTATCTTAAGACGGGGATTATCCGGAATATCGGATTATTTTTTATTATATAGAAAGTTTTGAGGCCTTTCTCCGTGATTGAACTATCATGGTCCTTGCATCTTTATGCAGAACGCTTCACCGATTTAAATCGATAAAAAATTTATGCCAATAAGCCTCTATCAATACTTGACAAATAAAAACGTTGTTGATACAATAACTTACAACTTAATCAACTTACTTTTTATACAGTAAGCGAAAGCCCCATTGCAGTATGTCTTGTGGTGGCGGCTTTTCTTATAAGTACATATACAGCGTATAATAAAGTTCTTTCAGAGAAAAAGAAGGAGGAGATGCTATGAAACGAATGGTATTTTCGATCCTCGTGGATAATACGGCCGGCGTACTAAGCCGCGTAGCCGGGTTATTCAGCCGGAGAGGGTATAATATCGACAGCTTAACCGTAGGAGAGACCCAGGATCCCGCCATCTCCAGAATGACGGTTATGGCGCACGGAGATGACCAGATACTGGAGCAGATCAGAAAACAGCTGCTTAAGCTGGAGGATGTCATTGAGATCAAAGAGCTGGCACCCGGCGAGTCTGTAACCAGGGAACTCATACTGGTCAAGGTCGTTGCGCCTGAGAAGGACAGGCAGGCTATTATCTCAATTGCGGATATATTTCGGGCTAAGATCGTAGATGTGGCACCGGAGTCTCTCATCATAGAACTGACCGGCAGCCAGGAGAAGCTGGATGCCTTCACAAAACTCCTGAACCAATATACCATAAAGGAGCTGGTGCGGACCGGCATTACAGGACTGACAAGAGGCAGCGGCGATATTGCTGATTATATTGAGGAATAAATGGTTATGAATTCAGGGAGGAAGGTCTCCCGATAATATAAGGAGGAAATAAAAATGGCAAAGATATTCTATCAACAAGATTGTAACCTGTCTTTATTAGAGGGGAAAACAGTAGCGGTAATCGGCTATGGCAGTCAAGGACATGCACATGCGCTGAATGCGAAGGAATCCGGTGTCCATGTCATTATCGGCCTGTATGAAGGCAGCAAGTCCTGGGCTAAGGCAGAAGCGGCAGGCTTTGAGGTATATACTGCTGCGGAAGCGGCGAAGAAGGCTGATATTATCATGATCCTGATCAATGATGAGAAGCAGGCCAAGCTGTACAGGGAGTCTATTGCTCCGAACTTAGAGCCCGGTAACGCGTTGATGTTCGCCCATGGTTTCAGTATCCATTTCGGACAGATTATTCCTCCGGCTGATGTTGATGTCTTAATGATCGCTCCCAAGGGACCCGGACATACTGTAAGAAGCCAGTATCAGGAAGGCAGAGGAGTTCCCTGCCTCATTGCAGTTCATCAGAATGCCACCGGCAAGGCCCATGATATCGGACTTGCCTATTCACTGGCAATCGGGGGAGCAAGAGCAGGTGTTCTGCAGACAACCTTCCGGGAAGAGACGGAGACGGATCTTTTTGGTGAGCAGGCAGTTCTCTGCGGAGGTGTGACCGCTCTTATGAAAGCCGGCTTTGAGACGCTGGTGGAAGCGGGATATGAACCGGAAAGTGCATACTTTGAGTGTATCCATGAGATGAAATTAATCGTTGATTTAATTAACGAGAGCGGATTTGCAGGTATGAGATATTCCATCTCCAATACTGCCGAATACGGTGATTATATAACCGGCTCCAAGATTATCACGGCGGAAACCAAGAAGACCATGAAGCAGATCCTGACCGATATCCAGGACGGAACCTTTGCGCGCAACTGGCTGCTTGAGAATCAGGTCGGCTGCCCGAACTTCAATGCAAAGAGAAGAATAGAGGCGCAGCATGATCTTGAGAAGGTCGGTGCCGAGCTTCGTAAGATGATGAGCTGGACCAATAAGCCGAAATTAATTAATAACTAGGAATTGATATCCTTCCGTTCTTTCATTTATTGAATAAACACAGTAAAAAAAGGTGTACTATAATGATATGATATGTTATGATTGTACCTGAAACCTTAGGTTTCAGGTACTTTTTTGAACTTTCACAGGATGAGATATACAACAAGGACAAAATGCCGGCCTGGTTTATGACTGAGAAAGCTTTCACGCCGGCTTCACGGCAGATTTGTGTCCGGCCAGTGTGAAAGCAAATGCTTTCCACATCCCAACTTTGCGGGCACCGGCAGCATGGAGGATTAATATGATAACGACGATAGTATTTGATATAGGTAATGTACTGGCACATTTCGGATGGAAGGAATATCTGCACAGCTGTGGTTATAATGAGGATATGAAGCACAGAATAAGTAATGCCACTGTGGAGAGCAGGCTGTGGAGGGAATGGGACAGAGGCAGCAGGGAAGCATCCGAATTGGTTGAGCTGTGCTGTAAGGAGAACCCGGATATTGAGACTCAGCTGAGAGAATTCTTCCGCCATGCCGTGGATATGGTACAGGAATATGATTATTCGCCGGAGCTGGTGAAGCAATTAAAGAAAAATGGGTATCATATCTATGTATTATCCAATTATTCCAAGGCAAATTTTGAAGAGAACAGCAAAAACTTCAAGTTCATTGAGTACATTGACGGGGGAATTGTCTCCTATCAGGTGAATTATATAAAGCCGGAAGCAGCTATTTATGAGGCATTAATCAATAAATATAATATTAACCCGTCGGAGGCGGTATTCATCGATGATGTGGAAGCCAATCTGGAGGGAGCAAAGCCCTTCGGTTTTCATACAATTCTGATGCAGTCCTATGATAAATTGATTCCGGAGCTTAAGAACCTGGGGATCAGAATCGATTGACGCTGCCGGCAGAGTATGGTAGTATAAAGCATAAATAAAAGAAATCGGAGGAAAAGGAATGTTAATTACAGCTTGCTGATCATTTATTATGAATATGTGACGGAAGAAGGCCTTTATTTGAAGAGCCGGCTTTTGTTACGGCAAGAAATTATCATTCCTGATATATATCCAGAATAAGAAGATTAGGGCATAGGGGCAATTTAACCGGCACCTGATTCCTGATTATTGTTCCATGGACCACAAGAAGATAATTTCTTGTGGTTATTTTTATAGGAAAGTCCGCCCTGCCGATTGCGATTGGAGCAGGATTCTGCCGAGGCAGACATATCCTGCGGATATTATAAATGGAAAGGATGTGATAATATGTCCCGGATTACAATAAACGATCTGACCTTTAGCTATGACACGGCATATGATAATATATTCGAGCATGTCAGCTTTCAGATAGATACGGACTGGAAGCTTGGATTCATCGGAAGAAACGGAAGGGGCAAGACTACCTTCCTGCATCTGCTGATGGGGAAATATGAGTATCGGGGAAGTATAACCGCATCGGTGCAATTTGACTATTTCCCGTTCGAGATAACGGATCCGTCAGTGCATACAATTGATATTATCAAGAATAAGATAGCCCCGTTCTGTGAGTGGGAGGAAGAGATGCAGCGCTGCCTTGAGGGTATGCCGCAGAGTGAAGAGCAGCTGGAGTATTATGGAAGACTTCTTGACAGCTACCAGGCTCATGACGGATATATCATCGATGAGCTGATCGAGAAGGAGTTGGGAAGGCTGCAGGTGGACGCTTCTGTGCTGCACAGGCCTTTTGCAACCTTAAGCTTTGGGGAACAAACGAAGATCATGCTGGCAGCTTTATTTCTCAAGAAGAATCATTTCCTTTTGATTGATGAGCCCACCAATCACCTGGATATGGAAGGAAGGGATACCCTGGCAAGGTATCTTCAGTCTAAGAAGGGCTTTATCCTTGTCTCCCATGACCGGGCTTTCCTGGATCAGTGCATCGACCATGTCTTATCGGTCAACCGTGCCGGTATTGAGGTGGTGAGAGGGAACTTTACTTCCTGGCAGCAAAATAAAGATATGCAGGATAAATATGAGCTGGAGAAGAATGAACAGCTGAAAAAGGATATCACCGTATTAACGGAGGCAGCCAGACGGGCCAGGGGATGGTCGGAACAGGTGGAGGCTTCCAAGATTGGCACCCATGCCGGTGACCGGGGCTTCATCGGACATAAGTCCGCGAAGATGATGAAACGGGCGAAAGCCATTGAGAACCGCACATTAGAAGCGGTCGAGGAGAAGAAAAGCCTGCTGAAGAACCTGGAGGAGACGGATCCGCTTAAAATGAACCTTCTGTCCTTTCCGAAAAAACGCTTCCTGGAGGCAGAGAAGCTCTGTTTATATTACGGTGACCGGTTGATCGCGGCCGACTTGAACTTTATCCTGCAGGAGGGAGACCGACTGATGCTTCAGGGGCATAACGGCTCCGGCAAATCGACTCTGCTTAAGCTGATATTGGGAGAGGATATCCGTTATACCGGACGGTTCCATATAGCTCCCGGTCTGAAGATATCCTATGTATCCCAGGATACCTCCTATTTGTCCGGAGATCTTAAGGACTTTGTCTTCCGGTACGGACTGGATGAGACTATATTCAAGACGGTTCTCAGGCAGCTTGATTTTTCACGGAATCAATTTGAGAAGGAGATACAGGACTTCAGCGGAGGGCAGAAGAAGAAAGTTCTGCTTGCGAAAAGCCTTGCGGAACCGGCACATGTATTCATCTGGGATGAACCTCTGAATTTCGTTGATATCTTCTCCAGAATTCAGATCGAAGAGCTTTTATTAAAATACCGGCCGACGATGATTTTTGTGGAGCATGACAGGATGTTCGGCCATAAGGCGGCGACCAAAACGCTTCAATTGCCGAATGTATCCAGGTAAGAACATGTATGAAAAACACGGATACTTCAAATAATACTAATCAGGTGGAAGGATATGCATTTATAACCCATAGAATCATAACTTATTTATAGTAATCGCAAATGATTATGAGGAATGAGGTTTCTTATGAAAGAATGGAGAGTATTAATAAATCTTGAGTATGAGTGGAGGGTGTTTCGTTCGTATCATAAGGTTATCAATTGGTTGGTTAAAAGACATATGAGTCTTTCCTCGCCGGTTTTGTGCTTTCTCAATAAAAAACTGGATTATCATGCAATGCTTATCCCCGGATTAAAAGCGAGGTATGAAAAGCAGACAGGAAAGATTGTGGTTTTTTATAAATGACATGAATACCGACTTATGAATTACAGATTATACCATATTCGCAAGCTCATATGGTATCGGCACTCACTTTGTTCACGCTGATACAGAGAACTGCCCGGCATATTGCCGGGCAGTTCTTACATAATAATCGGACAATTTCGTGAGCGAGTTCAGGCTCTATGTTCTTATCTATCTTTTTTTGGCTTTTTAATTAATTCCGGTTCCGACATGATCGGCTTTAAGGAAGGCAATGCACCGGTATCAGATACCTTTTTCTTTTTCTTAACCTCTTTTTTAATATCCCTATTTGCCATGAATATCACTCCTTTATGCTGTAAAAGCTTTATAATATCTATTATTATAATAACTTCTTGTGATTTCGTCCAGTAGAATTTATATATTAGGCCTCCTTCGGTTTTCCTGTTATTATGACTATAAATAGCCTGTGGGTCCCCGTATAAAAATGCAATAAAAAGCTTATTGGTGTTTTATTGTGCAACATTTATAAATCATTATGTATTATATGAAATTTGGTATGCAAAATAAATATTTACGAGAAAATGCCAAAATAGTATTGACATAATTAGCTACAAATGATAATATCAAGTTAAACGTAAAACGTATACGATATATACAATTAAATAATGAAAATGTAGTGATAAATATCTAACGTTTAACGTAAAACCTATTATCTAAGAGGAGGAGTTCTATATGAGAAATTCAAACATGCGTAAAGGTTTCACCGCAGTACTTGCAGCTTTCGTACTTACCTTAATGATGACAGTAAACGCACTGGCAGCAGCTACCTATATCGTTCAGGACGGCGCATTCCAGAATGCCGGTTTCATTAATGCCGGTGAAGCGGCGGATGGGACGATAACCGGTCCGGGTAACTGGACTCAGTTGAATCTGGGGGACGCCAATGTGGATGCACCTTATCTGCATGTAATCCTGAAGGCGGAGGGCGGTGATACCTCAGCAGCACAGATCGGTGTATCCGATACCTATACTTATAATCTGGCTGACCTGGGTGCTACATTAACGGCTGATTTTCAGGATGTCGTATTACCGGTACAGGATAACGGCATTATGCTGCTTTCCTGGCTGAACTTAATGGGACTTGACGGCGGTACCGTTACATACACAGTGAAGGATGTCTTCTTATCCGATGATGCGGCACCGACAATTGCAGCAGCAGTGGAGGCTCCCGCAGAGGAAGCGCCTGCAGCGGAAGCAGAAGTTCCGAAGACCGGTGAGAGTACGGCTATAGCTGCTGTATCCTTTATCTGCCTTGCAGGATGCGCAGCGGTATTTGCAGTTTCTAAGAGGCGTGAAGCTCATATCTGATCTGTATAAAATAAAAAATCAGGTATTTCATAATGCGGGGAAAAGATATAAACTAATTATAATTGGAAATGGGAAGGAGTATATTATGAGAATAACAAAAAAAGCAGTCAGTCTCTTATTATGCATGCTGCTGGTAATCAGTATGCTGGCGGCTTGCAAGAGGGATGACAAAGCTGAAGATACACCGGGAACCGGCGATACATCCGATCCGACAGCGACAACGGCACCGGCAGGCACGGAGAATCCCACAGAACCTGCCGAGAAGATACAGCTGACACTGGGTATCTGGCCGGAGGATACATTAACAGCCGATATTGAGATGCATCAGGGTTATGTAAAGACCTTTAATGCCACACACCCTAATGTAGAAGTGGTTCCCGCATATTACAAATATGCTACGGATACCTTTGTTCCTTTAGCTGAATCGGGAAATCTTCCGGTAATCTTTGAAAGCTGGTTCACAGAGCCTCAGAAGCTGATTAACGGAGGATATGTTGCCGATATTACGGATATTCTTGAGGAGCGCGGCTGGCTGGAGAAAATCAATCCCTCCATTCGTGATCTGCTTTCCAAGGACGGAAGAATCTATGGTATTCCCCGTGACGGATATGCATTAGGTTTAATGCTCAATGTGGAGATGTTCGAGGAAGCGGGACTTGTAGATGCCGACGGTTATCCCATCTATCCCAAGACCTGGGCTGAATTGGCGGAGACTGCAAAGACGATCAAGGACGCTACCGGCCAGGCAGGCCTTTGCCTGTTAGCGAAGGATGCGGCAGGCGGATGGCATTTCAGTAATATCGGATGGGCGTTCGGGGCGACCTTTACCCTGGAGGAGAACGGCAAGTATATTGCCAATGTCGACACTCCGGAAGCGATTGCAGCGATGGAGTATATTAAATCCTTACGCTGGGACTATGATGTTCTTACACCCGATCCCACTAATGAAGACTGGGGTTCCGGTTTTGCGGAATTAGGTACCGGTGTGGCGGCTATGTATATCGCCGCAAACGATGCCGTTAACCAGCCCACGCAGGTGAACGGACTTCCGGTCGATAAGCTGGCTATGTGTGCATTGCCTGCCGGTCCCGGCGGAGCACAGTTCTCCTTATCCGGCGGTACACCTTATATGTTCTCAAAGGATGCTACTCCGGAGCAGATCAATGCCGCACTTGATTATCTTGAGGTTATGGGGAAAGCTCCTATTGTTACCGATGATTCCATCGCCGGAATGCAGGCGGATGCCCAGAACCGTGTTACTAACGGGGTTCCCGTAATTCCCCGCTTCCCCTGCTGGGTTGCCCAGGATATTCTGGACGCTGAGAATGATATTGTTGAGCAATACGGCAATGTAGATACGAAGATGTTTGAGTCCTACTTTAATATCATCAAGACCTCGGGCAATCTTCGTACGGAGGAGCCCGGTTCCGCTCAGGATCTGTACGCAGAGCTGACAAAGGTTCTCCAGGCAGTGGTAACGGATAAGAATGCCGATGTAGCCGCACTTATGAAGACGGCGGATGCAAACTATCAGCAGCTGCTGGATACGACAATTAACAAATAATAAATAGTGCCTATGGTGATGGGGTTTTCTTCTAAAGATTACCCCATCATCTTTAAGAAGGACAGATCACCTTGATCAAAGGATACAAAGAAAGGCTTGGTTATTAGCATGGTAAGAAAAAAACGTATTTTTGATAAGAAGGATCTGGCAGGATGGCTGATTATGCTGCCGACAATCATATTATTTGCTTTTTTTGTTTGGGAGCCATTATTTGAAAGTGTCCGCCTGTCCTTATATACGGCAAAAGGAATACGGTTACAGGAATTCGCCGGCCTGGACAATTATGTATTGGTAATAAAACATCCTGATTTTCTGGCAGCCTTTCGCAATACCTTTAAATACATACTTTGGTCACTGGGAATCGGGTTCCTTGTTCCCATCGCGATAGCGATCCTGATTACGGAGACCGTTCATTTTAAAAGCTTATTTAAAATCGGAGTGTATTTTCCAAATATAATGCCCGGAATGGCTATGGTCATGATGTGGGGCTTTTTCTTCCGGCCGGGTTCCACAGGCGTGCTGAACATTTTTCTTGGGAGGCTGGGGATTGACCCTATGTACTGGCTTTCCAATCCGAAGCTTACCATACCGCTTATTGTTCTGACCATGACCTGGAAAAGCGCAGGGGCTACCGCTTTGATTTATATGGCGGGGATCAACGGGATAAATCCGGAGCTTTATGAAGCGGCTACTCTGGATGGTGCCGGGATACGGCAGAGAATCAGGTTTATTACACTGCCGAATATCTTTTCCCTGGCAAAAACATTACTCATCCTGCAGATTATAGCAGTCTTCCAGATTCTGTATGAGCCTCTGGTAATGACCAACGGCGGACCGAACAACGCAAGTATATCCATCATGCAGCTGGTATATAACTATGCGTTCCGGGATTACAATTATCCGGCTGCCGCTGCTTTATCGGTTATGATATGTATCGTGCTTGTGGTTCTCAGCGTGCTTTATCTGAAAATCACAAAGTCAAAGGATTGATAGTAAAATTCAGAGATTATCACAGGGTATTAGCAGAATGGAGGCTGAGTAAACAATGTTTTTTAATAAATATCTGCAGAAGGATGAAGGAACCATACGCTATTATGATCTTCATTCCACGCGGCATAAAGTGCTGTGTATCTTAATTTATATCATATGTATCGCTGTCATTATCGTCGCGGTATTCCCGGCCATATGGGTTTTTCTGGCCAGCTTTAAGGAAAATGCCGAGTTTCGGAAGGAAGCAACCATATTACCGGCAGTGTTTAATTTTCAGAATTACATAAAGACCTGGAATGACCTGAAGTTTTTTAAATATTATGTCAATTCCTTCACCGTAGTAACAGGAAGTGTTGTATGCTCCGTTGTCTTTAACGGATTGTTGGCATACGGACTTGGGATTCTTCGTCCGAAGGGACATAAAATCGTCTTCAGCCTGGTGATGTGGGGACTTTTAATTCCTGCGACGACCAGCGTGGTTGCCTTATTTGTCAACATTAACCGAATTGGATTGAACCAGTCCTTCTTACCCTTATGGCTGTCCATGGGTGCGAATGCATTCTATGTGGTATTATTCAAGCAGTTCTTTGAAGGTCTTCCCAAAGAATTGATCGAAGCGGCAAAACTGGATGGTGCGGGGGTATTGCAGACCTTTGTCAGGATTATCATGCCGCTTTCCAAATCGATTATAGTGGTAATTACCATCTTTACTATTAACGCGGCATGGTCGGATTTCTTACTGCCATTCCTGGTCTTAAACGGAACGGGAAAGGAGACGGTGATGGTACGGTTATTCAACTTCCGCACCTCCAATGCTACCGATGTAGAGATTCTCCGGGCAGTGGCATTCTCCATTATACCGCCGATTGTTTTATTCAGTATCTTCCAGAAGCAGATCACAGCAGGAGCTACTACTGGTGCATTAAAAGGTTAATTTGGCAGAATGGAGATGTAACGATGGCTAAAATAGCAGATAAATATTATGTAACAGATCCCTGGAATATCATAGAGGAAGGCTTTAATCCTGCCTATGCGAAGGTTTCGGAATCGATCTTCAGCTTAGGGAACGAGTTCATGGG
>JAFADH010000305.1 GCA_023424995.1 Bacillota bacterium | reverse complement strand
GCGTATAAGTGCGGAGTATTCAACCTGGGCGCGGAAGGCCAGTTTGCCATGGGAGCCATGGTAAGCATATGGATTTCCACCACCCAGACCAGTATTACCGGAGTCCCCCTTCTGGTCATCAGCCTTACCCTGGGGGCCGCCGCCGGAGGCATCTGGGGAGCCATCCCCGGTATCCTTAAGATTACCAGAGGCTTAAATGAGATGATTGTCAGTATCATGCTCAATTACGTGGCAGTCCTGTTCATGGGCTATCTGTATTCTGTTCCCTTACGGGAAGGGAGCGTTCCCCAGACGGCAGCCGTCACGGATAAATTGACCCGAATCATCACCGGTACCAGGATCCATACCGGAATAATCATAGCTCTCGTACTTGCCCTGGGGATCTATTACTTCCTCTTCTATACCTCCAAGGGCTTTAAGCTCAGAGCCGTGGGATTAAACCGGACAGCTGCAGAGTACAACGGTTTTTCCGTTAAAAAATTCATGCTCATATCCTTTATGGTATCCGGCGCCATTGCCGGTCTGGGCGGCAGCGTAGAACTACATGGAACCCAGTTCCGCCTCATGGCCGGGTTTGGCCACGGTTATGGATTTGACGGTGTGGCAATTGCCTTAATAGGACAGCTAAATCCTGTCGGTACGGTTCTTGCGGCCTATTTATTTGCTGTCTTAAGGGCTGGAGCCACCACCATGCAGGTAGGCAGCGGCATGCCGACCTCGGTCATCGATATTATCCAGGCGCTTATCATTGTGTTTGCAGTGGCAGGCACAGCCTTTACCAATCTTCCGAAGACAAGACAGTTCTTCATAAACTTGACATCAAAAGCCGGACAGGAGGGAATCAGGGAATGAATGTAATATTCAATACCGTGTTTATTCAGGAACTGCTGTTATCCACAGTCCGCATGGCGACACCGATCCTTATCGTAGCTCTGGCAGAGCTGTACTCAGAGCGGGCCGGTCTTGTGAATATCGGTCTGGACGGAATTATGGCCTTCGGAGCCCTGGCGGGCTTTCTCGCCTGTTATATCACGGGAAATCCTTACCTGGGAGTACTGGCCGGGGCTGCCAGCGGCATCCTGATCAACATGGTTTACGCCTTCTGCACCGTCACACTGGGAGCGGAACAAATCGTATACGGAATGGCGATCAATATCTTCGCCCCGGCACTGGCTTCCTTTATATACCGTGTTTATTTCGGAATCAGCTCCAGTCTTGCCCAGGCAACCTTGATGAAAGCACTGCCCATACCTTTGCTTAATAAGATACCGGTGCTTGGTCCCGTGTTATTTAACCATACTCCCATCGTATATGCAGCCTATCTGTTAGTGCCGCTCAGCTTTGTATTCTTTAATAAGACGAAAGCCGGACTGAATTATAAAGCGGTAGGTGAATATCCCAGAGCTGCGGAATCCTTGGGGATCAATGTGGTACGCCGGAAATATGCGGCAAGTATAATCTGCGGTGCTCTGGCGGGCATCGGAGGTGCCTATCTTACAACCTGCTACATCAGTACCTATTCGGACGGAGTCGTGTCCGGCCGGGGCTTCATCGCATTGTCTGCCGTAATCTTCGGCAGATGGATGCCGGGAGGAGTAATGCTTGCTGCTCTTCTCTTCGGATTTACGGATGCCCTGCAGCTCCGCCTGCAGGTAATGAGCTCCGGCACCCCGTATCAGCTGTTAGCCATGATCCCTTATCTTTGTACCTTATTCGTACTTGCTTTCTTCGGTATCAGGAAAGCCGGTCCTAAGGCGAACGGAAGGCCCTACTTCAGGGAAGAGCGTTAATTATGGGGTGATCCCGTGATTATAGAGGACATGAATATACTCAGAAAATATTATCGGAGGATAATACTGCCGCATCGATATACCTATGAGCGCAGATAAAGTATCTGAGACCATCAAAAACAGGAGGAATTATTATGAGAAACAAAGTTTTAGCACTGGCACTGGCAATTGTCATGGTATTCGGTCTGGCAGGCTGCAGTACAAAGGACACACCGGAGGACACCCCCGCAGCGAATGATATCTCGGGTACGGATAAGGTGACCGAGGCTGCCAGCAGCACGCCGGTTCCGGAGAAGTCCTATAAAGTAGCCATGATCTTAGATTCATCCATCTCCGACGGGGGCTGGGGTGCGGCATGTTATAATGCCATGCTTTCCGCTGCGGAAGCCAGCGGCTTTGAGACGCAGTATACCGACGGCCTTACCACGGCAGATTTTGCTTCTACCATCCGCAGCTATTGCGATTTAGGCATTGATTTAATATTTGCCCCCGGCAACCAGTACAGTGATGCTGTGAAAGAGGTTGCCGCCGACTATCCCAATGTGAAATTTGCATTATTAAACGGCGTTGTTGAGACGGATAATATCGTATCCATCCTGCCGGATGCAGAGCAGATCGGATATATGGCAGGCGCCTTGGCAGGACTTATGAGCAATACTGCAAGCATCGGCTTTATCGGCGGTCTGGAGCTGGACACCACAAAGGCGAAATTAGCCTGCTATGAGGCGGCAGCTAAGGTAATAAATCCCGATATCGTCGTATATTCCGCTTATGCAGGCTCCTTCTCCGACTCGGCGAGAGGTAAGGAGATCGCAGATTCCATGGTGACCATGAATGATGTGGATGTCATGTTCGGCGATGCCAGCGCCGTAGACTCCGGCGCAAGAGAGGCCCTGGCCAACTATGAAGACCGATATGATATCGGCCAGCCCAGTGATTTATTAAAAACCCAGGAATCCGAGGTGATCATCGGAAGTGTCGTAACCGACAATGCCGCCATGCTGAAGATCTGTATGGAGGACCTTAAGAATGGGACCTACGGCAATAAGACCATCTATGGCGATCTCTCCAACGGCAGCTTAAGCGTCGGTACCTTCAGTGACAAGGTTCCCGCAGATATCCAGGCCAGCTATCTTGAAATCGTGGAGCAGATCAAAGCCGGGACATTTATTCAGTAATGATGACTGAGGGGAACATTTATCAGGCTTTACCAAGCAACAAAATCATGCTCTACATCAAGGCATAAAGTATTGCTTGCGATTCGCTGTAGATTGAGTTAATATTAATACATCTTTCGACGGGATTCCTGCATTTCCATTCATCCCGTCCTTACGAAGGCGGAGGTATTACCATGGGTAAGAATGTTACCGTATCTACGGAAGAAAAAATCATACAGGCAGTTCTTGATGTCATTGAAGAAAAGACCATCAGTGAGACCCGAATGCGCCATATCGCCGAAAAAGCCGGTGTTTACCAATCCAATCTCCATTATTATTATAAATCAAAAAAGGATCTTCTGCTGGAAGCGCAGAAAAAGGTAGCGGAACGCTGTATTGAATTAAGGGAACAGGCAAAAGAGGAAGCGGTCGATACCCTGGAAAGCCAGCTGGACGTATTCTTAAAGCAAAAGCTCATTTTTATCAAAAAAGAGCAAAAATATGATTATGCAGAGATCGATTTCTGGATACAGTCAAGATTTGATGATGATTTTAAGGAGGAATTCAGGCGTTCCTTCTATGGGTGGAGACGTGAGCTTCAGAATTTGATCGAACGGTATGCTCCTCATTTTAATAAGGAGCGGCAGGTATTGCTTGCAAGCGTTATCATCTCCCTGCTGGAAGGCGCAACAATCCAATATCTGATCGACTCCGAAGCATTCTCCGTAGATAAGTATTTTGAGTATTGCAAGGGATTGATTGTTCGGGAGATATACAGGGAGGATTAAGAGCTTTTATATCATGAATGCAGAGACTGGAAACCTGCTGCAGACCTGTTACATAACCGAAAGGTTTCATTATTTCCATTGCACTTATCCATAACGAAGGGGATTTATCGGGAAAACTTGATAAATCTCCTTTTTCTGCGGACTCATCTGTCTGTTACGGATATTTTGTTTCCTGCTTTTATGTTATGCCCTTGATTTTATACTAATTGAAATGTATACTATATAACTATGATATGTTTATAATATATTATTACAGAATAAATTTCTGCTCCTGGAATCCAGGATGTGTGATGCATAATTAAGTGCTTTTTATCAAAAGCTTACAAGTAAGCTTCTGATAACTTATATTACAGGAACTGAAAGATGTTCCTGTAATCGAGATGCGCGGCGCAGAAGCAGTGCCTTTTATCAAAAGTACAGTACAGCTTCTAATAACTTATATTATAAAGAATTGAGGGATATAACAATGCTGCATTCAGATAATCTTAAGGAAATATACCTAGCAGGAGGCTGCTTCTGGGGTACAGAGCAATACCTGGCAGGTATCCATGGTATTGTAAAGACTGATGTTGGTTATGCCAACGGAAACACAGAAAATCCAAGCTATCATGAGGTATGCCATAACAATACCGGTCATGCCGAGACTGTCCGTGTTTTTTATGACCCTTCACAGATCCGTTTGGAGTTTATCCTGAGACTGTATTATGATGTGATAAATCCCACCTCTGTGAACCGTCAGGGAGGAGACTGCGGGACCCAGTACCGTACCGGTATTTATTATGTTGATGAGAACGATATCCCGATCATCGATAAATCCCTGAAAGAGCTTCAGACGAAATATGACAAACCCGTCGCTATCGAGATACTTCCCCTTCGTAACTATTATCTTGCCGAAGAATATCATCAGAAGTACCTGGATAAAAACCCTAACGGATATTGCCATATCGGAAAAGAAAAGTTCGAACAGGCAAAGCTGGCCAAGGATGAATTTTAGAAAACAAACGGGCTATCCGTGTGATAAGCCCGTTTGTTTTAGTTTAAGCTATGACCATACTACTTTTCAGCTTTCTGCTATCATTCGTTCTGCCCGGTATATATGAGAATGGCATCCCTCAGGAAGACTGCCGTACCTGGCTGCTTCGTATCATAGTATGCCGCAAAGCGTTCATCCTCAACATACATCCTCGCAAGACCGGCATGGGCTTCCTTGCTATAGCTGCCCCAGGTATAGGATAACCACCGGCGATGGAGATCAGCAGCCTTTTGGCCCAGCTCACCGGCCGGATCTCCTGTAGCAAAGGCCGCTTCCAGGGCAGCTATAACCTCCTGTCCCAGCTGCTCAAACTCCTTATACTGCTGCTCCGTCATATTCATCAGCTTCCGGTTGGATTCCTCCACCTGCTTATCACCATATTTTTCACGGATTTCCTTGCCGTATTTTTGTTCATTATCTTCTACCAGCCTTTTCTTAAATCCATCAAATTTTTCCTTGTCGCTCATATTAAATAATCCTTTCTTTGACATTATTGTTTTCATTACATTTCCAATTAGGAGCTCCAGCTGCTGTCGTTGTGCCAGAAGCTTCTCAAG
>JAFADH010000250.1 GCA_023424995.1 Bacillota bacterium | reverse complement strand
GGATTTTTTACCGATATTTTGTAAACCGAACCACGATAATAACGTTCTACCCTATATTCTCCCCATGCGGAAGGTATGCATGGATCTACGACAAGTCCGTTAAATTCAGCTCTGGCTCCAAGCATATGGTTCAATAGAACAGTATTAAACCAAGCTACCGAACCCGTAATCCAGGTGAATTCCATCTGAAACTTATTGTTCCTGTGATCCGGACCATAATAACAATTAGCGTACATATTTGCCGGGCAGTTTTGCTTAACACTATTTTCATCCTCCATATACCCAGGTGTTATTTTTGTAAACAGCTTATATGCCTTATCTGCTTTTTTATATTTTAATAAACCCAGAATCATCCATATATTTAAATGGGAATACACCGTTCCGTTTTCAGCTATCCCAGGTTCCATACTGCTGATCCGTCCTATATTATCATCTGTTTCCCTAAAAGAAGGTGCTAACAGCAGGTATCCGACCTGGGTATCCAGCATTTCATTACAGGAGTTTATGAGAAGCTGTGCTCTTTCTTCATCGGCAATTTCTGAAATAAGTGCCCAGCACTGAGGTTCCATAAAGATCTTTGCATATTTGTTTACGGCTGAGCCAACCGGACGCTCATTATCATCATAACACCGCAAATACCATTTTCCGTCCCAGGCATTCTTATTTATGGCATCTTTTATATTTTCGCGGCGCTTTAAAAGGTCATCCCTTGAGAGTTCATCCCTCATAAACTCCGCCAGCTCTGCCATCTGACGCATAGCTTCGGCATAAGCAATACTCAGCCAGACGCTTTCGCCTCTGCCTTCTTTCCCTATGGCCGTTAATGAATCGTTCCAATCTCCGTATTTAATGAGTATAAGCCCATGAGAGCCTTTATTACTTTCCAGAAAATTCAATGCAGTTCCGATATGCTGCTTCACCGTTGCATTCCCACCGTCATAAAACGGTACCATTTCATCCAGAAGTCCCATATCTCCGGACTCCTTGAGATAAGCTGTCAGCGTAAAAACCAGCCAAAGGGCACTGTCGGAGTAGGGCTTTTCATCAATGGGATTCCATCCTCGTAATGCAAGTCCATTGCTGTATTGATGTCTTAACGCTATCAGAATTATTTCTCGTGTTCTATCAGGCATAAGGGTTGAAACTCCAAGACCGTGCTGCACGATGTCCCGGTAACCGTTCCAGCCCCAACGGCACCATGTAGCGCCATAAATCGCAGCCTGCTTTACCCATTTATTCAGGATTCTATCCATGTGTTTGTCAGGTGTTTCTATCAGGTTTTTATTCGATATGTCCGTGTTCTGATTTTTCAGTTTATCAAAATAAAAATCAAAGCTGCCCAGATATTTGTTCCGCATTATATTAATATTATTTTCACTGTCTGCAGCTCCAATAATAATTTCTATTTTCTTTCTGCAGCCTGCTTCAAGCATCAGATTAAACTGGGCGGCACCTACTGTTGCCTCGGCTGATCCCGGAGTATTGGTGCAGCAGCCTTTGACTACAGCCTCCGGCTGGCTCAGCGTACTATATACCCCGACAAATGCATCTCTTGATCCGTCATATGCCGCTATCGGCTCATCCGCAGTCATATAGCCAGTCAAATAGTCATGGGGCCGCCTATGCGGGTGTTTTGCTGCAACTATAGCATTTAATTCGTTGTTAAAATGCACGGTCCTGTAAATCATATCTCCATAGCTGTCAAATCCCCACTTGAACTTGAATTGAAACTGGTTATATACAAATAATGAGATATTCCGTTGCATATCCGATACATTTGTTATCTTTAATGACCATAATTCAACAGGGTCATTTCCTGCCGGGATGAACAGGCATAGCTCTGACAGGATCCCGTTAACCCGGGTTCTTATAATGGAATACCCTAACCCATGAATACATTCATATGCTTCATACCGCTTCCTCACAGGCTCCCAATTTACATTCCAGAATTCTCCCGTATCATTGTCCCTTATATATATCAGCCTGCTCATAAGATGCTCACGCCCAAAGGTATCAAAATCACAGATTCTCCCTATTCCCGAAAGCAGCTGCACTCCCTCTGTTCCATCTATCTGATAATCTACATACCCGACTCCTGTCTGCCAAACATTCGAAAATATCGAATCATTCCACATAAAGTTATCAAATGCCCTCGGAGTTTCCGGGTTTGTTATAATATATTCGCTTCCGTCTTCGTTAAAAAATCCATATTTATACATAGTAACCTCCTTTAATAATATGACGATATAAGTTTAAACTCATACTGATTCTATCATTTCAAGGACATTAACAACATGCATCTAAATGTCATTATAAGCTAATACCATATACAAATAGGACTTAATTACGAATAATTACATATTCCTTCTTCTATATTCACGCGGCGATTCTCCAACCAGCTTTTTAAATATCCTGCTCAAGTGAAATTCACTTGAAAACCCCGTTATATTCGAAATCTGTGAAAGAGTCATGTCCGAACGAATTAACATTTCTTTTACAATATCCATTTTTTTATTTAATATATAATCATGGGTAGGCTTGCCTGTGGAACTCCTCACAATCCTTTCCACTTGCCTAACACTGAGGCCCAAAACGGATGCTATTTCTTCCCGGCTAATATTTTTTTCTATATGCTCCGAGATATAGGAAGTGATAAGATTCATGCGTATGCTGCCGGTATCCCGTAAAGGAACTTTATAGGTGGTAGTACTATTGTCATAATTCCGTGCTGAGGCTATTATTATATTTAAAATCAAATTATTTAATCGGGAATAATACCCCACTTTTTTGTCCCTGATTTCGTCAAACATCGCTTCAAAAAGTTGTTCAATATTATTTCTATCCTCTGTGACATAAACGTTTCTGCCGCTTAAAAGTCTGACAATTTCCTTATACTCCTCCAAAGGGTATTTAACGGTCTCTTCAGAAATATTCAAGTCAAATTTCATACCATATTCCACTACGGCTGCTTGATTATCTGCAAACTGCTTATGCAGAATTCCGGGTCCGGTTACATAAAAGGAACCTTTCTCAAGTAAATATTCCTTGCCATTTAATATGACTCTGCCGCTGCCTTCTTTTATATAATGAATTTCAAAATTGGGATGCATATGAAAATCAAACTCTGAACCGGCAGGAAAAAACCATACTCCCGCGAAATCAAGATTAACTAACATACAATTAAATTGAAAGGATATTTTTAATTGGTCCAGCAATTCCGTTTCCTCAATGTAATTTCTCTGCATAATTCACCCGCCTTAAATACCGACACTAGGATTAGGTCCAGTTTAACATATATTATGTCTGATTTCTACCGGTTTAATTTTACCGGTGTGATAAGTTCAATTTCCATAGCTTACGAAAAAATAGACCTTCCCTCTGTGATATGCTGCCCCCATATAGGACATTGAAATATAACAATTCCTATATGGGGGCAGCATATCACAGAGGGAAGGTCTATTGCTTATGAACTTAACCCGGAAATCATAGAAAACATATCACTGCTCTTCTCCGGATTTAATACCAGGAAGCTGCACCTATACGTCCCATATAAGAACGCTCCCAGTCCTCAAAGCGGGTCTGCTCCAAAACTTTTTTAGTTGCTCAGCAAGCTGACTGCTTTTTCGCAGACCTCATAAATCTCATCGTACTTTTTATCAATAATCGGGTTAACCTCCGCTGACTTACGGCTGTTGATACGACGGAAAAACAGATAGGGCGTGACCCAGCCGATAAAAGCCGGGATTGCCAAAACAATGCAAAGCGTTATGTTCCCCGCGGTTACTGCGAATACCGAGCCGGCCATAAATGCCGTACCTGCCAATCCTACCGCATACGCCACCGTGGATGCTTTCACTACCTTAGAGAATTCCAGTGATTCAATTTCGGCAACACCGGCATCAAACTGACGCTGAAGTCTTGAAATTTCCGCTTTGTTACGGAGTTTGCGGTTGCGCTTGAATTTCAGCAGGACATAATTGGCTCCCTGGGGCGGTATCTGTGATCCCTCCAGTTCCCAGCCGAAGCTGCGGTAACTGTCCACATAAATAGATTCCATACTGCGCTTTGCAGTCAGATCCTTGTATTCATAACCAACAAAATTATTTTCATTTTTTACAGATTCAACCATAATTTCTTCTCCTTTATAATAAATTTTCCTTGTGCGCCTCCCGGCTACTCCATAATATCTTCAAAGTGTTCCTATGAATGATCTTCCTAAGGTTTTAATAATAACGTGGAAAATCAATCTTTTCCGACTAATTTCCCGAAACGTTCCTGTGCATATCGGACATGCTCATCCAGACGTTTCTGAGATTCCTTGATATGTTCATCCAAACGTACGAGCGAGTTCTGAATATCAGCCTCTATCTGGTCCCCTGAACGATGGATGCTGTCTTCCGTAATCTCTTGTGACCATTCGACATTATTATCCACAGAATTCTGAGACCACACTGCCTCTATTTTTGTTGTAAGTGAAATGAGTACGGCAGCTATAAATACGACGGCAGCTATACCTGATCCAATCAATGCAATTCTGATTTTCTTGACGGTGAAAATTTTACTGTTCATGTACCTCCTCCTTTCCCTGATAACGGCTTTTAACTCCCTTAATTGCTAATGCGATACCTGCCCCTGCAATTGCAATGCCACCTGCGATGGCAACTGCAATGACCCCGGCGCGTGCAAAAAAAGTAATCATGGAAATACTCCTTTCATAATAAGATGTTTATCTTTGATACTGTACACACTGTACCGTATCTTTGTTTACGAAATACTTCTGTTTTATTTAAGAAATATGAAATATACAGTTAAATAACTTGATAATTATTAAAAATCCGGTAATAAGTAATAAGGGACTGATATAAAATTCATACCGGTCCCTCTTACGCATTCAGCTTATAAGCAGCTTATTCCCTTTTTCACAGATTTCATAGATTTCGTCATACTTCTGCTCAATCAATGGCGCGAGCTTAGCTGTTCTTTTGCGTACCATAGCTCTATGGACAAATAGGGGAAGTATCCACCCGATAAAAGCAGGGATAGCCAAAAGAATGCACAGCAGTATCATCGGCGGCTCATGGGTAACGGCGAAAACGGAACCGGCCATAAAAGCAGTTCCGATAATTGCAATAACCAAAGCCCATATAGTTGCCGATGAGGTTTTGGATTTTTCCATCGCATCAATTTCATCCATACATGCTTCAAAATGGCGCTGCAGACGGGTCAGCTCTGTCTTGTGCAGAATCTTGCGGTCACGCTTGAGCTTAAGCATTACTTTACCCATGAGGCCGGAGGGCTGGATATTTTCATCCGGAACCCATCCGAAATTCATGTAGCCATCCAGATACATTGAGACTTTTTCCTGATCAGCTATAATTTCTTTATATTCATAACCGACAAAGCCGCTGCCGCTCTTTGTAATTTCATTCATTATATCAACTCCTTTTATGGATTTTAGCCTAACATGCAAATATTACCCGACTGTTTGAGAACTGTTTTAAAAATATTAATCCACATACGTCCCCTTGTGACAGACAGGAATACCCACGGTAAAGGTTGTTCCTTCCCCCGGCGAACTGGCTACCGTAATACTGCCGCCAATAACCTGTAAAATACGCAGTACCAGAGCAAGTCCCAATCCGTTACCCTCTTTGGAATGGGAAGTATCCCCCTGATAAAACTTATCGTAGATATGCTTCATGGTCTCTTCGCCCATGCCGCAGCCGGTATCGGATACACAAACAATGACTTCATCCTGTGTGGAGCTTTGCCGCAAGGTTACAGTCCCGCCCGGATCAGTAAACTTTATGGCATTAGAAAGGAGGTTGTTCCACACCAGCTCCAGCAGGCTGGCGTCTGCTTCAATAGTCGCACGGTCCTCAATATCCACCACAAACTCGATGTCTTTTTTCGTCCAAAGCTCTTCAAAACGCAGAGCGCATTCACACAGCTGTTCACAGAGATCATAGGGATCCGGAATTGGCTGCAAATTCTGTTTTTCCAGCTTGTTAAGCTTAAGGATATTGGTTATCAGTTCTGTTAGACGCGAAGATGATTCCAGAATAGTATCAATGTAACCACCTCTTTGCTCCGGTGTAAGTTTTTCATTTTTGAGAGCTTCAGCATAATTTTGGATGATGGCGAGGGGCGTTTTGATTTCGTGGGATACATTAGAAAAAAAATCGGTTTTGAGAGTTTCGATACTGCCCAGTTCCTCCACCATTATATTAAAATCCATGCAGATAGCGTCAAGGTAATCCATCTTATCCGGAAGATGCCTTGGGGGAATATATACGGAAAAATCGCCGTCCGCCACCTTCCTGGTGGCTTTGGCAAATTGCTCCATGGGTTTATGGTAGTGCCGGTTAAATTGAAATCGGGTAAACATGGTAAACAGCGCAGCTACAAATACCCAGTATATAAGTACTGCCGCAATGTACCCGCGGGAAATACTTGCATAATCCACATAACGTCCCAAAATCAGCATCTGGCCTGTGGTAAGTATCCCCAACGCTAAAAAAGAAAGAACAAAGCCGGACAAAGGAAACTGGGACGCTTTCACTCTGGGGTCCTTCTGTCTCATCGCAGCACCGCCTTGTACCCAAGGCCACGCACAGTCACGATTTGAAACCCGTCACAGGAGGAAAGCTTATCCCGCAGCTTGGTAACATAAACATCTACAGCACGCAGGCTGGTTTCACTTTCCACACCCCAGAACTCATCCATAAGCTGCGCACGGGTGAAGGTTTTTTTCGGATAGGAAAGCAGCTTATACAGGATATTAAACTCCCGCAGGGTGAGAGGGATCTCCTCGTCATCAATAGCCGCACTCATCGCGTCTGCATCCATCGTCAGATTACCCACCGCCATTTTACGTTCTTCCATAATATTAGCGCGGCGAAGCAATGCTCCGACTCTCATGACAAGTTCATCCATGTTGATGGGCTTTACCATATAATCGTCAATACCGATTTGGAAGCCTTTTTGTTTGGAAATAATATCATCCTTGGCTGTCATGAACAGTATGGGAATGGTTTTGTTCAGCTGACGCACTGTTTGCGCGAACTCAAACCCATCGATTTCCGGCATCATTATATCTGAAATAATCATATCATACAGGTTATTGTACATAGAATCATAAGCCTCACGGGGATTTAAGCAGCCCTTGGCTTTGTAACCGCTGTCGTTTAAATAGGTACATACGATTTGATTGAGTTTTGCATCGTCCTCAACCACTAAAATATTTATCATATTCACTTCCTCCTTATTATTTAATCTCTGTTAAAATGAACCAAATTGATTTGAAGCTGCCGGTTTGCTTTTTCTTTAAGAAGCACAAACGTTTCATTTGGCATATCATCCGCAATCCGAATCTGTAACAACGGTGTTTGTTCCTCTTCTTCCTGATACCGGACCGGTTTAATTTTGTAAGGCAATGCTTCCTTTTTCATCAGATTTTTAACCCTGCGGTAAGCAGTCCGGTAATTCGTGCCGTTTTTTATCTTTTGAATCCGAACCATCATAAAAACACCGAGCGCTGCCGCACAGCTGCCCGTCAAAATCCCCATAAGGCCGTTTGCTGCGGGATGTGTATGTGCTTGCGTATCCGCAAAAGACAGGATAGCTGTCTGGGTAAGTACCAGACAGATGAGTGAGGAAGCAAGATTGATCATCTTGATTGCATGAATAAGCGGCGTATGGTTATGACGTTCTATAATCACTCCGCGAAGGTTCAGAGTCAGCTCCGTAAATGCAAATGCAGCTATTCCCATGGCAACATATTCATGATACACACTGGTTGCCGGATGAAAAAACAGCCTGACCGAATACGCGATGTACAAAAGGCTTGCAGCAATCAGTATGATACCGGAAAGGAAATAATAGTTGTACTGCTCCTGCTTATTTTTCGCTTTGAGGATGCCGGAAAGCGCATAATATTTTGCTACTACCATGCCAAGGGTATAAAAAGCGTTGACACAGGTAAAGAACGACATGGACGCTATACCCATCGAGAGCTTTCCCAGCCCCACAACAATATTTACTGTTCCGGAAGCCCCCGTAATCCGCAAGGACCTGCTGATCTTTGGGCTAAATCGTTCTGTCATTTCCGTATTTGCACGAAAAAGCGGTCTTATAAATACCGGGGGAGATTTTTTTTGTTTCATGCAGCACCGCCTGTTCATATAATGAAAGCCTTCAAATTAGGCTTTATTTAATATTTGTTATTTTTACATATTACTTTATTTACATTTATGGTTTGTTTATGTTTTGTTACAAAATTATTAATTATAAAGCGTGGATGTTTTCTTGATGCCTGCTTGGGAACATCGAAACAGACTTGCCGGGATACGTTAGGATAAATTAAAAGAGTTAGAGAAAAACTAGTTACCTGCTGAAGTAACAGAAAAATGTATCATCCTGATTCTATAGCTGCAGCATTAGAGGAATTACTGCTGTTATTCTTAAATCGCAAGTACTGATCTGCCACATTTATCACCTTAAAAATTAGTGTGTAATTGATTATAAAATGAACATTATTAGGAGGTCCTTTCCAAAGTGATGCCATGACAGCTCACAAATTAACAATATTCGGAAAAATCAGACAGAGGATAGATAACGTATAGATTTATCTGCCCTCTGTCTGATTAAAAGACGTATTATCCTAATATACCTGGCGTTTTATATATTTAACAGCAAGCCATACCGCCATCAACTGCAATAACAGCGCCATTAATATGTTTTGCATCATCACTGCATAAGAACACACAGGTCTTAGCAATCTCCTCAGGTTCACCGTACCAATTCACCGGGAAGGCAGCAACAATCTTTGAAACCACCTGTCCGGCAGGATGATAGGAGCCGCCGGAATTCTGATGAATATTCGTATTTGTTCCACCCGGATGAATGATATTGCATCGAATTCCCTCCTTGCCATATCCTACTGCAATACTTTTCGTCAATCCTGTTAATCCTGCCTTCGCAGCAGTATAACTTGGCCCATGATTACCACGTTCCGCAGCATATGATCCGATATTAACAATACTTCCGCCGCCACTCTTAATCATAAGCCGGATTGCCTCGCGGCAGATGCGAAAAGGTGCCTTCAGATCAATAGCCATTACTCTGTCCCAACGTTCATCATCCGTGGCATCAAGGGGATAACTAAGATCATTGATCCCGGCGATATTGCAGATGCAGTCCAATCTGCCGAACCGACTTTCGGCTGCAGCGACCATAGCCTTAATATCTTCTAAGTTTGATACATCCGCAACCAAAGGAACGACATTTTCAACATCTTCCCACTTCTTCATTGCTTCCGCAGAATAATCTACGGCAATTACATCAGCCCCTTCCTCCAAAAACAACTTTGCGGTTGCATATCCCATACCACTTCCTGCACCTGTGATCAATGCAGCTTTTCCTTTGAGTCTTCCGTCAAAACCAGACATTAACTTGTCCTCCTTATTATTGTTTTAAGTTATCTATTTATGGTAAAGTATGATAAAGACCTTATTTTATCACTTGTTTCTTATATTATTGTATAATATAATAGTTTAATCAACCATCAATACCGCAACATCTGTTGGAATAATAATCGGAGTTAACATGAATAAAAAAAACAATTTAAGGTTTAAACTTACACAAACCAGAATACAAGAAGCTCTTATAGAACTGCTGGAGACTAAAGAGCTCCGTCAGATTACCGTTCAGGAATTATGCAATAAAGCCAAGATAAACCGTTCCACCTTTTATGCTCATTTTCTGGATATTTATGACTTAATGGATAAAACAGAAGGCGAAATGAACCATAAGCTCCTTAGCCTGTATGAAGGTACAGGTGCAGACAAAACAAATTTCTTCTCGCCTGAATATATTACTATATTTTTAAAGTTCATATGCCAGCATAAGAACTATTACCGGGATTTCGTACACAGCCATAATGTCTACCCGATTGAAACGGGCTTCAACTTATTATGGCATGATGTCATGAAACCCTATTATCAAAAACTCGGAATAGAATCGGAAAATGAAATGATGTATTATTTAATCTGTTTTCAAGCCGGATTCACAACAGTTTTAAAACGTTGGCTGGATCTGGGCTGTAAAGAAGAGCCTGAAAAACTGGCAGAAATTCTTTCTAAATATCTCATACCAGGATAATTTTCTGCTTAAGGTATATATCTGCTCAGCATGCCGGCTAAAATAGAGGAACCTCAATAAAGTGGCTTTCTCTAATTCAGCGGCTTTTTTATTTATATTAACTTCCGTTGCATAACACATCAGCTCTCAGATTTACCATTTTATAAACTTCAACTTCCTTATATGTCTTTGGATTTTATAATTCTTTTGCTTGCAGCACACCCTATGGCAATCCATGCTGCACTTGCGCACAGAACACGTAAGAAAGCCAGAAGACTGAATGAGAGCGTACAAAGTGCTGCTGCACCGGAAATCGTCACCGAGAAGATATTCACCAGCCATCCCCAATTAAGCCATTCACCCAGCAAGGAAACTCCCATGGCTAGTCCGCCTGTCGCAATAAGAAATCCTGCTGTAATGCCCCATGCAGTATTACGGGTAAATACCAGAATAAGCAGAACAACCGCACTGAGAGCACAGGACAACAGACATTTTTCAACAAGGAACATAATTAACCCAAAAATATTTCCTGACATAGTCACTTCCCCGTTAAAAATAAGCAAGGATATTACCGCTTCTAATGTATAGATTAACAGTAAAATACTACCGGCTGCTGCCATGGACAGCATTTTCCCTCCGATATAATTTTTCGGATCGGCATGGGTCGTGAAGAGGTTTTTTGCAAACCCTCCGGAATAATCGCCGCAAACAAACAAGGACAGAATAATACTAAGCAGGATATTAATAACGCCGGCACCCATGGCGGCTGTCATAAAGTCATCTCCTGTCACAGCTCCTCTGCTCACTCCCAAAAGTCCGTCAAGGGAATTACTCATACCGCTCATAGGGAGTGCCACAGCCATAATCGTGATAAATGCCAACGCAACATAAAATACGGGGGAATGTGTTAAACGGTGCATATCCATCTTAAATATCCTAATCACTGTAATCACCTCCCATAAGTTCAATAAAATATTCTTCCAGATCCTGCTGATGCAGAAATATTTCCTTGACATCGAAATTATTTGAATACAGGATACGGTTCACTGCTCCTGTATCTTTCATATCCAGGAAATGTACTTCGTTCTCCGATATTATTTCATAATTTCCGCATCCCAGTTCCTTCGATATCAATTGGGCTGCCTGTGAAGCATCGGTAACTTTAACCATCAGGTAATCTTTCCGCTTGTCTGCAAGATCCTTCGCTGTCATTTGCTCAACCAATTTACCATCTTTAATTATCCCATAATGGGTAGCAATTTTACTTAGTTCACCAAGGATATGTGAACTGATAAAAATAGTAATGCCCTGTTCATGATTGAGGTTCTCGATGATCTGCCGCAGCTGAGCGATCCCTTCCGGATCAAGTCCATTAATCGGCTCGTCCAAAACAAGCATATCCGGATTACCCAGCATAGCGATAGCAAGCCCCAGCCGTTGTTTCATTCCAAGTGACAGGTGTTTTGCCTTTTTCTTTGCAAACTTAGCAACCGCTACTTTTTCAAGTGCTTCTTCCGCCCTTGCTTTTGGGTTATCCACACCTACACTGTATCCCTGCAAAATCACATTTTCCAATGCGGACATTCCGGGATAAATCCCCGGCTGTTCAATTAATGTACCGATTTTACTGCGTACTTCCGGATCGTCGACAGGCCTGCCAAAAAGCTGTATTTCACCTGCAGTGGCATTAGCAAGTCCGCAAACCATTTTCTGTGTCGTGGATTTACCGGCGCCATTGCGCCCGATAAACCCATAGATGGCTCCTTTGGGAACCTGAATTTCCAGATTATCTACGACATTTTTATTGCCGTATCGTTTACACAATCCGATTGTTTTAATCGCGTCCATAATAACCTCCTTGTTTTATGTCAATATTTTTGATTCACTCCATTTCCAGCAGCTTACTCAGTCAAGATTTTATTATCATTCCAAAGCCTTACATATAAGAATGAGACAAAGTACAGAATACCGATTAAGCCAACGGTAACGCCAGGAATAAAATTGCTCCAAATCATAACAGTCTCTTCCTTATTATAATTATTGAAAAAATGATCTCTCGCCATATTGACGGATTCATTTTAGCAATTGATTATTTACAATTTGCTTATGAATTGTTTATAAATCATGAAATCATAAAATTTTTCAACATCTTATTTTCATTCTATTTGCTCTATTGTACCGCCCAGTCCCAGGAGAGGAGAATTATGATATGCTCTCCATTCGGCGGGTTCCCCTTTGTCAGAATTTTGATCCGTCTGTCTGTATAGGTAAAGATTTCTTCAACCTTACCGGACCAATTATATCCATAGGTAATACTGTGCTGAGTCAAGCAAGACAGCTTTTCCCTGCCATAGCATAATGGCCGCCGCTTGGACGATGATAGAAATCCGCCTTGAAATTCTTATCTGGATCATCAATTACCTAATGCCGGGGATGATCAGAATAGCATTCAATATGACAGAATCCTGTATCTACAACTACTTTATCTTTAAATAAAGTAAAATATATGAACAAATATGGCACATGATTATCATGCGCCATGTTTATCGTACACTATAAAGCTGTAAATCTTTCTTATTAATGCTTGGTGTTTACCATTCCCACAACATCATAGCCGATTTCTTTAACAGCATAAACCCACGCTGCCATGGTAAACTTTCATTCTCTGCAGCGAATGCTTTTATCTCTTGTTTTTATATCCACCTTCTTCCCTTTTTATAGCTCACTTTGGAAATTATATAACTTTAATAATTACAGATTTTTTATTCAATGTACTGCTTTCAGCTCTAATTACCATTTGATTATCAGAAGATGCTCTGACAACAGCCTGCGCTCTTCCGTAATAGGTTGTGAACTTGCCCGTATTGTATGATTCTTTGGTTCTCGGGCAAGCACTTCCAAATGCGAGCAAATCGCCACCTTCAACGGCTACGTATATTTCACAATCAGCATTACTTTCAACAATCCCATTTTCGTCTGTTAATAAGATATTGATATAAACAATGTCTCCAGCTTTTATACTTGACTCTTCTGGTATTATGGATATACCAATATCCTCTTTTGCGGATACCAACTCTGCTGTCCCAGTTTTCTCACCTATCTGGTTATAAACAACCACACTCAATTTTCCGGACATATATGGAACTTTAAATTCTGTTTTAAATTTCTCAAGCCTGTGTTTACTGAGACTTATGTCATTTAAGAACAATTCTGCTACATCTGCATCAGCATAAACTTCAACTACGGCTTGATTCCCTTCACATCCCCGCCATGACCAGCTGGAGAACGCATTACTTCCACGCCATACGGCTTTCGCGGGTTCTACTCCCGGATGATTTACAGGCTGAACTCCAATATAAGGTTCTTTACGGGTTCTCCATACAACTGCCGCATATTCTGCTTCCGCTCCTGCATTACCAAGAATATCAATCGCTCCTGCTTCTGCCAGAATCCAAGGATATGGTTTGTCGAATTTCATTCCATCCTCAGTATAAGCCCATGCTCCAATTCCTGCTTCACCAAGATAATCCCAACCAGTCCACATAAAATCTCCGATTAAGTAGGGATATTTCTGAACCATTGCCCAATTATCAGCTAATTGATATGGAAAAGTCTCTGTTCCTATAATGATGCGATTTGGATGTTTCTTCCCTTCCATTGGATATCTGCCTGACGCATAATTATAACCTGCAATATCCAAAGCATCCAGACATGGTGAAGTCGCTTCATCAGCCTGATCAGTATCTGCTGCATGTATCATTCCTGCACCTGTTTGGGAAGTCATTATATTAAATAATGTGCTGTTCATTTCCTGAGTTGCAGCAGGATGCTCCTTGTCCCCATTATTCATTCCGCCTTCTTCTCCATTATAAATTGCATTGCCCTGTTTTGCTCTGTCAATGATCATCAGATTAATTCCTGCCGTTACCGGACGGCTATTGTCCAGTGAATGTACATATTCCGTCATTTCCCTTGTTAACGCTACTCCTTTTTCTGTATGCGGTTCACTCACTTCATTTCCAATGGAGTACATAACAACGGAAGGATGATTAAAATCCTGTTCCACCATTGCTTTAATATCGGACTTATAATTCTTTTCAAAATCCGCGGCATAATCATATTTATTCTTATGACTGTACCATACATCCCAGGTTTCATCTATAACATACATCCCATACTTATCACAAGCTTTTAAAGTCGCTTCTGCTGCCGGATTATGGGATGAACGAATGGCATTATATCCATAATCTTTTAAAATACGTATTCTTCTCTCTTCGGACTTTGCATAGGAGCAGGCTCCCAGAATTCCATTATCAGAATGTATACAGGCTCCTCGAAATAAAGTGTTCTTGCCATTCACAAAAAATCCCTTCGAACTCCATTCTAACATGCGTATTCCAAACTCTTCCCATGACTCATCTGTTATGACATCGTCGGTTTTCAAAATAGTATGGCAGGTGTATAAGTACGGTGTTTCATCACTCCATAGAAAAGCTCCCGGAATTTCTATTTCAACGGTATTTCCCTGTCCTGAACCAACCATTAGTCCATGGTCAAGTATTTCTACTTCAATGTTCCCTTCTTCATGCATTGTTTCTACCCTGATACGTGCAGGATCGTATGAAATAGTAGTAATTTTCACTCCGTTTTGATGAATATACTTTTTATCGGATACCCAAAGCCATACCGGCCGATAAATTCCCGCTCCGGAATACCAGCGGCTGTTTGGCAGGTCCTTATTATCCACCTCAACACGTATCTCGTTTTCTTTGCCTAAAAACAGTAAATCATCAAGTACAACCGAGAAAGGCGTATAACCATATGCATGTTCTTTCACTTTCTGATTATTGATATAGACCACAGCATTCTTATAAACTCCTTCAAATAAAAGCTCTATATGCTTGGCATTCCATTCATCAGGCGCCTCAAATACTTTTACATATGTATATTTCCCTCCAGTAAACCATCCGACAGCCGAACCACCGGGGCTGTCCGCTGCTCTTTTCTCATGAATCATGGCATCATGCGGCAATATAACCGCTTCTGCCATGCTATAGCCTTCTTTCATATATCTCCATCCCAGGTTGAAATCCTGCTTTTTCATTAACTTACCTCCTAATAAATCTATTATTTAACATATCCTTTTTCTTCTATATACTCTACTATATAATAAATAAAAATCATTCTATTGCATATATGCATCTTATATTGTATAATTGTGTTGTATCGGAAGGAGTTGATCAATTGAGAGATTTAGAAAAGTATTGTGAGTACTTATATAGTTCTTTGTATATTCCTATTTATATCTATAACAATAAAGAGCTTATTGTCTGTTATCCCGTTCAGAATAATGATACTCTGCCACCCTGGCCTTATTTAGAAAAACTATGGGACGCTGATAAAATAATTACTTTCGTCCTAACCACTTTTTACTCCTATTATGGTTGTATAAAAATTGAAGGCAGCAATAATTGTCTTGTAATCGGTCCGATTAACGACATTCCCTATACGCGCCAAACATTATTTAACATGAGAAAAGAATATAATTTACAGCAATACAATTTTGAAGACTTTTCTATTTTTTTTAATAATATTCCTACACAGAATCTTGATGCGTTTATCAATACATTGCTGTTTATTAATTATAGTTTTAATAATACACAGCTTACCAAGAAAGATATTACCGATTACAGGGGAACTTTTATTGATACTTCTATTGATAAGAAGTATGTAGAGGTAACTTATACAGTAAAAGAAGAAGGTTTTATTAATAATAATTATACTGTTGAGTGCGAATTATTGCGATATATTGAAACTGGAAATCTAAAAGAACTTCAAGCTTTTTCTGAACGTGTCAGGAATACTAAAGTGGGCATAGTAGCTAATGATACTCTAAGACATTTAAAAAACACGTTTATTGTTACTGTGTCAATAGTTTCGAGAGCAGCAATGAAAGGTGGCCTTTCTCCAAATATAGCCTATGAATTATCTAATATTTATATTAAGCAAGTGGAACTATTAACGGATAATGATTCTGTCCTATCTCTAATGACTCAGGTTCAATATGATTACGCAAACCGTGTCGCTAATTCCATAACACCAGCTGCAGCAGATAGTACTCTTTATCAGGTTATAAAATATGTCCGTGAAAACACTAATAAAAATATAACAGTCAGTGAAATTGCTAACCATCTAGGTTTTAGCCGTTCCTATTTATCTAAAATCGTTAAAAAAGAATTAGGTTTTAATTTAAGTGATTTTATCAGAAGATGTAAACTTGAGGAGAGTAAGGATCTCTTGGCATTCTCAGAAAAAAGTATTAGTATGATCAGTAATTATCTATGCTTTTCCAGTCAAAGCCACTTTCAGAGGGCATTTAAAGAGAAATATGGTATCACTCCCCATGCCTACAGGAAATCAACTATAACTTCTGGTAGTTTCAGGAACAGCTTTTGACTTTCATGAGGAACGTCAGCGAAGAAAGGGTCTGTTGAAAAATAAAGCTTTGATATTAATTTATAAAAATAGTATTTATACCATAAAATGAGCTTTGAAAGGGATTTATAATACCACTCAAAGCTCATTTTTATACATTGCTTTACAGTAAGGCTATTTTACGACGGCCTCTCTGTCACCCATGATGTTTTTGGGCAGCGCAACCTTCACACACTCTCCTATGAATTTAGGAAATTACTGTCTGACCGCTATATACTCTTTGTTCGCATTCTCAGCAAACTCTTTGTTACGTTTGATACGTTCAAACAGACCTGCATTTGCAGAAATTACAAGCACCACCAGCAGCAACAGACCCTGTGCCAGATCACGGACCGTCGCAGACAGACCCGCTGCTACAAAACCATTAGAAAGCATTTTCATACTGAAGGTCCCGATAATAACTGCAATAGTCATATCACAGTATTTTGATAGAAACATCGCCAGAAACATCCCCATAAATCCATCCATCATAATAGTCATAGAACTCATAGAAGATACATTTCTTACTTCTCCCTTAGAGGAGATAAACAAGAATGCCGCTACTCCAAGGAATATACCGCTCAGCACAAATGCCTGAAATTTAATCTTGTCACTATCGAGACCAACGCTGTTGGCGATTGATTGATTAGCACCAATGGCCCGCAAATTGTGTCCGAATGCGGTCTTATTATATACGATGTAGAAAAACACCATGACAATACCAAGAAGGATAAAACAATACGGAGCTTTGGCCAGTAACGTATACTTTGCCGTTAAATTGATACCGCTTTTAAATACTACCTTGGGCAGAGCTTCCCATACGAGCATAGTGCCGATTGTCAATACGATACAAGGTACATGTAATTTTTTATACAGCCAGCCGGTAAGTGCACCTTCAAAGAACGTGATAATCATACTGAATACAACGATACCTGCAATTCCAGTATTGGTTATCAGTGCAATATTTCCGCCGATGATGCCGGCGCAGAGCATCATACCTCCTGCAGAAAAGTTTACCATGCCAACACTCATATTTAAGATAATGCCTAAGCAGATGATAATTGGAATAACCGCCTGCCGCAATGTCGTAAAAAACATCTGCATAGTCGCAGTCCTTCCGCCGGTCGCAATCCCAAATATTACAAAGATTGTAACCGGAATAACTACTGCTTTTACCATATTAATAATTTTATTATTAAATTTTTTTTCTATCAAAAGCTTCACCTCATGTCTGATAGTTTCATTTACCGAATTATATCTCCGTGGCGAGCAATAACATCATCAAGGGAATAGACATCCGCATCTTTTATATAGTCATCAATTGTAACACCCGGGGTAAAGTAAGGAATCATATCCTTGATTTCCTGTGCCGTATATACCGGAATGGAAGCTTCAATATATTTTGTATATTTTTCAAATTCTTCATATGAATTGACCTCAATATATTTACGATTGATTGGTTCTCTGTTGTTTTTAATGATTCTTGTACCATCCGCCAGGTAACTATAAAGCACTGCAAACCCCACCATTGCAGAAGCATACTGTCCTCCGCACGCCCAGACCTGTACACCTTTTTCCAGGTAAGTACCTGTTTGAGAGGTGATGTCGATACCGGCAACTTTTACGGACCCGTCTGCCAATCCTTCTGCTTCCAGCGCTGTAAAGATAGAATCACTCATGGCAGCATAACCAATACCATCCATTTCCGGGAAGGAGGCATTAAACGTTGCGATATCACCGGCGTAGTCCATAATTGTAAAACTTTCTGCCAATACATTCAAGTCGTCATATTTCGCAGCTACGGTTCCAACCCCGGCTGCTCTTTCATCACACGCCTGGGAGATACCAGCCATCAAACCGGAATAGCATATGTTCCTGGAGCCTGCGTTATAAAGCGCTTCAATACAACGCACACCTGCCCATATATCATTATCAACAACACCGCCAAGAAAATTATCATATGCAGTAACAGCATCCAATTCAGTTGCTGATGAGAGGAAGGTACACGCTGCTATAACTGGTACATTATATTTTGATGCTACTTCCATACGTGCCGCATCAACTCCGCCGACCATGATAACACCATCAATGTCGCCCTTCGTCAATATTGTTTCCAAATTAGATACAGCCTCTTCGCCTCTGCCGGATTCGTATAATATAATTTCACAGCCAAATGCATCAGCAAGATATTTCATACAGTTTGTAAACTGCTGTCCTAATTTATCTTCGTAGTTACCATATCCAAATGCAATTTTAAAAGACGGTATCTCGATTTCTCCCTCAGGTTCCAATACTTCTTTTTCGAATTCAGTTTCACCGGTCCCCACCGCTTTTTCATTGGAAGCATCCTCAGAACTGCATGCAACCATAGAAAATGACATACATAATACTAGTACTAATGCTATTAATCTTTTCATTTTTTTCCTCCTCTTTTTTATTTATAGGTAACTCAGAATTTCTCTGAAATCCTATTTTAAGAAACTAATTTTCCGCTGCTTCGATCATAAGACAGAGCGACTATAACAACGAAGAGTACACCTTTGATACCACTGATGGAGAGCGGATCCACTCCCCATAACTGAAGGCCGTTTGAAAGGCAGGTGACAGTTAATGCGCCAATGATAGCTGCCTGCAGTCTGCTTCGTTCTCCTCCAAACATCGGGAAGCCCCCCAGGATAATCGCCATCATGATATTAAATTCTATACCGCTGCCGGAATTATTACTTACCCTTGCAACCCGGAAGAAAGCAAAGATAGCTGCTACACCAACACTAAACCCAAGTGTCAGATAGGCAAGAAAAATCCATTTTTTACTGGATACGCCGGCTTGTATTGCCGTAACCGGGTTACCGCCGATAGCTTTATTGTATTTACCGAAACTTGTATAATTGAACAGGTAATAACCAACGGCTATAAATATCACCAAAATAACTGCTTTTAATATAGAATTATTCATAAAAGAGTACTGGGCGTAATCAATTACGACTTCTGTTTTCTCAGTTACAGTATCCAGAACACCTTTGAAAATAGTACGTACACACATGGAACCTATAAATACCGGAACCCCCAGGGTCAGTGCTGTCTGTGCGGTTATTGATGCCCCCAGCATCGCCGTTAATATGCACCCTATCATTGCCAGCCAAAATGGACAGCCTGCCAAAAGCATCAGTCCGCATACCATTTGTGCACATCCGCAAGTTGCTCCGACTGAGAAGTCCATGCCGCCATGAGCATATACAAATGCCGCACCTACTGCAATAATCGTCAGTGTAAAGCCCTGATTGATCAAATTCTCCAAATTGTTAATACTTACAAATCCACCCTTGGTTACAATAATGAAAAATATAATGATGAATGCAAGTCCTATGTATGGGATAACTAATTCATACCAACCTTTACGTCTTGCTTTTCTATCCAGATTTTGCTGAATCTCAAGATTTTTATTGTCTTCTCTGGCAGAAGAAAGCGTATTTACCATTTTTTCACCTCCCTTAAATGATATAATTGATAATCTCTTTTTCGCTTAAGCTTTCATTTCGCATCAGCTCTTTGGAAAATTCACCATCTTTAAATAACAGAATCCGATCACTCATACCAATCAGTTCTAAAAGCTCTTCGGAAATCAAAATGATTGATTTTCCCTGCTTTTTCAGTTCCATCATCAGACTGTACATATCTGCTTTGACACCAACATCAATTCCACGGGTCGGACAATCCAGAATAAGGATATCCGAATCGGTTCCCATCCATTTGGAAAATACAACCTTCTGTTTGTTTCCGCCCGATAATTCCTTTACCATCTGTTTGCTGTTCCTGCATTTAATTCGCATCATATCAATCTGTTTATTTGCCAATGCATTCTCGCTTTGAGGAGAGATAAAGCCGAACCGTCTTTTTAATCTTCTAATCGAAGGCAGTACAACATTACTCTTAATAGATGCTTCTAAAATAACTGATTCCTTATCACGGTCTTTTGATATGTATGCAATGCTATGACTGACCGAAGTGATCGTATCCTTAATCTTAGTATTGGTTCTTGTAAGAGTCACCGCACCGGTTACCGGCTTTTCATATCCAAAAAGTACCTTGCCAATTTCGTGCATGCCACAATCAGATAAACCCCCAAGACCGAGGATTTCACCTTTGTA
Source organism: Bacillota bacterium (assembly GCA_023424995.1). Taxonomy (GTDB): domain Bacteria; phylum Bacillota; class Clostridia; order Lachnospirales; family Lachnospiraceae; genus Mobilitalea. The sequence goes on along the minus strand of JAFADH010000250.1, from coordinate 20,590 downwards.
AAGAACCAGATCGATATTTTTAAAGTATGGACACAGGGAAATCTGCTTTGCTTCCAGTACAATATCATCACTTGAGGTCCCATCAAAGTCGTCCCGGTAATAGCTTCCAATCAGTTCACGTCCAACCATCAGTTTACGCATCAGCTCAATGGACATATCCGCTTTGTCAAGAGTATCGATTATGACACCGTCGCGGAGAACCGTAATACTGTCACAAACCTCCATTAATTCATCCAAATCGTGACTAATAAATAAAACCGACTTATTTTCATCTCTCATTTTATTAATCAGTTTGTAAAGTAATATCCTGCCCTTAGTTGCCAGTGCCGTTGTTGTCTCATCTACAATCAGAAGATCCGGATTGCCGGACATTGCACGTGCAATTTCTACAATCTTACAATCTTCAAAGTTCAGAGCATCAATGGGCATTGCACCCTTGATTTCCGGGGCTCCAATACTTTCCAGGATTTTATCCGCCTCCGAATAAATCTTTTTCCAATTAAGAATTCCTCTTTTAGCGAATTGTTCCAGACGTCCTGCAAAAATATTGGATGCTACAGATATCTTATTAATGACACCAATTTCCTGAATAATCATGCTGACACCATTGTTTTGCGCATCTACCATATGCTTCGGTGAATAAGGCCTCCCTTTAAATTCAAAGATTCCGCTATCCTCTTTTTGAGCTCCTGCTACGATAGAAGAAAAGGTGGATTTACCAGAACCATTCTCACCGATTAAACCTCTGATCTCACCTCTGCAGATATCAATATCCACATCAATCAGCGCTCTTGTCGAACCAAATGCTTTACATACACCTTTTGCTGATAATAATAGTTCTCTGCTCATGTTAATATTTCCTCTCCATAATAAATTACCGGTTTAACTTATATTAAAGCAGCGTTATATTGAATGTAATAAATTTGTATATTTCGTGTTTGTATCTAATAATTTATTATCATTTTATTATAAGATCACGTTATGGTATTGCATACATTTGACTTATATTATATACTTGTGTCATATTTGAAAATAATTTTTATATAGCCTGAGAGAAAACAGTGAATACATCTGCTCAAAACATCTTATTATGATTACCTGTATGATAAGCTTGTTCTCTTTCGAGGAATTCATCCATTCGCTTAGCATCCTACATAACTGCAGCGTACCGGATTTAGCCACACGGGACACACAAAAAGAAAGCAGCCTCACCATCATAGCCGGCAAGACTGCTTTTTACTTAGATAACATCAAGCCAAAAGATGCTCGACAGTTTCCTTGTCATATAAATCTATCCTTGTCCACATATTATCATAAGGCGGCTTTTCTCCTTTGACCAGATAGTTGTAAAGATAAATAACCGGATCATAGCCTTGCCTGAACGGATCCTGATTAATCGTGCAGGTAATGCTTCCCCTATTAATACATTCTAGAACAGCCGTATTAATGTCATATCCTATTAGCTTGATTTTTCCAACCAGTCCTTTATTTTCTATAAATGCTGCAATTTCCAAATTTGAGTTATCTGTCACAAATATTCCCTTGCAGTCTTGGTTATTATTCCAATAAGTATTGAGATCGGAGTCCAGACCCTTATCTTTATTCCTGGATAATTTATCAAGAGTGATGTGCTTATTTTGGGTTATAGTCTCAACAAATCCACTTTCCTTTATAGCAAGCGTTTCTATCTCATTAACCGAAACGACTAATATCTTACCTTTTCCTCCAATTAGCTTTATCATGGTTTCTGCTGCGACTGCACCCGACTGGTATGGGTCTTGTCCGACAAAAGCGATACGTTTACAATGAATATCATTATTAAATGTCATGAAGGCTATCCCCTTGTCTGCTGCTTTATTAACACTCTCTGCTACTTCTTCAAAGATTCCTGAAAAAGATATACCGTCAAATCCATCCTTTACCGCCTTATCTATAAGATTTGCATGAGCCTTAGGCGTGAATTGCGTAACAGGAATAAATTCCACCGCAGCATTTTTTTCAGCTAACATTTTCTTTGCATAGAGAACCCCGTTATAAATTGACTGCCATATTTCTCCATACTCCGGCGGCAAAGTGATAACCGCTATTTTCAATGGCTTTAATGAGTTTTCTTTAGCAGGCCTTATATCAATATCAAAGTGAGCAGTCAGTTTTTCAATTTTGCTAAGCAAACCCTGCAGTGATGATACTGTAGAATTTATTTCCTGTAACTCTGCCAGCTCCTCTTCTATTACAGAAGCCACCTCTTCGGTACTTTCGGATACGGAAGAAGATAAATCATATACCTGTAGACTCAAATCCGCGGTATCTTTTGTTGTTATATTAATATTTAATAGTTCACTGACTATTTCACTAATCTGGCTTAAAGTAACAGTGTTTTTTTCATTTATTTGACTAAATATGTCCTTAGCGTTAGAAAATATATGGTTTCCTTTTTCAAAGTCCTCAATGCTTTTTTTGATACTGACTTCTACATTATCACTGTTCTGAAGTAAGATTGAAACAATTGTATTAATTCTTGCTATGCCACCCTTTGTTGCTTCAGATAGTTTTGTTATCTCGGCTGCAACGACGGCAAATCCTTTTCCCTCTTCACCGGACCTGGCAGCTTCTATGGAAGCATTTAATGAAAGCAGCTTTAACTGGTTACTTATGTCAACTATGAACCTTATAACATCCGATATTTCCGAAGTACTTTCTTTCAATTCCTTGATAAACTTATGTGTGTCCTGCATGCTGCCGGATATCATCCTTATGTTATCATCATAGATATTCAAACTCTCTTTGCCAGAAATAGAAACGCTCTTCGTGTCTGATGCAGTTACTTCTACTTTACCGATATGTAATGAAATATTGTCCATACTCCTATAAACCTCTTCAATCTTAGCAGTAGTTTTTTTTACGAGGTTTAACTGATCATGTGATTTAGCAGCAATACTTTGAATTGTATTAGCAATATATTCGTTTCCTTTATAACTGGAGTTCATGCTGTCCGATACCTTTTCTATTATATTAGACAAGACAAGTACATTAACTTTTGTGTTGTCAAGAAAAAACAATAGATTGTCTTTCATTTCGTTGAAAGCATTTGCTATCACCTTTAAGTCATTATTATCTCCCACAATAATATTGTCTATATTGAGCTTACCCTCGGACAGAGATTTGGCCTTTTGTATTATAGTATTCATAGATTTCATCATTAAGTTGATTAATGCCAAGATCAGTGTGAGTACTGCCAATGCAATCGTCAACACAAAAACTTCTGTAAACTTTTTTTCAATATAAGCCATGACAAAGAATCTTACAATAATTACTGCCAAGACTGCGATTGACATATTTATTAGTACACTGGACTTAATGCTGTTAATAATTTTCAACAAGAATTTTAATACTTTTTTCACCGCATTCCCTCCTCGTATTTCGTATAATCATCATTAAAACTTACTGAAATCATCCAAGCTTTCCACACGAATACTCAATGAATTATGGCTAAAAACTCAATTAAATCTGCTTAAGAGTAAATTCACATAAGTACTGTCAGCTATAAGGTCAATTCAAATCATCGAAACTACTGGTTATCTGCAGGCTAAGCCTTTGTTTTATTTAATGCACTATTATGTTGCTATCTATTATTATTTTAATTTAATTACACTAATCTATATATCTATCCTGGTTTTAGCGTAAAAACCTCTTTTTTTAGCATCGATATATGTTGTGTTCTCAATTTCGAAAAAATCAATCAATCTTATGTCTTCTGAAGAAGCACCAATCTTTACGGTCATTTTTCCGGCTTCGACAATCCACTTCATGTCTGCATCAAGAAAAGCAAACTGATCCGCTCTCATGGAAAAATAAACTGTCTTTGTTTTTCCGGCTTCAATTGCTATCCTTTTGAAACCGGCCAGCTCCTTATTGGGACGCATCATACTTGCTGCTTCATCACTTACATATAATTGTATTACTTCCTCACCATCCCTTTCACCAGTATTTGTTACGTCACAGGACAGATTTATAACACCATCCGCTCTCACCTTTTTATCTAATTGGAGATTAGAATAGGTAAAGGTTGTATAACTTTTACCCTCCCCGAAATAGTAAAGCGGTTGTTTCGTTCCTTCAACATATTTGCTAAGAACCATTCCATTGCCTTTTGAGTAACCGCTTCCGTTCTTATGCATTGAATAAATCGGAATCTGGCCGGTATTTCTCGCTACTGTCACAGGCAAGCGGCCTGCCGGGTTATAATCACCAAATAACACATCTGCAAGTGCCTCTCCGCCCGTATCCCCAGGAAACCAGTTTTCTATAATGACAGGATAATTTTTGCTTATAAATTCGCTGGACAACGGTCTGGCATCCATATGTACTAATACTGCAGGTGTGCCTGCTTCAAAAATCGCTTTTGCCAACTCCTCCTGAACACCATTTAATCCGATATAATCACTGTCTATGCCTTCACCAATTGTACAGTTATTACCCCACCCATATTTTCCGCCAAGAGTAAGTATAACAATCTCAGCATCCTTTGCGGCAGCAACTGCGGCTTCGAATCCTTCTTTGTTTGTTCCTGCTATTTCACATCCCTTTTCGTAAACGATCTGTGCTTTCGTACACTTTTCTTTAATTGATGATAGGATCGTTGGTGTTATATGTCCGTAAACTTGTTCCAGCATATTGTCCACTATCGGATTTTCCTTCCGAACAGTACTTCCTTCATAAAAGTTAGTATTAGCTTCCTTAAGCTTTTCTTTATCTGCATCAGACACCCCTTCTATACCTGCCATATCAGACATGGAGCCGCTGACCATCATATCAATCATTGCAGGATAGGTATAACACCCAAACAGCAAACGAATTGAATCGGCATGAGGTCCTATAACTGCTATTTTGCTTATATCTTTCTTAAGAGGAAGTAAACCATCATTCTTTATCAGTACAATAGCCTCTCTTGCAGCCTTTATACTATATGGATAGGTTGTTTCTCTATCATAGGCATTAGCAATCATATCCTTCTTCGGATTGGGATTATCAAACAGACCGAGCTTAAACTTTGCAGTCAGAATTCTGTGTACCGCCCTATCAATGAGTGTTTCATCCACCATACCCTGATCTACCGCATTAATCAGTTCTTGTGTATAAGCATAAGGGTTTGGCATCTCAATATCCAGTCCTGCTTCTAATGCTTCTATGCCGCCAACCACGGGGTTTTCACTAACCTTTAAATCTACTGCTTTATTAATTGACATATAATCTGATACAACAATTCCTTCAAATCCCATTTCATCACGCAGTAGCCGTGTCAGGATGTTCTTGGACTTGATAACTAATTCGCCATCTATCACTCCATATGAGTTCATGACAGATGCTAATCCACTTTCTGAAATAGCTGCCTGAAAAGGTTTTGCATAAACTTCTCTCAGCTCACGTGCCGGAATCGGATTAACCGCCATATTCAAACCGCCCTCAGAAAAACCATATCCCAAAAAATGTTTCCCTGTTGCTATAACACCGTCTTTTAAATCATCACTTTGCAGACCTTTTGTAAAGGCGACACTCATTGAAGCACAAAGTGTCGGATCCTCACCATATGTTTCTCCGACTCTTCCCCATCTTGGATCACGGGCAACATCCATAACCGGTGAAAGTGCCTGACGAACTCCAACGGCCAGCATTTGTCTGCGGATAATATCCGCCATTTTTTCTATCGTATCCGGATTCCAGGTTGCGCCTAATCCTATTGCAGAAGGGAAAATGGTACCTCCGCTGGCATTCAAGCCGGTAACCGCTTCCGAATGTAAAAGTCCTGGAATCTTATTTTTGTTTATGATAGTTTTCTGGGTACTTTCGGCAAAAGCAGCATTCTCTTCAATTGTAGGAAAACCGGCAAAGGAAGTCACCTGACCGATTCCATCATTAAACCGATCCAATATATCATCCGGTGTCCCTCTTCCAGCCATAGTGCATTGTAACTGACCCAATTTCTGCTGTAATGACATACCTGCGAGTAATTCATTAACCTGTTTTCTGATAAGATCCTCTTCTCTTTTTATAGACATTTTATTATCCTCTTTCTTTTCCTGTATTTTATTATCCAATCTATTCAAACTATATAATAAAAAGCTAATATCGTATTGCACCTATGCAATTAATATTGTATAATTGTGACATATTATTTCACTGTTAAATCTTATATTTGCAAAAGTCCGGAACGAATTTACGCAATTATCCTCAAAAAGTTGCTGGATGCAAGTCCTTTTTCATATAAACCGCATACTGATATTGGTATTCTTATATGTTCACATTTCCCTTAGATAATGACCTTTCATAAAAATATTCATAACTCTCCCTAAAGAATGACAGCCATTTGTAATACTGACGATCACTCTATTTATCAAATTTCTGCATAAAAATCATATATAAATACAATATACAAACGCGGCACATGATCTTCATGTGCCGTGTTTGCTGTTCATTATAAAGTTGTAAATCTTTCTTCCTTATTGATGCTCTCGTACATACCAACAGGCGGTATCAAACTTGGATATGCTCTCCACTGGCGGATGGACATATCTCCATAGCCGTTATGGAGTTCTTTTACTGAGCCATCCGTATAGGTGAATGTTCCTTCTACCGTATCCCATTCAATTGTTGCCACCGGATTATCCGGGCATTTTCCTGTTACACCCCAAGTTCTTACGTTAGCCGCATGAGCGCTCATGTTCAGTGTACCGACCTCTGTTTCAATCTGTATTTTATAAACCGTAGGGATAAATCCCCCAAACTGCGGCATATATGCCCATTCCTCATGCTTAATGTCCATTTTCCCTGCCGGCAGATACAGGTTTTCATCCACAAGAGTAATGACCTGATCTTTCATGCCGAGACGCATATCATACATGGAACCAAACGCTTCATCAAAGTGGAACCAGCCCCAATCCTCCCAACCGCCGATTTCTGCGGGAGATGAATCGGTTGCCACATACCTTTCCCGGATACCGGCGCCGTGAACATGGATAGTCTTGCCGTCAATCGTCAGTGTGCCTTTAACGCGTCCGCTGCAATTATAACCGTATGTCACAGAATGCTGTGTGAGATAAGAAGGCTTTTCCCGTCCATACCACAATGGACCGTGACAATCCGGTCTGTGTATGATATCTGCGCTGAAGTTGTTTTCCTCATCATTAACGATTATATTCCAGGAGTGGTCTTTATGGCAAATAACCTTAATACAGCCTATTTCCACGGTTACATCGTCCTCTGTACGCGTAACTGTATGAGTGCCGCCGGGCAAAACATCCTTCCTTGAACGGTTTACACCAGGAAAATCAGCAATTTTGTAGATAGAGTTAAGATCTTGTCTGACCGCTCCTCTTTCAGTACAAAGCTCCCATGTGCAGATGTCTACGTTTTCCAGTTTAAGTATTAGCGGAGATCCGCCAAACCAATAGCGCTTGTTATCGTCCCCAATCAATGAGGCCGCCCAAAGCCAATCGAGAAAAGCAGAGCTTCCAGGCACTGCGTCAATGCCTCTTGCATCATCATCTAAAGTAATTTCAGGATTTTTTTCTATCATATAGTTTGCTCCTTATAATTTATTTGCAATCATCATTGATTACACACGCTATGATACATGACGCATATTTGCATTTTATTTGACCAATGTTGTTGCATTATTAATTTGTAACCTGATCTGATTCGGAAAATCCAACAATACCAAAAGCTCCCGGTCCGCAATGAGCAGTGATGACACATCCTGTCTGGACCCATGTTATCTCACGAAATCCGCAATTCCTTGCCTCAGCTTCTGCTGCAACACGAATATCCTCATCCAGTCCAATAGACCAGAGTAAATATAGCTGTTCTTTCTGAAACTGATGTTTCCGGGAAAACTCTCTAATAAGCCTGGGTACTATTTTTAACAGGCTGCCACGGTATTTTTGGGTCGCCAGCAGATGTCCGTCTATTATTTCAATACAGGGATGCAGATGAAGCAGTTTTCCGCCCAAATAGGCAACATTACCGACACGTCCGCCTGCCCGAAGATATTCCAGATCTCCCGGCAGGAAACACATATGAGTCTGGCGGCAAACTTTATCGACGGTTTCGTACACCTCTTTCGGTGATAGTCCCGGTACTTCTTCCAATATCCTCGCCACTTTAAGTATTACAGCCGCCTGACCTGCTGAAACATGTTTTGTATCTATGCTGGTTACATAATCCCGCTCCGCTCCAATAAGCAAAGCGCTCTGATAGGAGCAGGTAGTGGCAGATGAATAAGCCAGATGCAGGATATGTTTTTCCGGCCAGAGGAAATGGATCTCGTCAAAAACCTTCTCAAAGTCCTCAGGGGAACTCCCGCTGGTCTTTGGCAATTTTCCCGTTCCGGAATAATACTCACAGATTTTCAGCACGGGAAAGGAGCCGTCGTCTAACGTGGTATCTCCTAAAGATACATGCATCGGAACCAAATAAATTCCATTCCGGTCTGCCACATCAACAGGGATATCTGAACCTGTCTCTGCAACAATAATAATATTGCCCATATACAACTCCTTTCTGCTTGTTATTTCTTATAATGATTACACAATACAGGGGTGATGTGACAGTGTCTGCGCAGTATCCTCAGATTCCCATGTGCATTCTTTACTAAACTGTCCAGCATGTCCATAAGCGCTGTTTTACGATATCGAGGCTCATACAGTGACAATTTAGTTTATTCATATTCATTCTCCAATCTAAAAAATATGTTCCTCAGTCTGTAGAAACAGAAAAGCTTATCCAAAGATAAACCAGTGAATTCTTTTCGCCAAAAGAGGAAGCAATATACTGCTTTCTTAGAGCTTATTTCTTTCTGCTCTTTATAACTGCAGCGGCGATAACCACAACAACAACGATTACTACAATAATAATTATTTTCGTCATGTTCTTTCTCCTTTCTCATCTGTATTTATCTATGTAAAAGGAAAATACGCTGAGTATTATTCCCAGAATAGATATTATTAACGGCGGCGCCCGGCTGATATTATGCAGCTTTTTTTATTACCAATGCTTATAAAGCTGATTTCATGCTTGTATGGATCACATATAATAGATGCTATTATATATTGATTTAACAGGTATCTCCGTCGCCAGATATAGTGTATTATATGTTTATTTATAATTTGCTTCTGTCGTGTTTATGAAATATTAAACGAAGCCGGATTTAGTGTAATGTTTTAGTGTAATATTTTAGTATAATTGTCCATTCATTATTGTTGGAATATAAAGTGATACGCTTACACCGGTGCTTTTTATAGAAACATAAAAAAGCTTATCCAGAACGCCCGTTACGAGAGTTATGAATAAGCTCATAGGAATTTTTGAGTATATTATTATTCGATGTCTTTCTTGTTATTTTCTTCATCCTCACCATCTTTAACTAAAAAAGCATCCACAAATGTATTTTCGATTTTTTTATATCCGTTTACAACACCATCCTCAATTTTCTTGTAGCCGTCTACGGTGCTTTTTTCAATGTTTTTAAAAGCATTGGTTACTGCCTCTCCCGTTTTACCCGTTTTTACCTTATATCCTGATTCGCTGTTTTCATCCTTTTCCAAAAATTTATCTGTAAATTTCTCTTCTGCTTTTTTATATTCTCCTATCACTCCTCTGCCTATCTTTCCGATTTTTAATTTGTATTCTGACATAACATATACCTCCTATTTGTTTTAATTTTTAGATTATTAATTTAAATCCTTACGTTGAAGAAAGTTTAAATCCATATTGATTTTACCGCTCCTTTGTTAAAGAATTGCTTATAAAATGTTTATATTAAGTTAACGTACTTTAATCTGCTGATTTTTCAGCTTCGTTTATTAATGAATTTGCTCTTTCACAAAATCCATGAATAATATCATACTGGATTTCTATTTCTTCCTTCACCTTACTTTCCTGCTCTTTCATAATGCGTTTGTAGGCAAAATAAGGGAATATACAGCCCAGTCCCCCAAGAATGAACAAAATAATACATAGCCAGATACTTTCTGCCGAGTAAGCAAAAAAACCTCCTATAAGCAATGCCGCCCCTGCGATACCTGCAGCTAAAGCAATTGATGTTCCTTTTAAGGTCTTCGATAATTCCATCCTTTCAAGCTTATGCAATGCAATTTCAAACTCATTTTGCAGTTTTTTTAATTCTTCCCGATTATTGATTTTACGGTTCCTTTTTAATTTCAGCTCGGATACATCCGGTTTTAAAGTTACGGCCATTCCCTCCATCTGCCATCCGAAACTCTTATAGCAATCAATATAAAGATTTTCCATAGATTGTTTAACCGGTATATTTAAATATTCGTAAGCTATAAATGGACTCTTTTCTTCTACCATAGCTCCTCCTTATTTACATATTCTTATAGCATAGGGGCAAAAAGCTTCAATCCGAATTTTAGAATTTTCTCCATGGGCTTCATACGGGACAGACCGAGGGAGTATTCTATGGACATTTCCATGGTTTTCAGGAAATCCTCCTTCATGCTGTTTAATGTCTCGGTCTTATACATCCACACTGCATTTTCAAAATGATGGGCCAGACTTCTGTAGTCCAGGTTAATCGTCCCGCAGACCGCAAATAAATCATCGCAAATAAGGTTTTTGGCATGGATAAATCCGGGGGTATATTCATAGATACGTACACCGGCTTCCAGAAACTGTTCATAAGAGCTGCGTGTCATTAAAAAAACCAGTTTTTTATCCGGAATATGGGGTGTAATGATTCGTATATCCACTCCTCGGCGTGCCCCATTCAGAATTGCATTCGTTAATTCATAATCAATAATCAGGTAAGGCGTCGTAATATACACATAATCAACGGCTGAATTGATTAAATTCAGGTACATATTTTTTGCAACCGGGGTTGCATATATGGAAGAGGGACCGGCACCAAAGGGTATATAATATCCTTTACCCTTTGGAGATACTGCCTGTTTCTCAGGCAGATACAGGGAATGGGATGTTGTGGTAAGATGCGCCAGATCCCAATTAAACAAAAACAGATTGCATAGAGCCCTAACTGCTTCACCTTCCAATCGAACGGCAGAATCCTTCCAATGCCCGAATCTTTTCTTTGCATTGATATATTCATCCGCAATATTGATGCCGCCGGTATATCCGACAACTCCGTCAATAACGGTGATCTTGCGGTGAGTACGGTTATTATAACGGGAATTAGCCTTAGGTCTCAGCTTGGCAAAGGGAATAGTATGAATATCCATACTATTAAGCTCCGCATAATATTTTTCAGGTACTGTCTTCATGCATCCGATATCATCATAAATAAGCCGGACTTCAACTCCGCTCTCTGCTTTTTTCTTCAATATATCCAATATGGCTTCCCACATAATGCCGGCTTCAATTATAAAATATTCCATAAATATATACCGTTCCGCGTTTTTTAAATCTTCCAGATACCGCGGAAAGAAATCATCTCCCAGCGGAAAATATTCCGAGACAGTATTTCCATAAACACCACATCTGGATTCTTCCGATAGTGCTCTCGCAAGATTATATGCCCTGCGGTCATTGTTAAGTTCCTCCGGAATAAAAACACTTTTATGTTTTGCTATTAGTCTTGCCTCTGTTTTTACCAGGAATTTTTCTTCTCTTTTAGAAAACTGTACTTTATAAAACATACCAAAAAACAGTGCGCCATAAGGGGGAACAGCTAAAATGATACTAATCCATGGAATTTTGTAATCAGGATTGCTTTTCATATTTACTACGCTGATGAAGGCTACAAAGCTTGTTATATATGCCATTATCCATAAAAGGAAAAAATAATGAGACAAAAATTGCACAAAAACAATTATTTCTATGACTTCCAGTACAATTAAGAATGAGGAAATAAAAAATCTTGATCTCAATGTGTTAATAATTTTTTTCATATTCTGTTTCCTTTTTATTTCTGTTTATAATCTGTGAAGCTTTGAAATAACGGGCAGCAAGCCTGTCATCTTATGCCTTCATACATAGAGCCGGCCTATTTCAGTGACATATATTCTATTTCCTGCATATCCTTTAACTTAAATTTACTTCCCACTAAACTGCTTATTACTTAAGACCTTTTATGATAGGAATAAGTGAAAGCAACAGCAGAATACCCGCAAGTCCGATAATAACTCCTGGAACCAGATTAGACCAGACCATCGTAAAACTCATGCCAATACCCAGTGCAAGTGCACCAAGGATACCGATGACGGCTGTAAACACTGCTTTTCCTGTAATTTTTATTGGAGATTTATGTTCCATTTTACGCCATACAATTACAGTAATTAAAGCAAATAGTAAGCCGATACAGCCTGAAACAATGCCCGGCTTAAATGCATTCCATTCCGGCAGCAAAGCCATACACATGCCAAGTGCAAAAAACACACAGCTGATTGTTCCAAGAATCAATGCAACAAAACTACTTTTTTTCATATAATATTCCTCCTGAAAATTTGTTATTTCGGACGTGTTTTCGTCCATTTCATTTTAGCATTATAGCTTTTTGATATTTATAAATTGTTTAAGTTGTGTTTTTAAAATGTTAATAGATATAATTTTCATGCCGTTTAAAAAATTTCAAAGAATAAAGATGACAGTGTTATTCATACGGAGAATTCTTTACAAATAAAAGGACAGGAATTAGAAGCGGCTTCACTTATTTATCCTCTTTAGAAAATTAAACCGTTTCTCTTTTCCGGAACATAGTAGCCGGTAACTTCTTCTATGACATATTAAAATCACAGCACCTGCTGCTGCGGCCAGAACAATTTCCTCCGTCCGCAGTCCAAAAAGAAATGCAGTAATAGGAAATGAAATAGCGATTGCAGCTGACCCCAGCGCAAGATATCCGCTGAAAAATGCTGCCAGACCGCCTATAGCATAACTTATAAGTCCAACAGGCGGAAATAAACTGAGTGAATAGGCTCCTGTGACTGCTACGCCTTTTCCTCCGTGAAAATGCCGGAATACCGGAAAACAATGTCCCAGCACGGCTCCTAACCCTGCATAGCTTATCGCCAGACCTCCAAGCTCCTTGAAAAGCCAGAGATTGCATACTATAATTGCAGTAAAAGTCTTCAAAAGATCTCCTGAAAGCACCATAAGCCCTGCCTTTATGCCATGCTTCATGACAATACTGGCTGTCCCCGGATTATCAGGTCCGTTTTCAGGCATGCCGTGCCCTGTGTATCTTTGGGATATAAAATCTGCCATAAGAAAGCAGCCGCAAAAATAGCCGATCAGAATGCAGTAAATCCTTTCCATGTTACATTTCTCCTTTCTGTTTTCCGGATCACTCTTATAACGAAAGAAACTACCGGTATAATCACACCCGCAGTTTCTTTTGTTTTAAATACTATAAATAATATCCTTTTATTTTTTACAGTGATAATTCTGTTATCTTATATTTTGCCCTCGGCTTTTAACCAAAGGACTTCATCATTTATTGTCTCTTCAAAGGGGCGGCAATGAAAACCTAATTCCTTCTTTGCCTTACTGCAGTCAAAATTATTGTTCCGCGTAAGGTTATAAATTGCAAAATCACTTATTGCGGCAGGTTTTCCGGTTATTTTACTGCCGGCTTCCATTATGATAGAAAGTGTCCGGGCAAGTTTCTGTGATAGGATTTTCGGTTTGTAATTTAATCCGGCCGCATCATTTATCAGGTAGAACATATCTTCCATGGAAACCTGGCTGTTGCTCATGATGTAGCATTCCCCTCTTCTGCCTTTATCACAGCAGGCTATAACTCCCTCCGCCAGATCTCTTACATCCACACTGTTAAAAGTCCCGGCAATGCCTGCCGGCATCTTTCCTCCGGCATACTGCATGATAAATTCCGCCACAGGTCCGTAAGAGTAATCATTAGGCCCGCAGATGCCGCTGGGGTGAATAATGGAAGCATCCAATCCCGGCACCAGGTCCAATGCATTCAAAACCAGCTGGGAAGCTTCCGCTTTTGTAACGGAATAATAGCCGACCAGTCTCTGTGTATTGAAACGCTTCACTTCTTTAATAGGCAGCCTGCCCTGTTTTTCGGGAATAGCACCTGTGGAACTTATATAAACCAGCTTTTTAACTTTGTGGCTCACACATTTGTTTATGATATTCTGTGTCCCTGTAACATTGACCGCATAAACCTTCTCACTGGGATTGGGGTTTAAAGTAACTATACTTGCAGCATGAATTACGTAAACCTCCGTTTTCTCCGGTACCGTAAAAAATTTTTCCAAAGAATCAGGATCTGTTATATCACCAATTACAATTTCCGCTTCATCAGGTATATACTTAGCTGCAGCGTCTCCGTCCAGCACTAATGCCCGAACCCGTTCACCTCTTTCAATAAGCTTTCTTGATACATTACTGCCCAATAAGCCGGCAGCACCTGTTAATAAATAAATTCTGCTATTCATTTTGCTCCTTTCATTATGCTTATTTTATTCATGTTTCGTTTTGTATTTTATTTACATATTTGAATTACAAACATATCATAGCTTATAATTGTTCTATAATGTTAAACTTCCGTTAGGATTTTGTTAAAATAAAAAGCTTGTACAAATTCTGACCGTAACAGGATTTCATTATCCCATCTATTTTTTAATCACTTGCTTTTTTGTGAAGCAGATGAATAGCTCCGCTTTTTTCCAGGTTCACAAAAATTGATAAGGTTACCGGCAGACCGATCAGGCCGATAATCCCAAACAGTTTTAAACCGATAAACATTGCCATAAGTGCTGCCAGCGCATGTATGCCAATCTGCTTTCCTACAATTCTTGGCTCCACGGTATTGCGGATAATCGTTACAACCAGATAAAGAATGATGATTCCAACCGCCATTTTATAATTCCCAAGAGCTCCTGCAATTAATGCCCAAGGTATTAGGATCCCTCCTGTCCCTAAAACAGGAAGTATGTCAAATAAGGCAATTGCCAGGGCTATCGCAATTGCATAGGGTATTCTTAAAATAAGCAAACCGATGCATAGCTCCACAAAGGTCATAAACCAAAGCAGGGAATAGGATTTTATATAGATAAAAATGATATTCACCGTGTGGTCTTTGATTTTCCGGTAAAGCTTCCGTCCTTTATCCGGCAATATCTGTAAGATGAATCCGATTATTCTGTCATAATCAACGGCCATAAAGAAAGTCGCTGCGACAGTCATGATTAATTTGACTATAAAGGACGGCAAGCCTGCCGCATAACTTGAGAAGGCCTTTACCGCCTTCATTGAGAATTCCGAGATATACTGCCCTAAATTCTGAGTTAATGTATTATAATTTTCTTCCAACCCACTTCTGATTACTGCATCCATGGAAACGGTATTCACCGAAAGATTATGGAAAGCCTTGTCTAACAACGGCAGAATTTCTTCTTTATACAGTTTTGGTATTCTTATAATTACTTCTCCTATGAAAGATAAAAGACTGCTCCCGGCGAAAACCACTAAAAATGCTAACAACCCGAAAAAAGCCGCCGTGATGAGAGCAGCTGCCAGCTTTTTGCTGAAACGCAGTTTATCTGAGAGCCGGCCTGCAATCAGGTTTATTACGGTTGCTAATAGGGCTGCAATGATAAATGGCATAAGCACCGGAACCGCAAATTTGATTCCCATATACACAAATACGGCAAGTATCAAATAATAAACCGTATTTATAATAAATTTCTTCTTTATTTCCATATGATCTCCTCTATTTTTAAAAGTTCCAACAGATAAACACCAGGCTGTCACTGCCTGGTGAATTCATATGGTTTTTTATTATAAAGTATTAAGCAAAACATATGACAGGCTTGGATGGCACCGCTTCCTGCGGATAAAAGCCCAAAGCTCTTATCCGCATATAATTCCTGTTATTATTTAGTACACATATTGCAATGCCCGGAGCACTCCCAGATTTTATCTGCGGCTTCTGCCCAGATATCGGCGGCATTACGGCATTTGGCAGCAAGGTTATGTACATTTTCAGGATTCTGTAAATCGGTGGAATGTGCCCCTGATTCTTCCACCATTTTGGGAAGCTCCGTCGGATTATCAAGCAAAGGGCAGGGACGCAGGTGGTTTTCATTAAAGGGCTGCCCTTTTCGGTAAGCTTTAAATAAAGGAGAGTTAAGGGCTTCTAATAATGTTTTTTCTCTGATATTGGAATCGGAATAATGGATAAAAGCACAAGGCTCCATATCGCCGTTGGCATTGATATGCAGGTATCTTCTTCCTCCTGCCAGGCAGCCTTCCGAGTACTCCCCGTCATTCCAGAAGTCCAATGTAAAAATCGGCTTTGTTTCCCTGAAAGTCCGGATCTGATGATACATGAATTCACGCTGTTCCGCATTTACCATAAGCTCCGGGACCGCCTCATTGCCAATCGGCATGTATGTGAAGAACCAGCAGAATTTTGCTCCCCAGGCTATCATCTGGTCAAAATATTCTTCCGACCCGATCATGTCAACATTTTTACTTGTATAGCAACAGGAAATACCAAAGGGAAGTTTCTTTTCCTTTAAAATCTTCATTGCTTTTTCTACTTTATTAAAGGTGCCGCTGCCGCGCCTGAAATCCGTATCCTGTTCAAAGCCTTCTACGCTGATAGCCGGAATAAAATTTTTCACCCGCAGCATTTCATCCGCAAAAGCCTCGTCAATTAAAGTTCCATTGGTAAACGCCGTAAACTGGCAATCAGGATGTGCCTCACATAACCGGATCAAATCCGCTTTTCTCACCAAAGGTTCTCCGCCCGAATACAGGAAAAAATAAGTTCCCAGTTCATTCGCCTGGTTGATGATGTTATCAAGTTCTTCATAAGTCATATTCAGCTTATTCCCGTATTCCGCAGCCCAGCAGCCGGTACACTGAAGATTACAGGCTGAGGTAGGATCCATTAAAATTGCCCAGGGAACATTGCAATCTAATTTTTCCTCCATCTTCCTTTGTCTGGGATAGCCTAACATACTGGCATTAATAAGAAAATTTTTAAAGGTTGCCTGCAAAACCCCGGAATCAAGGTCGTTATACAGGCTCATAATATATTGATACCAGTTATTTTCCGGGTCATCCACTATAGTATGAAATAATTCTCTCTGAGGCTTCCAATTCCCTGCAATATCAAACTCATCAGCCCATTTCATTAACTTAGGCAGATTTTCTTTCGGGTTTCCTGCTATATAACCAAATGCTTTCTCAAGTACGTATGCGCTTGCTTTCTCTTTTAAATTCAAGTTTTTTCCCTCCGTGTGATAAATTTAATGGACCAGTAAATTGCTTTTCTCTTCTCCTTGGTGCGAAACCTGCCATAAAGGCGGAACCAATAATGCCAAAGGCAAAAGCGGATGCACCAAGTTTTTTAATTTTTCAAGTGCTTCTATTTCTCTTACAGATGATTCAAATTGCCGCTGAAGTCACATCCCAGGTTCTGATAACTATCCTTCCACAGCCTCCTTATCCCTGTTAACCACCACACTTTTGTGTTCACAATTTATAAATTTCTTATTCTGTTCCATACTTTATTTCTCCTTTGCAATTAGTTTGTCTGTTTCCTTTTATGCTCTTATTATATATTTCATATGTTTGAAATTTGTCAGAAAATTGTTTATGACATATTAATATTAGCCTCTTTGATCCGTTCTTTTCAGAGCTCTGCTAACCAAAGAAAGTCCGGCATAACGGTAAGTTATACTACCGCGCCGGACCTCTGATAGATTAAATGACACTATACAGTTTTTATGTATCTTTTATAAACCGGCTTTCTGCCTGGTTTCCGTTAAATTCCTTAATTTGATTCCAGAATTACTGATATTCCTGATGGAATCATAAATAACATCAATGCTGGAATTCTGCTCCTCCGTTATTGCAAACATTTCTTCCGTATTTTCTATGTGCTTTACTGAAATGCCTGATATGGTTTCCGATTGTTCCCGTATTTCTTTAAAGATGGAGCTCACAGTTTCTGTCATTTCAAATTCTTTCTCTATGTACATATCAATATTGGTAAATGCTGTTTTTATATTTTCAAAGCTGTTAAGAACTTCATTTGTAATAAGTTCTCCTTCTTTCACCGCAGAGGTCCCTTGTCCTGCTTTTTTAAAAACAAGCTCTGTCTTTGCCTGAATGTCATTTATAATACTGTCAATATGTTTTACCGTATTGGTGCTTTGCTCTGCGAGTTTTTTAATCTCACTTGCAACAACGGAAAATCCCGCTCCTGCTTCTCCTGCTCTTGATGCTTCGATACTCGCATTTAACGCAAGAAGATTGGTCTGTGCTGCGATCTGATTAATTGCCGAAAGAAAATTATTTACTTCCATCATGCTCTGATTCAAAGCCTCCACAGTTTCCAGTGATTCCTGCACCGCGGTATGTATTATTTTCATTTGCATTCCCATCTGGTTTATCCGATCGGAATTCTGTTTTACTATCCGGCTGGTATCCTGAGAAGTTTTAGACATATCTCCAGACAAATCGTTGATTTCAGTCATTTGCTCATCTGCTCTGTTCATCATATCACTGATGTAGGTAATACTATGGGATTGATTTGCAACACCTTCCGTTACATTTTTAATGCTGACAGCCATTGTATTACTGATATCTTTCAACGTACTGATATCCTTATCACAATTAATAATATCATTGCTCAGAGAGACTGAATTTTCTTGTATAACATTTACTATGTTGTCCATCTCCTCCAGAAGTTTTTTTGCTTCTGCCTCATTCTTGTTTGATAATTGGATCAGTCCGGCGCTGCGGCTGCAGACAAAATATAAAACAATTTCAGTTATTCCTACAAAAGCCAATGTTGCAAACAGGTTCCCATCAAATTTATGTACATTGGAATAATAGATAATAACATAGGAAATGACATAAAGGTTTCCCATACTGTATAACAGAATTTTATTCAGATACAGGGATAGGACACATAAAACAACCATTATCAGCATACCGGAAATCCCGCTGCCTATATAGGGAGTTGTGAAGGTTAATATTGACAGCAGTAATATTGCCGTTGCCAGCATTGGTTTTTTCTTCCTTACTACCAAAACAGTTGCTATAAAAAGCTCCAAAAAAAGAGAGCCTACTACTTCCGGCCTGACCTGCTTCGCAAAAAGTAAAAATACAGAAATAATAAGAACAGTGCCCATCAAAACATTAATAATTCTATTTACCTTTACCATATTGCTTTTCACAAAAGCATCTTGCATAATCATTTCCTCCTGATAGTAAATAAATTTTTTTCGATAAGTATTTTTTTAGCAACCTGATGTAAGGGAAGTAATAATAAGGATTGCTTTTGTCAAAACAGAAGCCACATCGTTTTGCAGGATATTTTTGCAGATATCTTCAAACGGTCTTCATACATACCTGCAAAGAAGCATTCAACATTGTTACTTATTTTTGATACAGTGATAATACAAACTAAATATTTATATAGTGTTTATTAATTGTTTAAGTAATGTTAATATGATTTTTTTCGAAACAACTCGTGCCGCTAGTATTGAGGCAATCTCGTCTATAAAACAGCTTGCCCAACGCCCAACCTTTCTGAAATTTTTAATTTATTTTTGTAATAGGATAGAAACACGGCCAACAAAGATTAATTTTCCGCTTTTAAGATCAATCTTACTTCCCATGGCCGCCAATAAGATTGGGTCCTGGCATAAACCATTGTTTACGAAATACCCGCCTCAATGAATAGGGCATTTAAGTTTTTCATATTAGAAAGACAAACAAAGCTGCGAGACCTTAGCATAGTCACGTATGTTTTCCTTTCCGGTCCCGATTTTCATCACACCGCTGCTTAGCTGTGTATTTAACCATTTTTCTACAGAAAAATGCACCCATTTAATAAATGAATGCATACACTAATTATCTATTTAATTTATTAAGCAGACCGTCTTCACATGTGTGGAGGATACAAAACAGATGCTTCCTTCGTTTGAAATAGCCTTCGCGGATACTCTATTTTTGAGAATCAAGAATAAACATCGACGCATCATGTCCCATAAATATATTGCTTCCCGTGTAGAAAGTTTTGGATTGAACATTCTTATAGCCTATTTTAGTCATCTTGTCCGCTAATTCTATTTGATCAAAACCATTGTGTACGATATCAGAAACTATTTTTTCATTTTTATCAAAGTCTACGATGAGCAAATGTCCTCCTTCGTTCAGAACATCATATAATCTGGATAAAACTAATTCAACATCCTGAATGTGAAGTAAAACCTGAACCATAAAAATATAGTCGGCGTATACATCATGAAGACTGTGCTTTTCAAGATCAAAGCATAAGGTATCTGCATTTTGTATATTAGCGTTTAGAATTTTGCCCATTAGCTGATCCAGCATATTTTGTGATGTATCCAGAAAAAGAATAGAAGTAAAGTTTTTTAACAGGTTCATTCCTATAAGACCGGTTCCGCAACCGAAATCAATCGCATGTTTGCCATCAATATCTACTAAAAACTCACGAATAGCAGCTAATGATAGCTTTGCAATTTGAACTCTTTCAGGCGTATCATATATATTAGCAATCATTTCAAACTTTTCCGTATTTCCCATTATTACTACTCCTTTCTAC
>JAFADH010000237.1 GCA_023424995.1 Bacillota bacterium | reverse complement strand
AACGGACCCATATTTCTTATTAACGGGGACAGGAAGCTGTCTGCCCTGAACTGGCAGTTTAACGCCTGGGGCGGGAAATATCCCCGCTACGAGCTGGATAATGAGGTCGCTCCCAGGCTGCTGGAGTATTACGGAGTTGCATACCGCAATGTACCCATGGTTTTGGAAGGAGGCTCTATTCATGTGGACGGACAGGGAACGCTGCTCACGACCCGGGAGTGCCTGTTGAATAAGAACCGCAATCCCCATATGACGGCGGAACAGATCGAGGCGAACTTGGAACAGTATCTTGGCATTCGTAAGACACTTTGGCTGAACAGGGGCTTGTGGGGAGACGAGACCGACGGCCATGTGGATAATGCAGCATGCTTTGCAAGGCCGGGAGTGATTCTGATGCAGACCTGTAAAGATCCCGAAGATCCTAACTATGAGATCAGCAGGGAAAATATTGAATTATTAAATAATTCCAGAGACGCCCTGGGCAGAGAGCTGTCTGTCATAGAGATACCGCAGCCTCCTGCCAGATACCTGAGGGAGGACCGTCTGACCTTAAGCTATCTGAACTTTTATTTTGTTAACGGAGGCATCATACTTCCGGTGTTCGGAGGAGATGCTATGGATACGGACCGGAAAGCGCAGGATATCCTGCAGAGTGTCTTTCCTGAGCGGAGAATTAAGACGGTGGACGGCATTAGGCTTATTACGGAAGGCGGAAATGTCCACTGTATTACGCAGCAGATGCCTCTAGTACTCTGTAACCCTTAAAACTTTACCTTGTACTTGTCTGATTGTCCAATTGCAGCGTTGTCGTCAGTTGCTGTAACCACCGCTACAGCGCTCTCCTCCGCCTTGCATTTGAATAATCATCCTGTGCCCAAAGTAAAGATTAAGGAGTTACAGAGTACTAGGGCACCGGTGAGCGGGATATGCTTTACAATATGGACTGCCTGATATAATATTAAGCTATGCCCTTTGCATAACGGGACGGATGCAGGCAACAGACACTTTCACCGGAAGATGAAAGCAGCTGCTGTTAATTTATACTGATAAGACGGAGTGATGGAATGAGATTGGTTAAGGTTGCTGCAACTCAGATGAGCTGTACCGATCATATGGAGGATAATATTAAAAAGGCGGAAGATATGGTACGCCGGGCTGCTGACGGGGGAGCGCAGATTATTCTTCTTCAGGAGCTTTTTGAGAATCTGTATTTTTGCCAGAAAGAGAAACCGGAATATTATTCCTATGCCAAAGAGGTGGATGTAAGCCGTACGGTGCAGCATTTCAGAGGGCTGGCCAAGGAGCTTGGGGTCGTACTTCCCGTCAGCTTCTATGAGAGAAGGAACCAGGCCAGGTACAATTCCCTGGCGGTAATCGACGCCGACGGGGAATTATTGGGAGTCTACCGGAAAAGCCATATTCCTGACGGACCCGGCTACGAAGAGAAATATTACTTTAATCCGGGGGATACGGGCTTCAAGGTATGGGATACAAGGTTCGGCAAAATCGGAGTCGGAATCTGCTGGGACCAGTGGTTCCCGGAAGCGGCAAGGTGCATGGTGCTCATGGGGGCGGAACTGTTATTCTATCCCACTGCCATCGGCTCCGAGCCGGAGAATCCCGAGATCGATTCCAGGGATCACTGGCAGCGGTGTATGATAGGGCATGCGGCCTGCAACCTGGTTCCGGTCATCGCTTCAAACCGGACCGGCAGGGAACGGATCGACGATTCCGAGATACATTTCTATGGCTCCTCCTTCATCGCCGACAGTACCGGTGATAAGATAAAGGAAGCCGGCAGAACGGAAGAGGCAATCCTGATCAGTGAATTCGACCTGGACAAATTAATGGATCAGAGAGCGGAATGGGGAATATTCCGGGACCGCAGACCGGATCTATATAAGGTGATTACTACACATGACGGTGTATTATAAAAATAAATTATATTTAATTCGATGGAAGCTTTTGTGCAGGGAATAAAGTTCTTTCAAAGGGAGCCATATTTTATCATGTCATTTTATTTTTTAACAAGCCGATGATAGAATGGAAAAAAGGCTTAGCCGTATTGATAGTATTAAAGGTAATCGTTAGCAGCTTATGAAGAACGGTACTGGTGCGGAGTCATCCCGGTCAGCCTTTTAAATTGCTTATGAAAATAAGAGCCGTTAGAAAAGCCGATCATTTCTGATATTTCCTGCAGGGTTTTATTAGTCGTATTAAGGAGCTTCTTAGCTAATAGAATTCGTTCCTCCAGGATATAGCTGCTTAGGGATTGACCGGCCTCCTTATGAAATAAATAGGACAGGTAATCCGGATTCAGATGGATCTGTGCCGCAAGGAAGCTTCTGTTTAACTCCGATGAGCTGATATGCTCCTTCACATACTTTTTTACGGAATTTATAATCGAATCGGAATTCTTTTCAGCTGTCAGCAGCTCCTCCGTATTATTCAACAATGCTTTGATCCATTGGATAAACATATCCTTGGAGGAGGCTTCCTGTATAATATCCGCATGTGAGATCAATTTGGGAAAAATCTCATTTGCGGATATCTGCTTGCTTTCCAGTGCTGAAAATATAGACCTCATGATACTCAGATAGATCCTTTTGATAAGGGACAAAGGATAATAAGGGGCTTCATATCTCAGATATGTATTAATATCATCAATGATTTTATGTGAACTTAACTGAAGCAGCCATTCCTGCCATTGGTCCAGGGGAATATCGGAGGGATCGGCCGCTGGCTGCCGGAAAGCGTTAATAGGTGTGGAGGCATCGACCGACAGGACAATACTGTCATTGGGAAAGATATTATCCTTGAATCTATACAGCAGCTGGAAGGATTCCCTTATTTGATTTACAGGTACACAATCACCGAGATAAATTGAGTATTTACAATTGGTGGAGGCTGTTAGATCGGATAATAGGGAGCGGCAGGTTATACAGCAGGCCTCAAGGCTTTTTAATGCTTGTGCCTGGCACAGGATAACCAGGGTATCAGGTGACAGCTTAATGGGCGGAAGAGAATTTTCATTATAAAATCTCTTTTGAATGACAGCTTGTATCATACCAAAGGGAATATCGGGATTGATATCCCCGGTATTCTTAACAGGACGTACATTTATCAAAATAATATAAAAGGAATCATTTGCATAATCAAAAGAAACATCCATCCCTTCGACAGACTTTTGGAGCTGTTCGTCAGAAAGCGGAGCGGAATTTGTGAAAAGCTCTCTCCAAAAGGACTCTATGATTTGATCTTTTCTGGCACTCCAATTTTGCATGATCTTTTTCGCGCTGTTTAGCTGTGCTTTTTCCCTGGCTTTCTTAACGGCATGCGATATCTGGGCTTCTAAAACACTTGTTTCCACCGGCTTTAATATATAATCGATGCATTGCATATGAATTGCTTTTTGGGCATAATCAAACCGTCTGTGACCGGTTAACAGGAGCGAGACCGGGGCATAACCGTTATCATGGGCCCATTCCAGGAGTTCCAATCCGGTTCCCTTCGGCATTTCAATATCCGAGAGCAGTATATCGACATGCCGGCTTAGAAAAATCTCCTGTGCCTGTTTCATACTGTAGGCGGCGCTGACATTATCGATGCCGAGCATAGCCCAATCCGTATTCTTTATTATTCCCTGTACAATATAAAATTCATCGTCTACGATCAATATGTTCAATGATATCCCTCCTCTTCCAAGGCTTCTGCAAGATATTCCATATACGGAATATCCATGTCTATCCGGGCTCCTGATCCGGGCTCATTGGAAAAACGGATCATGGCTGAATCATTATATATTAATTTCAATCTTTTTACTATATTATAAAGACCGATATTTTTGCCGTCCGTCTTGGGAGCAGGGCGTGAGGCCAGCCCGTTGATCTCCTCCAGCGTCGTTTTCCGAAATCCCTCGCCGCTGTCTATATGTGTAAGCTGCAATCGTTTTTCATTGTCATTTGCATATACATTGACATTAATATTGACAGTAAGGGCTTCACCCATAATCATATTGTATTTAATGGTATTCTCCGTCAAAACTAACAGGATCAGGGGAAATACGGAAGCATTAACAGCCTCTTCGGAAATTTCAAAGGAATAGAAGAGACAACCGGGAAAGCGCAATTTTGTAAGCTCCAAATAATTTTCCACATGCTTGATTTCCTCGGCAAGTGAAACGGTAGTCCTGCCGGACAAGGTATATCGCAAATGGTCGGATAAGGTTTGTACCATTTTCCGGACCGCATCATGGTTGGTGGCATCATCTGCAAGATTGCAGGTGGTATAAAGGCAATTAATTAGAAAATGGGGTGCTATCTGGGACTTTAGTAATTGTAATTCCACTTCCTTTTTCGCAAGCTGTTCTTCATAGATATCGGCATGCAGACGAGATATTTCATCGATCATATTATTAAAGGCATTGTTGATGATGATTAATTCTTCGCAGTTTATATTATTATTGGTTATTTTAGAATCCAGCTTCCCGCTGTGCATGGCGGAAGCCACCTGCTTCAATGCATGGATCGGCTGGGACAAAAAGCCGTTGATGGAGTAGATCAGTACGATCGTAATAAGACTGATGATGATTATAAATACCAGAAGCGTCTGATAGAGCGGCATTAGCTTTGGCGTAATGCTTTTCCATGGGATAAATGCCATCAGATAATAATCGCAATAATCCAATTCGTTGGTAACCAACAGATATCTGCTGCCAAAGCCCTTACGGAATACGGAATAGCTATTCAATGATTCCAGCGGATCGAAGGTATAATAATCTAATTCCGTATGACTCATGACATGTCCCTGGGTATTGACATAGACCAGATCGGCATCCATTGCCTTTATTTCCTCAAATGCAGAAGTAAGCTGGCGGATACTGCTCCAGGCACCGATGTATATGTCATCCAGCTTCATGATTCGGATAAAATAATCCGTTGTTTCGATATCAACGGAAAACCATTGACTTGTATTGACCGTGTTAAGGGCATTATTTATATTGGCGTTTCTTAAAAGGTTTTTGCAGTAATTCGCACAGGCTATCTGGTTATTATTCTTACGGGCCGGGATAAATG
>JAFADH010000173.1 GCA_023424995.1 Bacillota bacterium | reverse complement strand
CCTGCGATATGCGGATCAGTGCCTGCGGGATATGCAGGTCAGGGATCTTCTCTATGAAACTTACAGACTTTTAAGAAAGGTATCGTTATCAGCATATGAAGAATATAAAAGCAATCCTGTGGGACTATGACGGAACCCTGGTGGACAGCACCGCCAAGAACATGTCGGTTACCATAGACATACTGAGGCATTTTTACCCCGACATCGACCGGCACCTGCCCGAGGTTCTCCGTTCCGAGGAAAATTATCAGAAGATGAATTCCCGGTACCGTAACTGGCGGGAATTATACCGGGAATGCTACAATATACCGGAGGATAAAATCGATGAAGCCGGCCGGTTATGGACTCCGTGCCAGCTGAGGAACCCTACGGTGCCCGGCCTGTTTTCCGGATTAAAGGAGGTTCTTCCCCGCCTGGCACAATACAGAATGGGTATCTGCTCCCAGAACGGCAGTGAGAATATCCGCAGTGTCTTAAGGCATTATCAGGTGGATGAATATTTCCAGGCCGTCATCGGCTATGATGATATTCCCATACGGCAGCAGAAACCGGAACCCGACGGGTTTTTAAAATGCCTGGAAGTATTGGGCTGTGACCCGGAGACAGATCCCGGTCCGGACGGCGGAATCTTTTTATACATAGGCGATCACAGCGAGGATATGACCTTCGGGAAGAATGCCCAGCGGCTGCTGCGGCAGAATGGGCTTCCTGTCTCCGTGATCTGTATTGCCGCCCGGTATTCGGATCTATATCCCGTGGATTGGAAAACTCCGCCGGATTATGTGATCCATAAACCGGCAGAGCTGGAAAATATCATTCTTCAATTATGATTTTAATTTCAAATTCCGCTTCATGCTTATGAGCCGGCTTCCGGCTGCTAAGCCCTACGCGGTATGCCGTTCCCTTCTCACCCAGGTGTCCCGCTGCTTCGGCTTCCTCCAGGGAAGCGCTGAACAGGGCCGTATCATACCTAAGCTCCGCTTTTCCTGCCCGGCCTTCCCATATGATTACGCCATCTTCATTGATTACGGGCTTTATCAGACTGATAAAGCCTTCCTCTATGCTTAGCCCTTCCGTACCCTTCTTATTCCCCATGGTCTGTACAGAGATAAATTCATCCCTTAATACAAGGCGGTCCTTCCCCGGTTCCGAGATAAAGCTTCTTGTAAAGGAATTCAGACCACGGATATCATACAGCTTTGACAGCTCCATCCGAAGCTCAGCCCTGGATCCGTCGATGAATACCTCTTTTATCTCACATCCGTTTGGTGTGGGTACCTGTTCCTCCCGATCAATCAGAGGCAGGTTATGCCAATAGGATCTGGTATGCATGGACTGATAGCGGTTGCTTCCAAAATAGTCCGCGGTGTAAATTCCGGCTCCCAGGTCCGTCAGTATCAGCTCCCCTCCTATGGCGAGGATAAAGCTTCCCACGTCGTTATGGTTATGGTCCTCCGCATTATTACCGCCCTTCACGGCAAAGAAGACAGAGCCCTTTCTCTGTACCAGCCACTGCTTATCCGGGAAGTAATGGATAAAATCCTTCCCTTTCCTGTTAAATACCTGTTCCCGGGTCCACCATAAGTTACGGCTGATATGTGCGAACCGGTAGCAATGGTCAAAGTCAAAGGGAGTGATGCTGCCGCATTCCGGCGGATCAATACCGTATTCCTTCTGAAGGCAGGATAACAGCCCGGTGGGGATGACAATACCGGCGGCTGCATCGGAGAAAGGGACATAGGCATGCTCCGCTATCTGGACATAATACGGAAATTCGGCTATCTTCCTGACCTTTTCCCGAATTCCTCCAGGCAGCTGATAGCCGGAATCCATCTCCTGCCGCAGGGCCGTATAATAGATATAATAGCCAAAGCCGTAAGCCCAGTAGCCGACCCCCTCCTCCGTTGCCCCGTCCTCTCCGAAGCCGTCAAGATAATGGACCAGTGCCCGGTCGACCTTATCAAGGATTTTCTTTTGCCTCTCCCCCTGCTCCAGCATGAGTGCCGCCATTCCGACATTTCCCGCACATACGGCGCACCAGTTGCTCCGGCTGGTCTCCCAGTGCCAGTCCTTCGTAAGAAAAGGCGTTAATACCCGCGAATCAATCTGCCTGCGGATGTGGACCAGTATCGCCGGGTGAATGATATCCGGATGGATTGTTATAAGCTCACTTAAGGTTGCCGCAGTTTCCGCGGCAAACAGATCAATATGGCCTGCCGCTGCCTCGGGGATATACTTTTCTTCATAAGGAATATGTGCTGCCAGGCACCAGGTAAATTCATTGGATACCGACCACAAAAGCTCATTGAAATAATCCTGCTCCGTCTCGGAGGGCTTCTTCCACATAAGGTAAAGCCCCATGGCCGTAAGCTGCTTCCGTGTATTAAAGTATGCCTCCTCCGATTCTCTTCTGCTGCCCTGCTCCATAAATTTACGGTATCCTTCAAAGGGGATCTGCGGTACGTTCAGCCGTGTAATTTCCTTCACATATGCCTCAATCTGTTCCCTCAGGCTTTTTGTTATTCTGCTGCTCTCCCAACCGGATGTTCTCATTCTTTCGCCCTTGCTTTCCTGTTATTTAATATAGCCGTAATTTCCTTCAATTAAGACTTATTATTTATAATGATTATAAAAAATCTCACAGCTATAATCAACCTGTTTATTATTAATCTATTGCCGGGCGAAGGTTGCGTCGTTTTTCTCAGTAGCCGTGCTGATCGGTTCAATCCTCAGATTATAACTGTAGTGCCTGATATACCGGCTCGGATAATTATAGGACTGGAAGGATACCTTACTGCTGTCTGCCAGCCCCGCTACCGCATAAAAAGTAGCATCTGCCGCAAAATTACCGCCGCTGTTCGTCTCGGCTCTCAACACATAATCATAATGCCTCAGATAGATGCTCGGATTGCTCTTCAGCTGGAAGGATACACCGGAACTGTCTGCCAGCCCCGGTACCATAGTCCATTCCGAATTGGCAAGTGTCGGATTCTCTACGATCCTTGCGGTACCGTTGTCATTGGCAATATACCTTGTGGGATAGTTATGGGACTGCCAGCGAACAGCGGCTCCGGGAACCGGCGTGGGTGTCGGTGCCGGTGTCAGCGTCGGTACGGGTGTCGGGTTTCCGGAGGTCGCGTCCCCATATATCTTAACCTCCCATAATCTCGGAGTATACCAGTTGCCCGGATTGTTCCAGAGATCCGCATCCACCATATTAATTCTGACATATCTGGCATTTGCCGACAAGGTGTCCGATGTAAATCCATAGGTGGTATTCCCGGTCCGGTCAAGAGCCACAGTCCAATTGGTATTGTCTGTGCTGGTTTCTATCTTATATTTATAGAAAGCCTCGGAGCCGTTCATCATCCACCAGGATATCTGAACATTCTTAACATTGTATACGGCGCCGAGATCTACCTTCCACCAATGGGGCCATGTACTTCCGGTTGCCACCCATTCCGACTGATAGTTCCCATCGTTGGCATAGCTTGCGGGATTGCCGCCGGCTGAGGATTGCGCCGTAGCAACCTTGCCCTGGGATATCAAGGTACCGTTAGGAGCTCCGGATACCGCTCCCGTAGCCGCATCCACGCTGATACTGTCATAATATTCTATGGAAGCCGAGGTGCCGTTCAGGGTCAGGGGCAGCCATACATATCTGGAATCACCTAATTGATTCGGATTCCATCGGTCACCGCAATATAAGTATGAGGTTGTGCCGGAACCTTGTACTGTCAATATAAATGCCGGCTGGGAATAGAAGGTGGAGGAATTGCCGATTGGCTGAGGTGTGCTCCAGGGTCCGTTAATATTGGTCGCGGTTGAATACATGCCCTGGTTCGGATACCATCCGGAGGCGCCGGAGGTTATCAGGTAATAGATATTCCCTTTCTTAACCACCGCCGGAGCCTCCCTGTGCTTCCCTTCATAGATCATATTAAGCTCTGCCGCAACCCCCAGATAATCGGAGGTCAGCCTGTAGAGCCGCAGATTTGAATTGGTATTGGAGGAGGAGAATAAGTATGCCTGCCCGTCCGTATCCTGAAATACCGTAAAATCCCTGGATTCATTGTTATTCGGACGGAAGCTGCCATGATAGGTAAAGGGTCCGGTGGGACTGGAGGAGGAAGCAACGGCAACTCTCGCAAGATTATAATCCCCGGCATTTTCATAATGAGCCCACATAACGTATCTGCCCGTAGACGAATTGTATAATACCTTCGGCCGTTCAATCTTGCAGCTGGCCAGCTCGGGATCCGAAGAGGGGGTAAGCGCATAGCTGCGCCAGGTCCAACTCTTAAGATCGGTGGAGGAATAGACACATACATTTTTAAAGGTTGCACTATTGTGTGATTTATCTTCACCGTACCAATAATAGGTGGAACCCACCTTAATAATATGGCCTCCGTGAGCCTGCAGGGAACCGTTGGTCGTATCCCTCCACTGGGTGCCGTTCTGGATCGTTACTGCCGCCGCATTGGCAGTTTGTTTCGGGATGCCTGTGAGAATAAGAGTTAAAGCAAAGATGGATCCCATTAAGATTGCTGTCAGCTTTTTCATAATATGTACGCCTCACTTTCATTAATATTATTCAGTTCATTGTATTATAATTAACTTTATTGACCACATAATGATAAACGCACTTCCGCGAAACAAAAAGCTTCAGAAAAATGGATTCATCTTGTCTGAAGCTTTTGCTCGTTATATTATTCAGTTTTTAAATTATTCTCCCAAATATGCCTTGTAAGCGGTCAGCTGGTCCTGGAGAACCTTCTTCACATCTTCGTAGCCTGCAGCATTCATATCTGCTCTGAACTTATTAACCGCTTCCTCAGGATCACCTGCTTTACCGAATGCAATCGCTGTTACATAACTGGTAAATACATTGGACATATTAGCCATCTGAGCCTCAACGCTGCTTGTATCAAATACTAACTGAGAGTAAGGATAATCGATGGCATAGGATGCATACTCAGCGAACTTATCCGCCTTACCGGAATACCAGGTAACGTTATTAAGCTCAAGCTTGTCATTTCTGCCCCACCAGAAGAAGCCGGGATATTCCATCGTATCTCTGTCATAACCTTCCGGACGGTCCAACTGTCCGTCTGCCGAAACGATATAGTTAGTGCCTTCAATACCGTAATTCAACAAGCGATAGCATTCCTGATCATTACGAAGCAGATCATAGACCATGAGAGCTCTCTCGGGATGTCTTGAATTGGCACCAACTGCCGCCGCACCGTGGGTGATAACCAGGTTGGTAAGGTTCTTGCTCTCGTCTGAGAAGGAGAAGAAGCCAACCTCGGATCCGGGCTGTCTTGTATCCATCTGAGGACGAACCGTTGTATACCAGGTCTGCGTATGATGCTGGTCAGCGCCTGTCTGGCCTGCTTGGAATTCTTCACGGGTGTCACCGGTATAATTAAGAACATCCTCTCTCCAGTAGCCGGCATCTCCCCATTCCTTCATCATCTTGGCAAATTCCACGAATAAGTCGCCTTCCATATATTCGGATACTAATGTAAACTTATCATCCTTGCTTGCTCCGTAGAATATACCCACCGGCAAGCCGTCGATGAAGATATCATCCGTCTTGGACTGGAAGTATCCGCCTGCCAGCTGGCTGCCGAAGGACTGACCGCTTGCTGCCGCATCCCACGGTATAACATCGGGCTTATTTGCTTTGATGTAAGCAAAATATTTGCCTAAATCATCCCAGCTGTGAACGCCGTTAGCCAGGCCGGCTTCCTTTGCCCAGTCACCGCGCCACATGAAGCCGTGATTGGTCCACTGCGCATAATTATCTTCCGGCATAAGATAGATCTTACCGTCCAGCTTACACATATCCCAGTGTTCTTCCGATACTGTTGACCAGGTCTCAGGCGCATATTTCTGCAGCATCTCAGGTGTCAATTCTAAGAAAGCACCTTTTTTTGCATTGGGCCATGCATCCAGCCAGTCTGTAGCAGTACCGATCAGGTCGATGGTCGCGTCACCGGAAGCAAGCAGCAGGTTGTACTGTGTCTGCCAGTCAGCCCATTCTACCCAGTATAACTCCAGTTCTGCATTAACCTTTTCCGTCAATATCTTGTTTAATTCCGCTAAAGCCAACTCTAACTGACCGTTGGTAGGTTTATTACCCATTACTACAAACTTAACAGTCACATGCTCTGATGTGTCGATTTCAGACGCATCATTGTTGCCGTTATCCGATGTGTCGTCTTTGTCTTTGTTGCCACATGCGGCCAGGCTTAATACCATGCACAGAACAAGCATTAAACTCAGCAGCTTTTTCATCATTTTCCCCATTGTTTTTCCTCCTATTTATTGATTTATTTATGTGCACTTCGTTATTACGAAGAGGACATCAGGTTTAACCCTTCACCGCGCCTACCGTAATACCTGCGATGAAGTATTTCTGTACGAAGGGGTACAGGAATATGATCGGTCCGGTTGCTACTACCGCCGTAGCCATCTTAAGCGTCTCCAAAGGTAAGGATGTAACCTGGGTCACCTGAGCGGCGATAGAATTTCTTAGGGATACCACTTCATTGATTATCTTATACAGATGGTACTGAAGGGGCCTGTATTCTACCTTGGCAGACAGGAACAGCATGGACTGGTACCATTCGTTCCAGTAATTAAGTGCCAGGAATAATCCTATGGTTGCCAGCGCCGGCTTAAGCATCGGCAGGATCAGCTTGACAAATATCTTAATATCTCCCGCACCGTCGATCTTGCCGGACTCGGTGATCTCATAAGGGATCGATTTGATGAAATTCTTCATCAGTATGATGAGCCAGGGTGTCATAAGCAGCGGCAGGAATACGGCCAGATAATTGTCTTTTAAATTCAGATACTTGGTTACCAGAATATAGTAGGGCACTAAACCGCCCTGGAATAATGTCGTAAAGTAAATATAGAAGGAGATCCCGTTCCGGAAAGGAAAGTCTTTTCTCTGGAGGGCATATCCCGTCATCGATATTATGAACAGACCCAGGAGAGTTCCGCCTGCCGTCATGATAATCGTCACCACATAAGATCCGATCAATTGCTTGGAATTCCTCAGCAGCAGATCATATGCATGGGTGGTAAAGCCCTTGGGTATTAATGCAAAGCCTGTTCTGGTAATCTCACTCTCCGTGCTGAAGGAGGTGGAGATCATCAAAACAAACGGAATAAGGCACAGCACAGCGAATATTGTTACAAATACATAACCAAAGCCGCGTACTATCCGATCCGATGCATCTAATTTAATCTTGTTTTTTACGTGTCTCATTGAACTGTCTCCTCTCCTTTAGAATAATGCGTAGTCGCTGTCAATCTTCTTAACAATCCAATTACAGGTTACTACCAGTACAAATCCGAATATTGACTGATATAAGCCTACTACGCTGGCCTGAGTGAAGTTGAAATTATTCATCATCGCACGGAACACGAAGGTCTCTATAATATCAGTGGTCTCAAACAGCACGAAATTAGACGGTCCGATTATATTATAGAACAAGCCGAAGTTGCCCTTTAATATTCCGCCCATGGCAAATAACAGCAATATTACGATAGTCGGGCGAAGATTAGGCAGGATAATATAACGGATCTTCTGGAATGCATTCACGCCGTCCACTCTCGCAGCTTCAATCATCTCAGCATCAATTCCCATGATGGATGCAAAATATACAATGGATCCGTACCCGGTCCTCTGCCACAGATCGGCTGCCACAATGATGAAGGGCCATACATATTTATTGGAATAAACCTTAATGGGTTCTCCTCCGAACTGCTTGATAATACTGTTGACAAAACCAAAATCATAGTTCAGCAGATTATAAATGAGAACGCCTACAAGTACTGCCGAGATAAAGTAAGGCAGAAACATCATGGTCTGGGTAATCTTCTTGAACTTCCGGCTCATGATCTCATTCAGCAGGATCGCAACGAAAATCTGCAGCACATTGCCCAGTATGATGAACGCAAGATTATACAGCACCGTATTGCGGGTCAGCAGGGAAATCTGACCTGAGGTAAAGAGAAATTTAAAGTTATCCAGCCCGACGAAATCACTCTTGAAAAGTCCCTTAGCATAGTTAAAGTTTGTAAATGCTATGTACAAACCCGGCATAGGGATATAGGAATATACAAAGAAAAATATAATGGCCGGTAAACACATAAGGATCAGAACCTTATATTTTACTATTTTCTGCCATAGATTCAGTTTCTTTGTGGTTAACATCAGGGGTTTGGTTGCTTGTCTCGTTTTTTTCATGCCATCACTCCTTAATAAATGCTTTCTCTTTCATGGTTTGCTTTTCTCTTTGTAATTACAGGATTATATTATCCATGAAACCGCTTTCAATAACCGTGTAAAAAAATACTTCCTAAAATATTTTATTTTATCCTAGGTAAGTCTCCTTAATAACAAACAAAGCTGTCCACATTATGTCGTTTTATTATATCATGA
>JAFADH010000140.1 GCA_023424995.1 Bacillota bacterium | reverse complement strand
GTTCAGTAATTCAGCGAAGGTCATAACCGTCTGGTTAATCTGGATACCAGCCTTAGCTACATCAGGATTATTCTGCAGCTTAACTACCAGAAGCTCGGATACCGCATTTGCTTCGGAGGAAGCCCACTCAATAATCAGAGGCATTAAGGTACCGTCATCCAGCTTCTTATAACGAACGCCGGAAGTATAGGCATTGCCGTTCGCGTCTAATGTCCAGCCGCCGGCTTCCAGCAGCTTAATTGCTTCGTCATAGCTGTAAGGATATTGATTTAACTTCTCTTCCAATTCATCCTTAGAGTCCTGATACATCCACTGTGCTAATCCATAAGGTCCGTTAACAACGCTGCCGAAGCCGCCGGTAAAAGCTTTAGCAAAATCGTTACGATCCAACAGATGAGCGATTGCCTTTCGAACCTCTATAAACTGAGTAGGTCCGAAATCGCATGCAAACTGTATCTTGCCGTAACCGGCACGATCATATGCGGTATATGCCACATCTCCGCCATCCACCAGGTCAAGTCCTGCATTGATCTGGTCTCCGCCTGCCATTCCGTTTAATAAGTCAACGGAACCGGTAGCTAATTCGTCTAAAGCAGTTTCCTGTGTAACTTTTTTATAGATGATAGTCTGAATCTGTGCTTTCTGGCCTTCATAATTTCCTAAATGTCTGGGATTAACTTCAAGTACGGCCGTCTTAGCTGCTTCATCAAAGCTTACAAGGTCATAAGGACCTGCGGACACACGGGGAACTGCAAATCTTGCATTGTTAACCTTCTCTTCATAGTTCTCTTTGGTAAAGGTATCCGGAAGATATGCGCCGTTACCGTCATCCTTAACCACGATTGCATCATCCGTCCAGAAGGACAGCTTCAGCGGTTGAACAGACACCATGGGCAATTCATAGAAGTAGGGAAGATAATCTGCAGCTATGGTAACAGAGAAGGTCTTCTCATCAATAAGTCTTACACCCTTAAATTCCTTGGTTTCTCCCTTGGAGAATGCAGCCCAGCCATCATAATACTGGCCGAAGGTATTCTCCGCTCCGAGGTCACCGATCGTCTTTGAAGACCAGAATAAAGCGAAGGCTACATAATCAGCTGCTGTAATCGCCGATCCGTCATTATACACCAAACCGTCCTTGATGGTCCAGGTATAGGTCTTGGTGCCATCTGCGTTATCAACTGCAGTATAGCTTTCTACTGCCGTATCATTGATAACATATTCACCGCCGGAAGTCATATCTACCGTACTGTAACCGGAAGTAAATGTTACCACGTCATTGTCGGCTGCGTTGTTCTGGAAATAAGGAATTCCCCAGTCACCGGATAATTCGGTGGTACTTCCGAGAATAAGCTGACCGGATGGATCTCTGACTACAACCTCTGTCGGTTCAGGATCCGTAGCGCCCTCCGTAGGTGTGGTATCCCCGTCATTTGCTTGGGGTGTGGGTGTTGAGGTGGGTGTCGTATTAACACCGGAATCGTCTTTGTTACCGCATGCAGCCAAGGTAGCGATCATGGTTACAATGAGTAAAATTGATAGTACTCTCTTCATATAAATCCTCCCTTTCATTAATAAATGTTTATAATAATTAAGAGTAAAATGAAAAAAAGCCTTATGAATCAGGGAAAGGAGCACGCCTCATCAATAAGCTTCGTCGCATATGTACTCTCTAATTATGTTGTATTCAACTTTTCCTGTCAACAGTGAAAAGCTTACAATACCCACTTTTCATATCTGTAAAGAAAAAGCTTATGGACATTATAATATTAACTTATATCGTTGTCAAGCTGACAAATTCTACATATTTATGAAAATTACTAATAAATTTACTGATAATACAGCCATATTACGTTTAATTATGAAAAACGGCAGAATGTGGAGGAAAATACGGCGCATTTTGTTCGAGGCAGCAAGATAAATGTATGCATATCATGGACGAACAGAAGCATTGCACCGCAGATATGTAATTTAGTTCCATTCATAAATCCGGCAGCCTGCCTTACAAGTCACAATTTCCCCATGGAATCATATAATGTGGCATAAAGGAGTGAATTTCATGTCCCATCAATTTAATCTGGGTATATTTGGCGGTGATATGCGCCAGGTATATATGGCGGAAGCCTTTCTGCAAATGGGTTATCAGGTATCAACGTATAAAGTCATAGAACCTATCCTTCATGAGAATTGCACGATCTTAAATTCTCCGGATGAATTATTTTCAAGATGCAATGTACTCATCGGTCCCATACCCCTGACAAGAGACCACATATTTATTGCATCTGCCGGTACCCTTGAACTTACCACCTCGAAATTGACGAATAGTCTGAAAACAGACCATATTCTGATCGGCGGCATCATTCCCTCCCCGATTGTCGAACTATGCACACAAAAGGGCATTCCTTATTTTGATCTTATGCAGGATGAGAAAATCACCATACTCAATGCCATCGCCACAGCGGAAGGCTCCATTCTGGAGGCTATCAGAAGCAGCAGCATCAATCTTCACGGCAGCCGCTGCCTTGTTCTGGGTTATGGCCGGTGCGGCAAGGTGCTGGCCGGTAAGTTAAAGGCACTGGATGCCGAAGTGTATGTAGCCGCACGCTCCGGTGATTCACTGGCCTATGCGGAAGCAGCCGGACTTAAAACGGTTCTCCTGAGCGAGATGTCCCGTGTGCTGCCCCGATGCCAGTTTATCTTCAATACAATTCCTGCATTGATCCTCGACGGCAAGAAGCTTGCCCTGGTGGATAAAGACGTTACGATCATTGACATCGCCTCCGCTCCCGGCGGCGTTGATTATGAGTTTGCCTTAAATCATAACATTAATGCAAAATTATGCCTTGGGCTGCCCGGCAAGGTATCGCCAAGGTCATCTGCCGATATTCTAGTGACTAAAATTGATGCGTTTATGAAAGAAAGAAGTGATTAAATGACTGTCAGCGGAAAAAATGTGGGCGTAGCCCTAACAGGATCCTATTGTACCTTTGATAAGGTTTTCCCTCAGATAGAGCAGCTGGTAAAAGAAAAGGCCAATGTATATACCATCTTTTCAGAACGTTCCCAGACTACCGACACCCGCTTCGGCGAGGCAGCTGCATTCCTTCGCAGGGCTGAGGAGATAACAGGAAATGCACCGATCACGACTATTGTAGAAGCTGAAAAACTGGGACCGAATAACCTGCTGGATATCGTCGTAATTGCGCCATGCACCGGCAATACTCTTGCCAAGATGGCGAATGCAATTACTGATTCAACGGTTCTTATGGCTGCAAAAGGATTATTAAGGAACGGAAAACCGGCTGTATTTGCAGTGTCGACCAATGATGCCTTAAGCAATAATCTAAAGAACATCGGACTCCTGATCACCATGAAGAACGTGTATTTTGTTCCCTTTGGCCAGGATAATTATAAAGGAAAACCGAACTCCATGGTTGCGCATTTTGACCTGATTATTCCTACCCTGGAGGAAGCCCTGGAAGGAAAACAGCTGCAGCCGGTTATATTGGCACCACAGTAGTCTTACCCGGTATTCCATGAATTCGAAAGCTTGGGGAGCACATGGGCTCTCCCGTTACTCCGGATGAGCAGCGGCTCCCCTTTTTCATAGATTTTACTTTTTATAAGCTTATGTTTATGTACTTATACATAGATTTCATTCACAGCCCCGAACAATATAAAAGCATACGGATTTTCATTCCTCACGCTAACAGATGGTATGCATGGAATTCATATATTGCGGGCAGACAATGGACTCTATATTCTTTTCAGCATGAACTGGCAGTAAAGTCGGCTCATATGAGATAACTGACTTTGACAGGAAAGGTATGGGAT
>JAFADH010000064.1 GCA_023424995.1 Bacillota bacterium | reverse complement strand
TTGCTGCAAAGCTGGGATTACGCTCCCGCGTATATATCAGATTACATCGAGGTATATCAAGGTGTTGATAATGCGGGCAGCATCGGGCCGGGACAAAAGCTTGATCTGGACAGGGAGATAACCGGTGATGGAGCGAAGATAACCTTCAGCGACGGGTACAGGGCAGAGAAATTTATTGCCTGGGAGATACCGGCAGGGACCAGATATCTGGTAATTAAGATCAACAAGGCTATGAATAGCGATAATAACGCAGAGCTTCCCCTGGAGATCACAAAAATTGAATTTGAAGAGAAAACGGAAGCTTCCGTTACGTTGACGGAGAGCCTGACAGATGATTTTGATTATCCCTACATCATAGATCCCGGGGATTCTAATGCAGGTCTTGTAGAGGACTTTATAACTGCCGTCCATGCTGTTAAGAATGTTGAGCGTTATACGGATCCGTATGCTTACTGGCAGCTTATGAATGACAGCTCCCTTCTCTATGCGAAGTCAGGAGAGACCGCATCCATTACATATGAGCTGGATTTTGATGCGAAGTACATCTATCTGGGTTACTTCTACTATATTCAAAACGATAATTACTCAGAGATCGACAGCATTCATTTATATGTGTCACCGGATGGCACGGAAGGCTCCTATACGGAGCTCAATCTCACTCCGGAAACAGCTCTGACCGGATGGGTACACCTTCCAAGTATCTACACGGCCTCAAGCTTACCGACCGGAACAAGATTCCTAAAGCTGGAATTTGCTAATGCTAATAAGAGCCCCAAGCTCAGTAAGCTTATTGTCAGGGGCACAGACCCGGACATTGAGCGTTCCGGTTATGCCGATGCTATGTTTACGGAGATTCCCATCCGTATCGACGGCGTGATTGCGGCGGATGGAGAAGGCAGCCCTACAGGCGAGTGGGCCGGCGCGGAACTGATTAATATCGCGGGTGTGGTTGATGATTCCGGAGAGAAGAGCGCCAGGGTATATTTAAAATACGATTATGACAACCTGTATTTTGCTGCCAGAATCAAGGACCCTACTCCCATGGTGAATGATAATACCGGGGGCAACCTGTGGAATGGGGATAACATTGAGCTGTTCCTTGGTACGGAGGATATCAATTATATCGAACAGCCCGGCAAAAAGAACACAATGATTGCGAGTGATATCCAAATCGTTCTTAGCGGCGGTATCGTGAACGGAACGACTCATGCCTACCTTAACATTAATGGTCAATATTCCTTCCCTCCCTTCTTATTTGAAGTAACCGCGGACGAGGATGGCCTGGGTTATACCATGGAAGCCTCGATCCCTCTTAATCTCATGGGAATTACGGAGCCATGGAATAATAGGGAAATCATATTCAACGCCGTATTAAACGAGGGCGGTTCTGCGGGCAGAGGCCAGTGGGGCTGGGTAACAAATGACGAAGCTGCCAAGAAGAGCAGAGGTCTGTGGGGACTTGTTTCTTTTGAGCCTGCCGATGCACCCGCGACTGAGATTACCGCCGAGGCAGCATACAATGCCGTGTCTTCGGTGGTAACGATTACAGGACGTGCTGCTGAAGTAAGGAGTAAGGATATCACCGTATTAGTAAGAGACAGTGCGGGAAATATCATCTATGCAGATCAGAAACAAAGCGATGCGGCAGGAAATGCGACCTTCACCTATAAATCAGGCGCAGCAGGCAGCTATACCGTGAATGTCGGCGGAGAGGGGATCGAAAGATCCACTTCCACGTCGTTTAACATTAATTAGAGAGGGGGATATGAGTGATGAAACAAACTAATAGACTTCATATGCTGCTGATTTTAACCGCAGCCTTTGTATTCTCCCTGGCTGGAATAATGTCGGCAAAGTCGGCAGACAAAGCTCTCGCTGCAGATACCGGAACGATTTACTATGTGGATTCGGTTACCGGTAATGACAATCATGACGGTCTTTCTGAGAGTACACCCTGGAAGACACTGAGTAAGATCAACCAATTCGGCGGGACAGGCGGCTTTGAGCCTGGCGACCGGATCCTGTTAAAAGCCGGAAGTGTATGGAATGAGCAGCTCACCATTAACTTCTCCGGGGATGAGAGTGCCAGCATAACCCTTGGCAGATATGGATCCACAACCGAAAGGCCTGTGATCAATGCCGGCGGCGGACTTGAAAGCGCGGCGGTCACGATTACCAATCAGGAATATCTCACAGTACAGGATCTGGAGCTGACCAACTTTAATGCGGCGGATCCCGATGACTACCTGACCGGTTATTACAGAAGATCCGGCATATGGGTGCAGGCGTATCATAACGGCGTAAAGCGCGGAATCGAGATTAAAAATCTTGACATCCATCATGTAAGAGGGATATCTCTGAGCGGGGAGGACTGGACTCAGCTTTCGAACGGACAGTGGGTCAACAAGAATCACAATGCGGCGATTATGCTCAACGGCTGGAGCTGGGCGGATCCTGACAATGATCCGGCATATTACGAGGATATTTTAATTGAGAATAACTATATTCACGATGTATCGGTAATCGGTATCAATATGGACGGCAATGCCCCCCATGGCGTCACCGAACGATACCATAAGAACGTGACCATTCGAAATAATTCCATTCTTAGTACCGGTGCGGATGCAGTCATGTTAGGCAGAATAGTGAACCCCGTGGTGGAATACAATATTTCCTATGACGCCGGCGAGGGCAGTGCGAGGAAGGATTACAAATGGATTGCCGGTATGTGGACCTGGGGCTGCCACGGCTCGACCTTTCAGTACAATGAAGTGGCCAGAGTGAATTATGTGGTGAAGGGCGAATCCGACTCCGCAGCATTTGATACGGATATTTATTCGACCGGAGATCATATCTATCAGTATAACTATTCCCATGAGAATGAGGGCGGCTTCATGATGAACATGGGCCAGCTGAGAGACGGCATCAATATCATCCGTTATAATATCAGCCAGAATGACAAGCATAACGGCTTTACCGGCACCACGATGAATCTGCAGGACCCGGCTATCATTTATAACAATACCTTCTATCAAGGGATTGGAGACGGAATCATAATCAAGGACAGCCCTCAGGTTACATTCATCAACAATATTTTCTATGTTGAGGGCGGCGCTTCCGTCTTCCCGAAGCAGATTAAATATTACAACAATGCCTTTTACGGAGTAACCGCTCCTTCCAGCGGAGTTAACAATATCATGGGAGACCCCGGTCTTGTGAATCCGGGCAGCGGCAGGGACGGCATGAACACCGCAGACGGATATAAGCTAAAAGCCGATTCCCCTCTGATCGGCGCCGGCGTGGCGATCGAGAATAATGGGGGCAGGGATTTCTTTGGCAATCCTCTGTACACGGGCGCGCCTGACTTGGGTGCTTTTGAAAGTCCCGGCAGTACGGCCGTTGATACGACTGCTCCTGCGGCCCCCACCAATATTACGGTTACAGAAAAATCGGATACGTATATAGCCTTGTCCTGGAACGCGGTCGAGAATGGGATTCCTCTCAGCGCCGAGGTATATGCTGCGGCAAATGATACGGTTCTGGCTTCTGTCATGATGGAAAATGAATGTGTGCTCGAAGGCTTAACGCCCGGGACGGAATACTCCTTCTACATCAGGACAAAGGACAGGGCAGGCAATCTTTCCGTTCCCAGTGAAGTATTCCGTGTAACAACAACCATTGCAGCCATCATAGCGGATGATGCACAGGCTGCCAAGACCGGAACCTGGGCAGTGGATCCGGCAGTTACTGCTTATGAGGGCAGCAGCTCCTCCATCGCAAAGGGAACCGGAGCGAATAGCATAACCTGGACGCCAAATCTTCTGCAGGCCGGATACTACAAGGTATTCTACTGGCTGCCGACCGGATCGAATTCCAATTCCGATAATGCTAAATATACCATATCCTTTGATGGCGGCAGTAAGACCTATACGGTTAACCAGAAGGCAGCCGGCGGACAATGGATACTCCTGGGAATTCATAGGTTTGCGGCAGGCGCCTCAGGCTCAGTACAGGTTACTGACGATGCAAACGGACTTGTTGTGGCGGACGCTGTGAAATTCCTTCTGGTGGATGATTATGGTTTAGACAGTATCAAAGCGATAACGGTAGTCCCGGGAAAGACTCAGCTTCGCTTAGAGGAGCAGGCAACGGTTACTGCCTTTGGCCTGGATGCTATCGGTAATGCCATTGACCTTGCGGCGGAGGATGTTACTGTAACCTATTCCGTAAGTGACCCCGGCATATTGGCTGTGAATAACGGATTAATCACAGGTTTGTCAAACGGCGCGGCAACCGTTAGTGCCCAGGTTATAATCGGAGACAGGAGCTATACGTCAGTAAGCAGTAAAATTTATGTGGGCCCTCAGTTTGTAGTGGAAGCTCCGGTTACCGTCAACGGACAGGACAAGGTAATTACAAAGTATACGGCCTTCGATATTGTAAATGCTTCTGTAACGGCCTTCAATAATAGTGAGGACAGACGCAAGATTGCTTTCATAGCAGCCCTGTATGACCAGAATGGAATGATTGGGGTAAGCACCCAGGAGATAATGATCGATTCTTATTCCAATGCAAAGGCCGAGGTCGAGATTGGCATTCCCCAGGTGATTACCGGTACCACCCTTAAGATATTCGTATGGGATGGGTTATCTACCATGGTACCTTTGACCGGGGTCAAGACCTTACAGCCTGATACAAGTACGGTACCTACCCCAACCCCCGGCGGCAGTATTCCCACCCCAACTCCCGGCGGTATTCCTACCCCAACCCCCGGCGGTATTCCTACTCCAACCCCTGGCGGCAGCGTTCCTACTCCCGCCCCCGGCACCCAGCCTGCTGTGACCCCTGCTCTTACACCTGAGCCTGAAGCTCCTAAGACGGTAGTTCGTGCTGAGGAATTAGAGAAGGCAATTGCTGACCGTCAGGATTATACGGTAGAGGTGAAGAACGAGGAGGGTAAGGTAGTATACAGCTGGACCTTTACCAAGCAAAATCTGAAGCGCGCAGCTGCAAAGGATCTGGCCGATATTAAGCTTGGACTTACCGTAGCTAAGCTGGATGCCAATGCGGATATCAATAATCTGCTCACCAGGAAGAACAAGAATCAGACCGGACTTGTAATCAGCTTTGAGCATGAAGGAAAATTACCGGTTCAGGCTTCTGTCAGGATCTATGTCGGCGGCCTGGGAATAGAGAAGAATACTACCGTATATCTGTATTACTATAATCCTAAGACCGGTAAGCTGGATATCCTGCCTTATACCTCCAAGGGCTTTAAGGTGGATAAGGATGGTTATGTTACAATCAATATCGTACATTGCTCTGATTATGTATTGCTGCCGAACAAGGCAGACGCAAGCACCTATACCGGCTCTCTGGCCCAGATCGTATTGTCACCTGCCAAGGTTACCCTATATACCGGCGGTACAAAGTACGGCAGGAGTGAGATCAAGGTTACCATGCCTTCCACCTTCGAGCTTGTGAAAAGCTTAAAGGAGGAGACCTCCGGAACTGCTGTGGGGGCGGTGACGGTCACCTATAAGTCAAGCAATACGAAGGTTGCAACCGTAAGCGGCAGCGGAGCGATTACTGCCAAGGGCAAAGGAAGCGCAAAAATCACCGCAACCGTTAAGCTGTATTCCGGTCTGACCAAGACATTTACAACAACCGTAACGGTAAAGGAGCCCAGCATCACCATCTCCGGGAAGACAGCAGCCATGAAGCTCGGAAGTACCTTTACCTTTGAAGCAACCGCAGCCGGATATAATAAGAACGACATCGTATGGATGACCTCAAAGAGGGATATTGTAATCATCAATAAGAAGACAGGCAGGGCTACTGCCAAGACAA
Organism: Bacillota bacterium; assembly: GCA_023424995.1. Classification (GTDB taxonomy): domain Bacteria; phylum Bacillota; class Clostridia; order Lachnospirales; family Lachnospiraceae; genus Mobilitalea. Next base: position 7,745 of record JAFADH010000064.1, on the reverse strand, counting down.
AGGGCACGGATTACGTGGAAGCCAGAATCGATGGTAAGACCGTGAAGGTGAAGGTAGTTGTTAAGTAGCAGTAAAGAAGGTATTAGAATTGTCTTAATGCGGCATTTATAAATAATGGCAGGTCCATGCGCCCGGCGGATAGGAAATATCCGGCTTAGGCGCATGGATTTATGCCTTATGGCAAACAGTATAGTAATACACATGAATGAATATCCTGGAGGTTTAAATCATGGCAGAGCATAGGAAAAAAAGATCCTCCGGTAAGAGAAAAGGCTTATCTATAAGGCGGAAGCTATGGATGGCCATCGGAGTCGCGGCAGTTCTCGTGATGATTTTCGCAGCTATGCTTCGATTTTTAAGAAGCAGGGATGATATTGCCGCTTATGTGGGAAATGAGCCCATCACCGCAAGTGAACTCAGATTGCAGGTAAACAATAATAAATCCCTGGTAAGCGCTTATTTTAATGCCGCCTATGGAGCGGAATACGGCAACGGATTCTGGACCACGGACTTTAACGGAGAGGTTCCCGCAGAGAAATTAATAGAGGATTCCTTAAATACTGCCATACGGAACAAGGTTCTGCAAATCATGGCAAAGGAACGGGATATCTTACCGAATATCTCCTTTCATTATATATTAAATGAGCTAAAGCAGGAAAACGAAAATCGCAGACGGGCGCTTCAGAATAATGAACCGGTCTTCGGACCTCAGCAGTATGATGAAAAGACTTATTATGATTTAATTATGAGTAATACACAGAGTGCGCTGGAACAAGCACTTCGTGATGAGATAGTCATTACCGAGGATGAAATAAAGCAAAAATATAACGAGACAAAGAGTAATATTATTAATTCGGAGGCCATAACCATCGGAAAGATATCCATTCCCTATGGTAATGAAAGCATAAATAAGGAACAGGCAGAAGAGCAGATCAGAGAATTGAAAGAGAAGCTAGACAGCAGAACCGAATTAGGGACAGCCATTATGAGTGACAATGTGGTTTATGAGGAATTGAACCTGGGAGACAAAGAAGGGCATAATCTCTCGTTCATCTATCCAACCATGCTTCAAAAGGCCTTATCCTTACAGATCGGAGCTTACAGTGACATTTTCATAGAGAATAATGAAGTAATTCTGATCGTGTGCATCGACAGAGTGACCAATGTGGCAGAGGATTTTGAAAATCGCAGGGAGTCCATTAAAACCGGCCTGCTGCAGGAGAAGATAGATCGGATGGTCACTGAGAGAAGTGAAAAGGAAGAGATAAAGATTAATAACGCGGTAATTGACCGCATGGAACAGGAGCTTTATGATTAAAAGATAAGATTTATGAAATAAATTTATAAAAAAATAGATTCGTATTTTATATTGATTGATTCGTAATTTTATATTGGCGGATAAGAAAGCAATACCAGGTCGAAATAAACCGGTATTGCTTTTTTTATGAAGAAAAGAACTGATTAAATAACATATATACCGTATTATTTTACCATTACTTTCTCCGGGGCGGTTGATAAAATATGCTTGGAGCAGGTATTCCTGCTTAGCTTCAATAATACAATCAGAAAGGTCGAGAATAACCATGCCAATTTCTAAGAAACAAATTGTAAAAAGATATGAGAAAAATCCGATTATAACAAATGATATAATACCATATAGCTGCAGAGGGGTCTTTAATTCCTCTGCTGTAAAGCATAATGGCAGGTACTACATGGTGCTTCGCTGTGAAGGCTATGATCTAAGAGATTTCTTCATGGTAGCCGTCAGCGATAACGGCTATGATAATTGGAGGATTCAGGGAGATGTGATTCCTATGCCGCAGACAGAGGAGTTTCGTATCTTTGGTGATAACTATTATGATCCGCGTATTACCAGGATTGATGATCTGTATTATATCACCTTCTGCTGCCACGCAGCGGAAGCCCGGATGGCACTTATGACAACAAAGGATTTTGAAGGCTTTGAATTTAAAGGCTTTATCACTGGTTATGGCTACCGTAATACCGTGCTTTTTCCCGAGAAGATCAATGGCTTATACACAGCTCTTGAGAGACCGAACTCTGTGGGCAGTATCTGGATGACCAGTTCACCGGATCTTCGCTTCTGGGGTGATCACAAGCAGGTATTGGAAGCGGGCAAATCAACTGTAGGTGTATGGGGTATCAGCAAGATCGGGCCTTGCGGGACACCGATCAAGACAGATAAGGGCTGGCTGATCATTTTCCATGGCGTATATACCGTATGTGATTATGAATATTTATATCATACCGGCGTTATGCTGACTGAGCTTCAGGATCCCTCCAAGATCATCCGCGTTGGCAAGGAACCGATCCTATCACCTGAGATGCCGTATGAGCATTACGGGTTTGCTCCCAACGTAGTATTTGCTTCCTCGCATATCGTTGAAGAGGATGGAAGCGTTAAACTGTACTATGGCGGTTCTGACCGCTATCAGTGTGTTGCTGATACCTCCGTATCATTATTACTGGAAGCAGCTTTGGAAAGGTAAGGAAACAAGTATATGAGAATGGTAATTTGAGCCATTACATTTAAATAAAAAATATGATACAATATTTAAGAATAAGCAGATTAATCCATGAAGGGCAGGACATTCAGTTTCCATTAATGAGCTCGGTAACAATGGAGCCTGCTATTTTATCCCGCCCGCCGGCGGCAGAAATAATGACCGGAGCTTAGTACCGGAGGATGCGAAGATCGAAGCTGCTTTCATTTAACAGGAGATTGTCAGATACAAGTGATCCGAAGTTACGAAGGGCATATGTAATTGGCCTGGTTAATTTGCAGGCGGTATACTGGTACGTACATAGGGAGGGAGAACTTGTATGTTTAGGGTTATACTGGTAGACGATGAGATATGGACTCTTCAGGGAATTAAGGAATCCTTTCACTGGAGCCAATATGATATGGAGGTTATCGGGACATATACCTTTGCCACTCAGGCGCTGGAGGCGATTCTTGAGAAGAAGCCGGATATTGTCTTTACTGATATAAAAATGCCTGTGTTCAGCGGGCTTGATCTTATGAATAAAATACGTGAGAATAAGCTGAATACGGAGATCGTCATCATCAGTGGCTTTGCCCAGTTTGAATATGCGAAGGAGGCCATTAAGAAGGGAGCCTTCGATTTTCTCCTTAAGCCGATTAACGTTAAGGAGAATGATGCCCTGTTAGAAAGGCTGAAAGCAAAGCTGGATCAAAAGGCTCAGGAAAAAAACAAGAAATTATTCGAGATGGTCATGGATGATCCGGATGACCTGAACCCGGAGGATTATGGATTACCGGACCGATATCCATATTATCAGGCGGCAGTCTGGATCGGGGAAGGCTATGAAGAGCTTAAAGCCTTCCTGGCTGATCAGAAGGACATCGATTATGTGAATATTGCCATGAAGGATAAGCAGTATTTTATTATAAATGCGAAGGAGAATATTTCTTCGCTTATTATTGCGCAGAACTTTACTTCTACTATAGGAATCAGTGACCAATATGATTCCGCTCTATACATTCCTAAGATGATTTCTCAGTCCGGTAAGGCTGCTTTGAATTATTTTATCACAAAGGAGAAAAAGGCATATCGGTATATACCAAAGCAGACCGCTAAAATCACACCCCTTATCGTTCGCATCACCAAACTGCTAGATGACGGACACCTGACCGAATATACGAATCTGGTGAAGCAGATACCACAGTTGATTGCGGAAAACGGATATACTATCGACGACCTTTGTTTTGCCTGGAACCGGATCGTAATGCATATTGAGCTCCTATACCCGGATAAATTCGCAAATTCAGAGCTGAGTGTCTTGGAATGGTACCAGCTCGAGACAGAATATGAGGATGTTGACAGCATGCTCCGGGAGCTGCTGAGAGAGACTAATTACATCTATGGTACCTCTACCATCGATATGGATCACACGGAGAATGAGGACAGTACGAACTTTAGCAAGATACTGCGCTATCTGAATCAGCATTATAATGAACAGATTAAACTTAAGGACATCTCTCAGAAGTATTATATTAACAAGAACTATGCCAGCTTCCTCTTTAAGCGTAATACGGGTATGTCCTATTCGGATTATCTGAATAAGTTACGCATGGAGCAGGCGAAGAAGCTGTTGGTTTCCACGGAATATACCATATTTGAGATATCTGAGATGGTTGGCTATATTGATTATTCCTACTTTATTAAAGCCTTTAAGAAGAAGTATGGCGTGACTCCGACACAATATAGGAAAACTCCCGCATAAGGCCGGGGGACGGTGAAGCAGATGTTTAGAAAAGATATAAGCTTTCGAAGACAGATCATTATCATGTGTACGGTATGCATCATACTTGTTATGGTAACACAGCTGTTCTATATCATCACGATCTTTAGGCGCAATTATGAGCAGAACCGGATCAACAGCGAGAGCATGATCACCCAGACGGATACCATGCTGACGCTGTTAACCGACCGCATTGCAAGCATCGGTAAGACAGTATCGAACAATCAATATATTCAGGAGCTGCTCCGGCTGAATAATCAGGATAAGAAGGGTACGGTGGATCGCAGGAAGGAGCTTCAGGATCTGTTATCCAATTATCTTCAGGGTATCATCAGCGCCAATGAAGAGCTTTATGATATTGCCATCATTGATAATACCAATGCAATCTTTTCTCCGAATCGGTATTTTGACTATTATGTATTCTCAAAAATGCAGCAAAAATATGAGCTTACGGATCGGCAGACGACCTTCTTTACGACCTTCTTCCAGTCCAATACCCTGGAAATGTATAACTACGGCTTTGGCTATGTTATCCCGGTCTATTATACAACCGGTATCTTTAAGGATATTCATGAACGGCTTGGAACCTGCATTGTCTGGACCAAGAAGAGCGCTTTGAATGAAATTGTGGAGACTACGGCGGCTACGGAGGAGGCCTCCGTAATCATTGTTGATGACAATACCAATGTTATGGCGGTTAATTCCATCTATAACGAGGCGGACCTGACACAGGAGATCAAGGATCTGCTGCTGGCAGGAAGCGATGAGTTGCGGCAGGAAACCATCAATGAGATGGATTTCATGGGCAGGAACAGTTTTTTGCTGATGAAGGAGCACGGGAGGACCGGCTGGTATTCCATTAATATTGTGCCGGTACGAAGCATTTACTCAGAGACAATGGAGATTTTATATCTGGGTATGTTCCTTGCCGCAGTCTCCATCATGATACTGATTATTTTTGATCTGTTAATAATATACAGTATTTCCAAACCAATCCGGCATATTAATGCCGCTTTAGATATCATTGGTAAGGGAAAGAGAAAGCAACGGATCAATTATACTGCAAAAAATGAATTCGGCGCTATCAGCGAGAGTATCAATACCATGCTTGATAATGTGGAGACCATGAACCGCCGGATCTTTCATATGCAGACGGAGCTGTATGAGAAGGAGCTTATGCAGAAGGAGGCGGAGATGCTGGCGCTGCAAAGCCAGATTAATCCGCATTTCCTTTATAATACTCTGGAATGCATCAGATCCATCGCTACCGTGCACAAGATCTCGGAGATCGACGTGATCACTACCAGTATGTCAAAAATCTTCCGGTACAGCATAAAGGGCGGCTTGATCACTACCATAAAGGATGAGCTCGAATGCATCATGGATTATTATATGATTATAGCATTGCGTTTTAACGGAAGGCTTAAGATTACCTTTGATGTTGATGAAGCTCTTTATCCCTGCACAGCCTTAAAGCTATCCATGCAGCCCATCGTTGAGAACTCTGTGAATCACGGTCTGGAAGTTATTGAAGAGGAAGTCATGATTCATATTCGAGGCTGGATCGAGGAAGATTATGCCATGATATCCATTACGGATAATGGAACCGGAATGGAGCCGGAGAAAGAAAAAGAATTAAATGACATATTTCAGCATGCAACCGCCGAGGATGTGACCAAGATCAGCAGGTCCAAGAGCAGCATCGGACTGGCGAATATTAATATGCGTATCCGGATGCACTATGGTAAAGAAAGCGGTTTAAGTATCATGAGCTCAAAAGGTGTTGGAACTACAGTTAATATGAAGATGAGGCTTGAGAGATAAACTATTATGAAGAAACTATGAGCGCTGCACAATTTACTTGACAAACTCAACGATTCCTTTTATAAATTTTCGCATCAGAAGCAGTCCCGTCAAGGATTACGCTGTCTATAACAGTGTTTTGCGGCCTTGACGGGACTGCTTTCTTCCACTGCACGGGGATATATAAACCCCATGTATGAATCTGTATGTAGATCTCCATAAATCTGTTATAAAATCTCTTGATTCCATATCATATTACATGTAAATCTTACCAAATTGCATATCAATCTATCTGCGTTCTGCTATATTGAAGTTGTTATATGGAGGATGCAGGGGGTTAATTATGAACAAATTTGTTAAGAAACTATTCGTGATATCAATAACTATAATGTTAATTTTAATTACAGGGTTTATAATCGAAAATCTTATTCATGAAAAAAGGTGGAAAACCAGCTCTGTAGCTAGTGTTAACGGTGAAGTGATTACTGTAGAAGAAATTATGCCCGGACTTTCTTCCCATAGGGCAGAGATATTAGATTACTTCTATAAAAAGTATGGTGTGATACCGGATGTTGACTTCTGGGAGACCCGCTTTGAAGGAGAAGTCCCCGCAGAGATGTTAAAAAAAACAGCACTGGAGGAGTGCATTACCATCAAGGTTCAGCAGATTCTCGCAAAAGAAGAAGGACTAATTGAAGATATTAGCTACGGCAAATATCTGAAGGATCTATATGAGGAAAATGAACGACGGAAAATTGCGTTAGAGAAAAACCAAATTATCTACGGGCCTGAACAGTATACAGAAGATGTATATTTCAAGCTTTTATTTATGAATATGGTTAATGAGTTAAGGCAAAAAATTGATGGAAAGCTCATATGTTCCGAGGATGATATCTTGAAATATTATGAAGAAGGTAAACAAAGCGGCAATTATACAAAAACAGCGATAACTGTCATTGAAAAAATAGCTGTTAAGTACTCAGATGATAAAAGTAAAGTAACAGCAAAGGAAAAGGCTGATGAAATTCACAGAAGATTTACAGATGGTGAAGAATTCGATGACTTATCTTCATATTACAGTAAGGATGCATCAATTCAAATAGAATTCAGCGAGCAGGTATTTGATTTCAAATCCCAACGCAATGATTACAGACCGGCAACTTATGAGTTTACCGGGAAAGCTCTGGAATTACAGCCGGATCAAATAAGCGATGTATTTGAACTGGATCATACTTATTATGTGATTAAATGTACGGAGAGGACAGAGGAAGGATTCTACACTCCGGAGGAGGCTAAGGACTCAATTATAGAAGTATTAAAGGATCAAAAATATAGCGAATATATTGATGCGTTGGTAAAAGAAGCCAATGTTGTTATAGATCAGAGTATATATAAAAAATTAAAGATCGAATAAGGATTAATTCCTCCGGCTGATGAAAGCTATATCAGATACTTTGCTTTATTTGGGGTAATGCAAAGTGTGTCGGGGGTTTAATAAAAGCAATTCATATTAAGAGGAGGTAAATTATGTTAAGAGAAAGAGTTTCATCTCGAATCCTGACAGCAGTAATTATCTTATGCCTTGTTCTTGCGTCATTTCCAGTAACCGCAGCGGCAGCAGGTAATACATACTACGTGGATTCCGTATCCGGCAG
>JAFADH010000059.1 GCA_023424995.1 Bacillota bacterium | reverse complement strand
TCCTCTCCATGTAAAAGATTATGTCCGGAAGGCACCCATTTATGGTTTGCATAAGCGAACGCACAAGCAACCACATTATCACGCCAAATATTCATATTGGAATTTTCCATTTTTATATCACTCCTCCGGCAAATTTTATAGAAGCTTTAATTTAAATTGGTATTATGCTGCTTCACATTCTATAATTTTAAATGGCATCTTTAATTATAAATAGTATAATCCTGCTATGTAACCCGCATATAGTGCTTCGATTATCAGCTTATCTGATATGGTTATGGTAAAATATGTATCACAAAAAAATCAGAGGTGTCGGAGGAGATAAGATGAACCGAACAGAACAGGCAGTACATTGCTTTCATAATGGATACAACTGCTCCCAGGCGGTATTTTGAGCCTACAGTGAGCAGCTGGGTCCTGACAGGGATTATGCACTAAAGATAGCCTGTCCCTTCGGGGCAGGCATCGGAAGAATGGGCGGGATCTGCGGCGCGGTCACCGGCGCTTATATGCTCATAAGATTAAAGTATGGCAGGCACTTGCCTGAGGATAATGAAGGAAAAGAAAACTAAGCTATGAAGAATAAAAACATAATTTATATAACAGTATCATTCAAATTGGGAATTATACAATCTGTAATAAAACCCCCGCTTCTCCATAAGCTCTTGGTGAGTTCCCTGCTCCACCACATTCCCCTGATCCACCACCAGAATATTATCCGCACCCTGGATGGTAGATAACCGGTGGGCGATCACAAAACAGGTCTTCTGCTCCATCAGCTTGCGCATGGCTTTTTGAATCTTAATCTCCGTTCTGGTATCAACATTGGAGGTTGCTTCATCAAGGATCAGCATCTTGGCATCCAGCAGCATGGCTCTGGCGATGGTCAGAAGCTGCTTCTGACCCTTTGATATGTTCATACCGTCCTCATTTACAATTGTATTGTAGCCTTCCGGCATCCGTTTAATAAAGGAGTGAATGCCTGCCATCTTGGCAGCCGCCACCACCTCGTCCATGGCAGCATCCTCCTTCCCGTAAGCGATATTTTCATATATCGTTCCCTGGAACATCCAGGTATCCTGCAGCACCATGGTAAATGCCTTGCGGAGGCTCTTGCGTGTCAGATCCCTGGTTTCGCTGCCGTCTACAAAGATACCTCCCTCCCACACATCATAAAAGCGCATCAGCAGATTGATAATCGTTGTCTTTCCGGCTCCGGTGGGACCTACGATGGCTGTCAGGCTTCCGGGCTTTGCATGAAGGAACAGCTTTTTAATAATCATCTTCTCAGGAAGATATCCGAAGGAAGCCCCTTCCAGGGTCACATCTCCGGTAACCTCCGACAGTTCGTATGCCTCTTCCTTATCCTCCTTCTCCGGTGTCTCATCAATGAGTTTAAATACACGCTCCGCAGCTGCGGCCGCAGACTGAAGCTCACTGATAATATTAGCCGCCTCGTTGATCGGTCCGGAGAACTTACGGCTGTATTGCACGAAGGAGGAGATATTGCCAAGGGACATCTGCCCGTTAAGATAAAGGATCGCTCCGAATACCGTGATCAGGGAAAGGGACAGATTATTAATAAAGTTAACCGTAGGACCGGTCATGCTGCCGTAATATTCCGCATTATAGTATGCCTGTACGGTCTCCTCATTCAAATGGTCAAACCGGACCATGATAGTATCCTCCGCCGCATATGCTTTAATGGTTTTCTGACCGGATACCATCTCTTCCACAAAGCCATTCAATTCACCTAATTTAGCGGAACGCTTCCGAAACAGCGGACGTACCTTCTGCGCCATATAACGGGTGTAGAATATGGAAAGCGGTATGGTTACCAGCATAACCAGCACAAGCCGGGGTGATATGATGATCATCATGATTAAGGACCCGATGATAGCGATTATACTGGCAAATATCTGGACCGTATCCGCAGACAGGGAGGTATTTATAACATCAATATCATACGAAATCCGGCTGACGATATCGCCGGCCTGATTACGGTCAAAATACCCCACAGGCAGGTCCACCAGCTTTGTAAATACATCCTCCCTCATCTGGCGAACGATCCTCTGGGTCAAGCGGATCATTAATACGGATAATATGTAAGATAAAATCGATGAGATAATATAAAAGATTACCATTAAAACCGCATAGTAGAATACCTTCTGAAAGGCCACCAGGCCTTTCCCCGGCTGGATCGCATCGATTGCATATCCGGACAGCATAGGTCCGATCAAGGCAAACAGATTGCTGGCTACCGTTAGCAGGATTGCCAGTAAGAGCATCCATTTATGACGATAGACATATCCCCACAGGCGGGTTATCACATACTTCGTATCTCTGGGCTTTTCTGATTTATCACTTATTTTACTCTGCTCCGGTTTTGCCATAACCAATCCTTCTCTCTATGATTAAAATGCGTTTTACATCTGTGACTGATATATCTCCCGGTAGACCTCACTGGTCTCTAATAATTCTTCATGAGTCCCATAACCTGCCACCTGGCCGTCCTCAAGAACAAGAATATGATCCAGCTTCATAACGGAGCTGATTCTCTGGGCGATGACAATCGTTGTCGTATCTTCATAATTCTCACGGATCGCCTTACGAAGCAGGGAATCCGTCTTATAATCCAGCGCACTGGAGGAGTCGTCCAGAATCAAAATCTCAGGCCTTCCGGCAAGAGCCCGTGCGACCAGTAATCTTTGCTTCTGCCCTCCGCTTAGATTGCTGCCCTTGATGGCAAGCTTAAAATCCAGCTTCCGGACGAGCTCCTGAAGGAAGACGGCAGCCTGGGCATGCTCGGCAGCCTCCCATACCCTGTCCTCGGACATCTCCCTGCCCAGCCTGATATTCTCGGACACCGTATCAGCAAAGAGAACATCATTTTGAAATACCACTCCGAACCTTCGGCGAAGCTCCTGCTTATCAAAGGTACGGATATCCCTGCCGCATATGGTAATACTGCCGTCCGTAACATCATAAAACCTCATCAGAAGGTTGATCAGGGTCGTCTTGCCGGAGCCGGTGGAGCCGATGATGCCAAGGCTTCCGCCGCGTTTGACTGTAAAATCAATATCGGATACACAGGGCTCCTGGGTATAGGAAAAGTTAACATGATGAAAAGCGATATGCTCCTGAGATTCTGCCGGAGTTTCAGGCTTATCATCCATATCGGCAGTATTCATACCGGCAGCAGCAGTATAAGCTTCTAAAGGGAGTACCGACAGGTCCTCCTTCACATCAAGCACTTCAGCGATACGTCCTGCGGAAGCGCTTGCTTTGGAATACATTACGAATATTCTTGTGATTGCCATTACCGCCTGAAGCATAATTGTAAAGTAAGAAAGGAAAGCAACGATCTTTCCCGGCTCCGAGGCTCCCGCATTTACCCGGAAGGCACCTGCCACAACCACCAGGGTAAGACCGAGATTCAACAGCATATTCATCAGCGGGTTGGTAACCGCCATGGTAGTTCCGGCTTTTAATTCCTTGTCTACAACCTCACCGTTCACCTCGGCGAACCGTTCTTTCTCCGACCAGGTTTTGGACAGCGCTTTAATGATGCGGATACCCGTGATATTCTCACGGACTACCCGGACCATCTTATCAACAGACCTTTGCATATCGACATATAGGGGAATGCCTTTTTTGGATACCAGATATACGATAAAAGCCAGAAACGGAAGAACACCTGCAAGTACTAAGGTAAGCACCGGTTCAAGGGTACTTGTAATGATAATGCCGCCGATAAGAATAATGGGTGCGCGTACTCCCATACGCTGCATCATACCGATCATGCTATGTATATTATAAGTATCTGAAGTCATTCGGGCTTCCAGAGAAGGGACTGTAAAATAATCAATCTGTGTGCCGGATAAACCAAGAATTTTTTCAAACAGATCATGCCGCAGGTTCTCGGTAGTATTTCTTGCGACTCTGGCTGCCATGCGGTTTGCTATGATATTAAAGGTTCTAGCACCGACGGAAAGCGCTATCATGGCCACTCCCCACCACAAAATTAAAGAAACCTTCTGAAGCGGAATTACATCATCGAGGATATATGCCAATACCCACGGTAATCCCAGATCCATAAAGGTTCCTAATATTTTTATTGATAATCCGAAAGCCATCCGGATACTGTATGGTTTTAAATAATGAAATACTTTTCTCAAGACTGCACCTCCGGGCTTTCATCAAATTATGCCAACTTCTTTGTATGGCACTTTACAATGAAAACACTTACACGCATCCTCTATTCTAGCACTCATAATTTTCAGAGTCAAGATTATAAACCTGTCTATTATTTTTTTCTTTCTGCCATGGTGTGAATTATAATCATAATTTACATGTTCAATTTGTGCATGCGGGCCAGCCGCACATGAGGACACATGCAGGATCCATATTTTGCTGTGATATACAAAGCTTATGGTTTCAGTATTAACATCTTCTCTTCATAACAGCTGTTACTTCTCTGCTGCTTCCATAAGACTGGTTTGTAGTAAAGCAGGATACCAGCTCCCAGCCCTGTTCGCCGAGCCGGTTAAGCCTCTCCGTAAATTCATTGTTATCAACGACTCCGCCCATCAGTCCTTTTGCTAATACTTTGACTGTTTTATATTCCCATTTGTCCATCAATAATTCCTCCTTAATAATTCATATTATGAGTGCATTCCATAAGTTTAATATTCAACCTTATTCTAACCGGCGCCATAATTTATTTGATATATTATGCATTTGCTTTATTATGCAGATCATAGCTTCATGGCCGTATTCCAGAATAAGAATGGAACCTCCGTTGAAAATCCACTCCATCTAACGGTTCTTTTCTATCCACGCAGCGATATCATCAATCACAGCCTGATCCACCGAACCGGGTATATTATATTCGGTTATATCTCTTTTTCCGTTAGAACTCATGAATAGATGATTTAAATTATCATACAGCTTAAAGGTCACATTCTCCTTACCGGCAAGCTGCTGCTGCCATTGTTTAAAATCCTTATCCGGATAGACCTGCCAGTCCTCTGAGCCCTGTGCGATATAGACGGGTATCGTCAATTCACCGGCAATGGAAGCAGTATCAATCTGATTCAAGCTATACCAATAGGAAGCAGGCATTCCCAGGATGATGTCCCCGCTGTCCTCCGTAAGGCTCCGTATCTGCAGCATCCCTTCCTCTGTTTCTTTTAAGGCCTCCGCGGCCTGTTCCTCTGTGATGCCTGCCGCATTTTCTACCGCATCCAGAGTCTGGTCGTATATGATATCTTCCAGCTTTCTCGGACTTCCGGCAAGCAGTATGATACCGGCTATCTCAGAATGATCATAAGCTAATTTAGGAGCCATCATTCCCCCAAGACTATGCCCTATTACAAATATATTATCCGTATCGATCCGATCGCAGTTCAAGGCATAACTGACAGCATCCGCGGCGTCCCATAAGGAATCCGTATGGATCGTTATATCAGCTTCAGCCAGTTCCGGATACAAAAAGATACGTTCATTATACCGCAGGGAGGCTACTCCCAGCTCTGCCAGTCCCCGGGCAATATCCCGGAAGGGCTTATTGGCACCGACAGTTTCGTCTGCATCATGGCTGCCGGAGCCGGGAACTAAAATCACTGCCGGAGGGTCTGCGGTCCCCTTGGGAAGCGTCAGGATCCCTGTTACCGGATGTTCGCCTTCTCCAAAGGTTATCTTAATCTCTTCATACTCCTCCGTGCTGACAGCCTCCGCCTCAACCGGAGAATAATTAATCCATAGTCCGTCGATCTTTCCGCTGTCATTATAGGTAAATGATACCTTTAATCCATTATTCTCATACCGGAGGATAACCTCCACAATCTGATATCCTTCGGCTTCCTTTTGCAGGATCTCATATATATCTATGTACCCGCCCATTCCATTCACCGTAACATCCCAGGCCTGCTTCAATGCATTCTTTGTCAATTGAAGCTTTACGGCAGCGGAACATCTCCTGTAAGTTTCATCGAAATCTCCCTCCGCCATCTGTAGTGCCAGGGTTTCACTTAAAGTCTCCAATGATACGTCTTCCGCCATGGAGGCCTCATTATCGGACGGCATCTCTTCCGTCTTTTTACATCCGGCCAAACCCCAAATTAATAACACTAAAATTATTATTCTAATATTAACATTCCTGAATCGTTTCATATAATATCACTCCCCCTGCAATAATAACAAATTTATTATTACTGTTATATTACACCTTAACGCTGCGATTGTACTTTTTATATCCTTAATATACTTTTAGAAACATATTAAAAATGAATTGCAATATCCTCTCTCTGCTAATCATTATAGTAAAATACCGGAGAAAAGAACAGATGCAATTCATTTTTAATTATAATTCCCGGAAATGCAGCACTCTTTGATTACTTATATCAACAATCCTATCGATTAAATCACATATCTCTTCTACTTTTCCTTCATCGCTACCGATAATAGAAGTTTAATCCGGTTCAGCTGATTTACACTGGACAGACCCGGGTCGTAATCAATGGGCATGATATTTGCATTGGGATATCTCTCCTTCAGGGGCTTAATCATTCCCTTGCCGGTTACATGATTCGGCAGGCAGGCCAGAGGCTGGACACAGATGATGTTATTAGTGCCCTGCTCGATGAACTCTGCCATCTCCGCCGTAACCAGCCAGCCTTCCCCGGTCTGGTTTCCCAGAGAAAGGATCCCGGATGCCATATGCGCTAATTCCTCAATGGAGGACGGCGGTATGAACCGTCTGCTCCGCTTAAGCTCATGCTTCATGATCCCCCGGTATCTCATGATATACCGGCCTGCAATTTTACCCTTGTACATATCTAATTTCTTCCCGGCAAGATATTTAAATCGGAACCGTGAATTATAAGCAGAATATAAGAAATAATCCATAAGATCAGGTACAACTGCCTCCGCTCCTCCCTGTTCTATAATCGTGACGATATCATTATTGGCTGTGGGATGATACTTGACTAATATCTCACCTACGACCCCGACCCTGGGCTTCTTCACATCCCGTAATTCCAGGCGGTCAAAATCACGGATGATCTCCCTGATGTTGCGGTGGAACAGTCCCATGCCTCCATATCGGATATTCTCCTTGGCCTTTTCCATCCACATCTCATGCAGCAGCTGTGCGGAGCCGGGGAAATATTCGTAGGGTCTCGTCCGGTACAAAAGCCGCATGAACAGATCTCCGTATACCAGAGCCATAATACAGCGGTTTACCAGCTTTAAACTAATACGAAATCCGGGCTGCTTCTCCAGACCGGCTGTGTTCAGGGAGATAACCGGAACCTCCGGGAACCCGGCCTGCTGTAGGCCAAGCCTCAGTAATGCCATATAATTGGTAGCCCTGCAGCCGCCGCCGCTCTGGGTGATGATTACCGAAGTATGTCCGGTATCATACTGCCCCGACTTAAGTGCTTTAACAACCTGTCCGACCATAAGTATGGCAGGAAAGCAGGCGTCATTATTCACATATTTTAATCCCTCGTCAATGGCAGACCGGTCATAAGCTGGCAGGACCGCCATCTGATAGCCGCAGCTTCCGGCAGCCTCTCTGATCAATTCAAAATGGATAGGTGCCATCTGGGGCGCCAGTATGGTGTGGGTCTGCTTCATTTTCTTGTCAAATACGGGTCTGCTGTAATCCGAAGAAGCTTCTCTGTTCTTTAGATCCTCTGTTGGATGATACGCCTCTTCTGACAGTGCCCTCCCGGCATTCTTCTCTCTTTCCCTCATAGCTGCAATCAGGGAACGAATCCTTATCTTGGCAGCTCCCAGATTATTGCCCTCGTCAATCTTCAGTGTGGTATACAGTTTCCCGCCCAGGGCAAGTATCTCGGCTATCTGCTCTGAAGTCACCGCATCCAGTCCGCATCCGAAGGAGTTTAATTGTATCAGATCAAGCCTCGGCTCTGCCGCCACGAGACTGGCTGCCCGGTAGAGTCTGGAATTATATACCCACTGATCTACCACGCGTAATCTCTGCCTTAATCCGGACAGATGGGAGATACTGTCTTCTGTTAATACCGCCAGTCCGTAAGACGTGATGAGTTCCGCAATTCCGTGGTTAATCTCCGGATCCACGTGATAAGGCTTACCGCAGAGTACGATCCCTCTCTTGTCATTCATCCTGAGATACTCCAGCGCTTCTTCTCCCTTCTGGCGGATATCCTTCCTGTATCGTTCACGCTCTATGCAGGCCAGATGCACGGCATGCCTTATTTCCTCATCCGTAATTCTGTAATCCTTGAATTCATCGGCGAGCCTCCCGGCTAATACTTTCATGTTATCCAGCGACAGGAAGGGCGCAATGAATTTAACCTGATACCTTCGCAGATCATCCACATTATTCTTAATAACCTCCGGATAGGAAATCACCATAGGACAGTTATAATGATTGGAGGCTTCCTCGAATTCTTTCTTCTCATACACAATGGAAGGATAGAAAATTGCAGCAACTCCCTGTCCGATCAGATCCATCACATGTCCATGCGCCAGCTTTGCCGGATAGCAGGCTGATTCGGAGGGGATGGTCTCCAAACCCTTTTCATAGATCCTCTTTCCGGACGGCGATGACAGGATGACCCGAAAGCCCAATGAAGTAAGCAGCGTGAACCAAAAGGGATAATTCTCATACATGTTAAGGACTCTGGGAATTCCGATGCATCCGCGCTTCGCTTTCTCTATTGGAAGAGGTTCATATTTAAAGGTTCTCATATATTTATAGTGATACAGATTCGGCGGTTTTATTACCGCAGGATGATCCATGCCTTTACTGCTTGCTGCATCTGCACCAGCCCGGGGAACCGTTCTATTGTATACTTTTGATTCGGTCTCTGCTCCCGCTCCCCGCTCACAACGATTCCCGGCAACAAACGTCCCTCCGTCAGAGAATTTATTAATGGTCAAGAGACATTGATTCCCGCAGCCGTTACAACGCCGATTCGCAGCCTTCATGGAAAAATCAGCTAATTCATCCGGTGTCAGTAACGTAGACCGATTATATTTTTTCATTCTGCCGGTACGATCAGGTATACTGTTTCCGTCCATACTGTCCGGTATTTGATATTTTGAACTGTCAGTACTGTCAGTAATGTCTTTTCCCTCAGCTGCAGCGGTTATATCACCGCATACTTTTTCATCAGCTCCGGCTCTGTTTATAGTATCGCCCGGTTGTTCCGCCACAGCCCGTTCCCTTGCAATCAAAGCCGCACCGTAAGCTCCCATAAGCCCTGCAATCTCCGGTCTCACCGCTTCTTTTCCGGTAATCTGTTCAAAACACCTCAGCACCGCATCATTATAAAAGGTTCCGCCCTGAACGATGACCTTAGTCCCCAGCTCCTTCGCATCTCTGAGCTTAATTACCTTATACAGGGCATTCTTGATAATAGAATAGGATAACCCCGCGGATATATCTCCAATTCCCGCTCCCTCCTTCTGTGCCTGCTTTACCTTGGAATTCATAAAGACCGTACATTTAGTTCCCAGATCCATGGGTGCCCCGGCGTATAACGCCTCATTTGCAAAGGCCTCCACGGTCAGATTCAAGGATTTTGCAAAGCCTTCAAGAAATGAACCGCAGCCGGAGGAGCAGGCTTCATTCAGGAGTATGCTGTCAATGACCCCGTTCTTAATGCGAAGGCATTTCATATCCTGGCCGCCGATATCCAGAATGAAGTCCACCCCCGGCAGGAAACACTCCGCTGCCTTATAATGTGCAATGGTTTCGATCTCTCCGATATCCGCATGCAGGGCTGCCTTCATCAGAGCCTCGCCATATCCTGTAACCGTGCATTTGCAGAGATTGGCGCTCTCCGGCAGTCTCTTGTATAGATCCTTCATAACTGCTATCAGCTTAATAAGCGGTTCGCCTTCGTTATTGCAATAATGTGAATACAGAAGCTCCCCCTGTTCACCGATGAGTACCGCCTTGGTGGTGGTGGAACCGGCATCGATTCCTAAGTATACATTGCCATGATAAGCGGATAATTCCCCCCGCTGTACTCTGGCCCGGGCATGGCGTGCTGCGAAGCATTCATATTCTTTTTCATTTGCAAATAGCGGCTCCAGCCGCTTAACAGCCTCTTCCTTGTACTCTGAGATCTGTTCTGCCCTCGCTGTCAGGTCTTTTAATTCGATTGACTTGCCCTTACCGGCATATAATGCTGCTCCTATGGCTGCAAACAGCTGGGAATTCTTCGGTGCTATGGCATTCTCCCCAGTCAGCTTCAGGCTTTCACAGAAACGCTTGCGAAGCTCCGACAGATAATAAAGCGGTCCGCCCAGAAAGGCTACCCTGCCTCGAATGGGCCTTCCGCAGGCTAATCCTGCTATGGTCTGATTCACCACCGCCTGTAATATGGATGCGGCTATATCCTCCTTCCTGGCACCGTCATTGATCAGGGGCTGTACATCCGTCTTGGCAAATACTCCGCAGCGTGAGGCTATGGGATAGATTACCTGATGCCCCTTGGCATATTCATTCAGCCCCGCCGCATCAGTATCCAGAAGAACCGCCATCTGATCAATAAATGCCCCCGTCCCTCCGGCGCAGCTTCCGTTCATCCGCTGGTCCATGCCTCCACGGAAATAGGTTATCTTAGCATCCTCACCGCCAAGCTCGATCACCACGTCCGTCTGGGGAATAAAGGCTTCCACTGCCTGCTGGCAGGCGATGACCTCCTGAATAAAGCTGATATTCATCCATCTGGATACGGACAGACCTCCCGAACCGGTGATGCTGAGCTTCAACGCCACATCACCCAGGTTCTGATAGCAGTCCTTTATCAGTGTGATTACCGTACTCTTTATATCTGAATAATGTCTTTTATAATCGCTGTAAATTATATCATTGCTTCTACCCAGCACAGCTAATTTCACTGTGGTGGAACCAATATCAATTCCTAACCTGTAGCTCTCCATAGCATCAGCTCCCGTATTAAGTATCACTTTAAAAGTTCAGATCAGCATTCGCTTCGTTTGAGTTATGCTTCACCTATGTATTATTAACCGGGGCGTATGGAATCATACATATGGCGCTTCATAAACTGAACCGATCGGGAATAGTCCTGCCGGCAATGGATATAAAAATCAGATAAACGAAAAGCGGGCTTGCATCTCATCCGGATGCAGGCCCGCTGTGTAAAGATCGATTCAATAGGTAACAGGAATGAAAATTAAGTGCGGCACATTACTCCCTCCATACTCTTATCTCGGCGTTAATCTTTTAAATTTATCCAGAGTAATCTGCCCCTGCAATTCTTCCCCTTTTACCCACCGCTCCATATCATCGATTACAGTCTTGCCAAGTCTGGTCTTCCAGTAGTTTGAATAACCGCCGATATGAGGAAGACAGAAGACATTAGAAAGCTTTAATAATTCATGCTCCTTATCCATAGGTTCATTATCATAGACATCCAGTGCCGCAAAGAGTCTTTCGGTTCTCACTTCATCGAGCAAGGCATCGCTGTTGACAATAGGACCTCTGGCCGTATTAACAATCAGTGAACCATCCCGGATGAGAGCCAACTCTTTCTTTCCGATCATTCCCTCAGACATAGGAGTGAGCGTATTATGCAAAGAGATAATCCTGCTTCTTCTTAACAGCTCCTCCAGGCTGCATAACTCTACACCCAGATGCTCTGCCTCCTCTCTCGGGCAATAATGGGAATATAATAAAATCCTGACGTTAAAGGGCTTTAGAAGACGTATTACCTCACGTGAAATATCACCGTAACCAATGATGCCAACCGTCTGATGACCAACCCCTAAGATTGTCTCACAGTTATTTTTTGACCATTGTCCGTTTTTAAGCCCTGTATTATATCCATGCAGATTCCATGCACCTGCCATAATGAAAGCCATCGCCGCCTCAGCTGTAGACATGGCAAGAGCTGAATTTGCATTCACAACTGTTATGTCTCTATCGAATATCCCTTTCTCTACAATGGGTACAACCGTACCTGCCGTATGCCCTACAAATTTCAGCCGGACTGCCTTCTTCAGGACCTCCTCCGTGATCTTTGCCGATCCCCAGCCGGTAATACAGGCATCATAATCACCGATCACCCTTTCAAGGTCCTCACTTGAAAAATATTTTCCTTCCTCAACAAAATCAACTTCGGAAAATTCTTTTAGGCTTTCAATGGCACCGTGCTGAAAAACCATTCTTTTTAAATCACTGTCGTATACTGTAATCAATGTTTTCATCTTACCCCTCTCCTTTCATCACCTGCAATCCCTTATTGCCGCATTGTTTCTCATGTATTCCGCATACGAAGGCAGTATTTCCTCCGCTTCCGAACCGGGAACCTGCAGTTCTTCTCTCCATGCTGTTTCCCACTCAATAGAAAAATACCCCTTATACCCCTGCTGAAGTAAAAGCCCCACGATTTTTTTAATAGGCACATCACCGTCTCCAATAAATGTATATCTCCAGTCATGCTCTAAAGGGTCCTGAGGCGGGGTACCGTCCTTTACATGAACATGAACACAATGCTTTCCAAGCCACTTTAAGGTCTGTTCAGGCT
>JAFADH010000032.1 GCA_023424995.1 Bacillota bacterium | reverse complement strand
CTCCAGACTTCGCATAGAGAAGGGAGCTGTCATTCATAAGCTGCCAGTAAGCATATTGATCCGTATAACGTTCAACACCCTTAACAGCATGGACGGCAGTTATAAAGTCCTCTACAAGACCTGCATTAGAATCCCCGGGATCTATGGTATAGGGATAATCAAAATCATCTGTCAGACTTTCCGTCAACGTAACGGAAGCTTCCGTTTTCTCTTCAAATTCAATTTTCGTAACCTCAAGTGGAAGCTCTGCGTTATTATCGCTGTTCATAACCTTATTGATCTTAATTACCAGATATCTGATCCCTGCCGGTATCTCCCAGGCAATAAATTTCTCTGCTCTGTAACCGTCGCTGAAGGTTATCTTCGCTCCATCACCGGTTATCTCCCTGTCCAGATCAAGCTTTTGTCCCGCCCCGATGCTGCCCGCATTATCAACACCTTGATATACCTCGATGTAATCTGATATATACGCGGGAGCGTAATCCCAGCTTTGCAGCAATTTGCTGGTGTAGACAGATACCTTGTGAAAGCTCTTACCCTCACCCGCATCATAGACCAGGAAGCCTTCATCAACATCAGGAGCTTTCTTTATACCGTTATTATCCCCGGCATAAGTAATTGCGCTTCCCGAGACAGCGGATACATTGCCGTAGGAATGTACATGGCTGAAGTCTGCCAGCTCATCCGTGTAATGGCCGCTTCCATCAAAGGGTATTGTGCCGCCAACAGGTGTTTCATCAGCAAATACTGCTCTGTAACCGCCCTGCATGGTGAAAACCAGTGCAATAGCACATAGAATTGCTATTGCTTTTTTCATACGCTTCATAAACCTTTCTCCTCCTTATATTTTGTTTAAAAGCAATAAAGAATGAGGAAAACAAAGAACTAATATAATTCCTTTTGATGATCCCGAAAGGGATACCACTCCGATGCCGTTAAAAATGCTGTGTTTTCTGCTCATTTCTCTATCGATTTCATTCAAAGTATACAATCAGGAGGTTGGATTCGACATGTATTAATAACAGATTTTATAGAAGTTTAATCAGCGAATAAACTATACTGTGCCTGACGTCCGAGCGGTTTGCAATGAGATAAAAAAAGCTGCCCCGGTGTACCTGTACGCACACTGGGCAGCTTATATGGTTTTTGGGTTAAATTATAATACATATGAGCCCGCCGTTGCTGTCGTTGATTATCTTCTGCATGGTTTCCTGAAGCTTTAGCTGGCTGTCGTCCGTCAATTTATTGATCTTGGAATTGATCCCGTCATCAATCAGCTGGCGGATGGATTTGCCGAAGATATTGGTATCCCAGATACCGTCCGGATTATCCTTGGCATTGGTGTTGATATAATTAATCAGGTCCTTGGCCTGCTCCTCGGTTCCCACCACCGGAGCAACTTCGGTCATGATATCCGCCTTGATCATATGGATGGAAGGTGCGGTAGCTTTAATCTTTACACCGTATTTGTTGCCGTGGCGCATAATCTCAGGCTCCTCGATGGAGATCTCGTTCTGAAGCGGGGATACAATGCCGTAGCCCTTCGAACGGACCTGGTCGGCGGCATGGGAAACCTTTTCGTATTCACTCTTCTTTGTCGCCATTTCCCTTAAGGTCGAGATCAGCTGATATTCACCGCTGATGGGAACACCGATCAAGTCACTGAGGATCTTATAATAATACATGTCGTCAAAATCAACATTCACACTGACGGTTCCGTCCTGCATATTGACATTATCTACCTTGAACCGTTTTACATATTTGCTGTCTGTTTCAAAGTTAGAGGGATTGGCATCCTTCACCTGGGACACATTCAGGAACAGCTCTTTCACCGAATTTAGCAGATCCTGCTTCAGCCAGTGGTCATTCGGAAGCATCTCGGCCCATTTCGGCATATAGAAATCCAGTTCGGTAACCGGGAATACGGACAGGACATTCTCCATAATCCTTGTGATATCTTCCTTCTTCAGCTGCTCCGCATTCACCGGCAGTACCGGGACCTCGTATTCAGCCGACATATCCTCGGCTATTTTTAAAGTATCATTGGAATATGGCTTGCTGGTATTCAGCAATACGATAAACGGCTTGCCAAGATGCTTCAGTTCGGCAATGGTTCTTTCCTCCGGAGCCCGGTAGCCGGTTCTCGGGAGTTCGCCAAAACTGCCATCGGTGGTTACTACGATACCGATGGTAGAATGATCATTGATAACCTTTCTCGTACCGATCTCAGCCGCCTGGGTGAACGGTACCTCGTAATCAAACCACGGAGTCCGAACCATTCGCTCATGCTGGTTTTCTACATGACCGGCAGCGCCGTCTACCATATATCCAACACAGTCAATCAAACGGATTTTCACCTTGGTTTCATCATTAAATGCGATTTCGGCAGCTTCCTTCGGTATAAATTTCGGCTCGGTAGTCATAATCGTTCTGCCTGCCGCTGCTTGGGGCAATTCATCAATCGCCCTCTCTCTGCTATGGACATCTTCAATATTGGGTATTACCAAGAGATCCATGAACCTCTTAATAAAGGTAGACTTACCTGTTCTGACCGGCCCTACCACACCTATGTATATTTCACCGCCTGTCCTAGCCTGAATATCATTATAAACATCAAACTGCCCTAACATATGCCAACCTCCTTATGGTTATAGTTAAAGATATGCAGGGCAGTTTCATTCTATGACTTTCATGATAAGCGGATTAATCCCTGAAATCATGCAAAATACGAAGCTTCTAATTGTCACCGGATGCTTTTCCCGCTATTTGCACCTGCGTCAGATAAGTAGCCAGCGTATCCCCCAGCTGGGTAAAGGAAGCAGCCAGCAGAGCGATCTCATCGTCTGAAAAGCATTTTGTAATGCCGCAGGCTATGGAAGTAATCAAAGCTATTAACTCGCAATATGCCATATAATCGCCTCTGAAATAATAAGTGCTGCTTAAATATATTAAGCAGCACTTATTATTTAGACATAAAGATATTATGAGTTAATCCGTTCCGAATAATTGGAAATATTCCTTCAAAGCGGAGGGAGTAGCTGCTATCATGGAGCACGGCTTATGATAGGTAAGAGAAGCATACTCCATAGTGGAGCAGCAGCCCCCTGCTTCCGCAAGGATAACGGAGGCGGCGGCAAAATCCCACGGGGACAGCTGCATCTCATAAAACAGCACCGTACGGCCAGCAGCCACATAACAGATATCAAGAGCAGCGGCGCCGGATCTTCGGATATCCAGGGCATTGTCATATAAAGTACGGGCAATCCGGAAGGTCTCGTCCGCTTTTTCCCTGTAATACGGACTGGTGCCGATGGCGACGATTCCATCGGATAAGGGCAGATCCTTTAATTGAAGACGGCTGCCGTTAAGGAAGGCCCCTTCGCCTGTCTTTGCATGGAAGGTCTCGTCAAGGTAGGGATCATAAACCACTCCGGCCGACATCTTATGCCGGTACATCAGGCCAACGCTGATACAGCTGTGCTTATAATCACAGATAAAATTAGTAGTGCCGTCGATGGGATCGATAATGAAGCAATAGCCGTCATTAATCGTCTTATTCCCCTCTTCTTCTTCCCCTATAAAGACAGCTTCGGGCAAAAGCACAGACAATTCACGGAACAGGAATTCCTGTACCTTGACATCATACTCCGTAACAAAATTGGCTCTGCCCTGCTTATTTTCCACACCATCCTTGACCTGCTGCGCAGTCAGCATGATTTGTCCTGCTTCTTTTACGATTTTTATAATTCTCTCCAGCATAAAACCTCCGGTAATGTCCAAGTAGAGTTATTTCCAGTGTCATTAATATTGAATGATGAGAACATATGGGATATCCGCTAATAAAAACACATCCGGATCAGGAACCAGACACAGATAATAGGTTCCGGGCTGCAGATACTGATACATTCCCATATAGGGGGTACCCTCATAGGTATCATAATATGCGGTTGTAATAATATTATTATTCGAATCCAGAATGCCCATATACATATAGTTAAGGTACTTTCCGGATTCATCGCTTACGGCGACAACGGTAATATAGGTTGTGGAGGTTACGACTAATTTATAGTAGTCCACATCATAATTAACGATGAACCCTCCGATCATGGAACCGCTTGTTACGGTCTGCGCAGTCAGAATATTATCATTCAGGTAATCATCTTCCATTATGAAATTATCCGGAAAATCACTCTCACCGGTATCGTTGATCAGGTCGGCGGTATTGGCCTGATAAAATTGCAGTGCAGTGACCGGCTGGTCCAGACTGACCTTATCCAGCTGTTTAATATTGATGGCAAAATTCAGATTCTGTCCGTCGATATATTGCATGGTGTTAATCCCTATAACTTCGCCGTATTCATTTACCAGCGGACCGCCGCTGTTGCCGTTCGTAATGGCGGCATTGATCTGGATATAATCCACATTATCAAAGCTTCTTGAGGCGTTTGATACAATACCGTTAGTAAAGGTCCCGGTTAATCCCTGGGAGCTTCCGATGGTATATACGGTTTCGCCGACAGTGACGTTATGCGTATTGACCGGTAAGGGTTTACCCTTTACGGATACGCCCAGCACCGCGATATCAAGCTCTTCACTATATCCAAGTATGGAATCTGCGGAATAGGTCTCCCCGCTTAACCGTTGGATCTGAATGGAGGTGGCGCCTTTTATCACATGATAATTCGTAACGATCCTATTTTCTGCGATATAGAAGCCGGAACCGATTACGCTCCCCGCTGCTGAGGCTGTATTGATCTGCACACTGGATTCGCCGCACAGCTTTGCTATCTCTTCTGCGGATAGCTTCCGGTCCTTGACAATCACTTTAATTTTTAATTCTTTACTCTTGTAATTGGTAGATACGGTAATGGTAGCGGTACCGTCCTTAAGAGGCGTTATGGTGAGCGGGGCAAAATCACCGGAGAAGCTGCCGGTTTCAACTTTAATGACGTCAGTATCCGCATAGCAGCTGATGGTTTCATCCTTCTTCCTGCCATGTACGGTTATTTTGACCTGAGCCTGTTCTGATATGGTTAAATCGGCAATATCCGCCTGAATTCTGTTCTTGACCGTAACTGTACAGGTGTAGGTCTTCTTGTTATATGTTCCTGTGATCTTGGCCGTACCTTGTGATTTGGCCGTCACAGCGCCTGTTTTACTCACGGAAGCCACCTTGGTATTTGAGCTCTTCCAGGTTACGGTACCGGCAGCGCCGTTTATTTTCAGGGTTTTCTTCCCGGTCTCATATAGTGTAAGCGTCTTGCTGCTGATACTATAATCCTTTACCGTTACCTTGCAGGTATATTTCTTGGTTCCTATTGCAGCCGTTATGGTTGCGGTACCCTTTTTTATTCCGGTAACCTTACCGGCAGCGGATACCGTTGCAACCGCTTTATTGCTGGTTGACCATTTGATCTTATTCTTTGTTCCAGATACGGTTAAAGTATATGTATTGCCGGTATAGACCGATATGGCAGATTTGTTCAAAGCAACCTTAACCGCAGCTTCAGCCACCGTATACGGTATTACGCCTGAGGGCAACACCAGTGCCGAAAAAACAAACGACATAAAAATAATAGTGATAATCTTACGCAATCTTGTCAATAATTCTCCTCCTAACAATTCTTATATTCTTTCATACATAGTGCCGCATAAAAATAACTGCACCGATAAAGAACGGATCGACGCAGGCATAATGATCTTATAAAAACACTTGGGTAACCCGGCTGTCATACCTGGTAAGGCTTAGACCCGTGGTTTTGCGTCCGCGGCTTTCACTGCGTCTGCCTTTGTCGGTGCTGTCCATATTGATTACCTATATATACCAATTGTAACACTTCACTACCCATTGTCAACTATAATTATATAGTACATATAGTACATAAAGTACATAACAATGCAGTATTCAACGATAGCAGTCCGTTTTATGAGAACAGCATGTTCATAATAAAAGGATAGAAAAATTTCTTCTATCCCTTTTACCGTATATAAGGCTAATCCCACTCCAGGGATTTATATTCTTTTCTCCTGTCCCTTAACAGCAGATCATTCAAAGCATCCTTCGTTGATTTCCCTTCGAACAGTACCAGGTTAATCTGCTCTACTATGGGCATCTCCACATCATTCGCCTGTGCCAGTGCAAGAGCCGCTTTAGCGGAGTTCACGCCTTCCACTACCTGTCCCACCAGTCTGGTAGCCTCTTCCATGGATTTCCCCTGTCCCATCAGGTAACCGGCATTCCAGTTACGGCTATGCTTGCTGGTGCAGGTAACGAAAAGGTCGCCGAATCCGGATAATCCGGAAAATGTCTGGATATTACCGCCCATTTTTACGCCCAGCCGGCTGATCTCCGCCATTCCTCTGGTCATCAGGGCTGCCTTGGTATTGTCTCCGAAACCCAGGCCGTCCACGATTCCGGCTGCCAAAGCGATGACATTCTTCATGGAACCTCCCAGTTCGATACCGATGATGTCGGGACTGGTATAGACTCGGAATACATCCGTTATGAATACATCCTGGATAAAATGTGCGGTCTCCATGGTAGTTGCCCCTACGACAATAGTAGTCGGCACACCGCGGCTTACCTCCTCCGCATGGCTGGGTCCGGACAGAACCGCCACATCTGCCTGGGGGATCTCTTCGCTGATAACTTCGGATAAGGTATGAAGAGTGCCGTCCTCGATCCCCTTCGCTACATTGACCAGCTTCTGGCCATCCTTAATATATGGACATGCAATATGGGCAGTCGATCTTATATAGGGTGATGCAACTGCCATTACAATAAGATCTTTGTCTTTGCAGGCTGCTTCCAGGTCAAGAATTATATCAATATCCTCAGAAAGCTCTGCTCCGGGCAGATTCTTCATATTCCTGCGATTCTCATTTAACATCCTGGCTTCCGCTTCAATCTTGGTCCATATGGTTACTTTATGACCTTTACCGGCAAGCACGACAGCCAATGCACAGCCCCAGGTTCCGGCGCCCAATATGCTTACATTGTACATAGATTCCTCCATTTCTAAGTAGCGGGAAAGACGGATTTCTCTTTCGCTTTTACTCTCCGATACAATATCATTTATTCTCGATTTTAACCCGCTGTCCGATCTTGCTTTCTGTTTTGTCCATAAGCCGCCTGATGTTGGCACGATGCTTTATAAATGCCAATAGCATGAATACTATGGACAGGATCAGCATATGTACATCACCCGGATTCCTGATCAGGACCCAGATGGGGAAAAATATTGCCACGCACAGGGAACCGACGGACACATAACGGGTAATCGCTACCACGATGATAAATAACGGTGCTCCGAAGGGGATGATCAGGGGATCGAAGGCAGCCATAACTCCGCCTGTGGAGGCGATACCCTTACCGCCCTTGAATTTCAGCCATACCGGATAGTTATGTCCCAATACCACTCCGAAGCCCGCATAGAGAGTCATTAACTGGACGAAATCATAATCCGGAAAGATGAGGAATCTTACAAGCAGCATGGGAATTACGGCTTTTAAAGCGTCGCCTACCAGGGTGATTGCTCCTGCCCTGGCTCCAAGGGTACGGAGTGCATTGGTGGTTCCCACATTGCCGCTGCCATAATTGCGGATGTCCACCTTGTTTAATCTGCCTACGAAATATCCGGTTGAAAAGCATCCAAACGCATATCCGAGAATCAAGCAAATGATGATCTTAAGAATCACTTTTCGTTCTCCTTTCGCTCCCTGATGATAAATTTTAAGGATGTTCCCGAAAAGCCGAAGGCTTCTCTGATTTTATTCTCGATATACCGGGTGTACGAATAATGCATCAGTTCCTTGTCATTTACAAAAATTACAAAAGTAGGCGGTTTGACAGTTACCTGGGTAATATAATACAGCTTCAGGCGTTTTCCCTTATCCGACGGCGGCTGCTGAAGCGTCACTGCCTCCATCAGGATCTCATTGAGTACACCGGTGGCTATCCTTAGATTTTGATTCTGGATCACTACTTCTATTATTTCAAACAGGCGGTGCAGTCTCTGTCCTGTTTCGGCAGAGATAAACAGGATCTGGGCATATGGCATAAAGGACAGGATTTCCTTGATATCCGAGGTATATTCATTGACTGTCTTGTTATTCTTCTCAATTAAATCCCATTTGTTCACGGCAATGATTATCCCTTTGCCGCGGTCGTGGGCGATACCTGCGATTTTGGCATCCTGCTCGGTCACACCTTCCTCCGCGTCGATGACCAATACGACCACATCGGCACGTTCCACAGCGGCTACGGTACGGATGATGGAGAAACGCTCCAGTTCCTCCTTGATTTTGCTCTTTCGGCGAAGGCCTGCCGTATCGATTAAGATATAATCCTTACCGTTGCGGCGGATGGGTGTATCGATGGCATCCCGGGTAGTACCTGCGATATCGGATACAATCACCCGGTTGGCACCTACTAATTTATTGACAATAGAGGATTTCCCCACATTCGGTTTTCCGACGATTGCGATTCTGGGACGTTCATCGGAAGCCTCTTCCGTATTACCTGTCTTAAAATGTTTCACTATCTCATCCAGCAGATCCCCGAAGCCCAGTTTGCCGGAGGAAGAGATTGGAAACGGCTCGCCGATGCCAAGATTGTAGAATTCATAGACATCCGTCATCAGCTTCTCGAAGCTGTCTACTTTATTCACTGCCAGCACGATGGGCTTAGCCGAGCGGCGCAGCATATCTGCTACCTTCGCATCCGCATCCACAAGACCCTGCCTAACATCCGTCAGAAAAACGATGACATCTGCCGTATCGATGGCGATCTGTGCCTGTTCTCTCATATAAGACAGCATCTCATCCTTACTGTCAGGTTCGATACCGCCGGTATCTATCATTGTAAATTGTGAATTCAGCCAGGTTACATCGGCGTAGATGCGGTCTCTTGTGACGCCCGGGAAATCCTTTACGATGGATATACGCTCACCAGCCAGCGCATTAAACAAGGTTGATTTGCCCACGTTCGGTCTGCCGACGATGGCTACGATTGGTCTGCTCATTAATAACCTCCAAAAGCTTATCAGGGTGCTTTTTACACGCCTGTAAAAGTCTATTCTCCGATGATGGAATCGATGAATGATGTTCCATCTGATTGTACAATATGGATATGGGTTTGTAAAGTATTTTCCATGTCCTGCACGGCAGCAGGCATTGGTGTCTTTTCAGGCAGTATTATACCGGAATAGCCATGACCGATACCCTTAACGGATGCCTGCTGATCTCCGGGCAGGCTCCGTTTCTTCAATAATACTGCCGGTTTGCTGTTTCTTTTATAATGTGTACTTTTGTCTTCATAAATACATCCGGATGTATTTTAATGCCTCCGGATGGTTCTGCGGTTTATAAAATTTTGTTTACAGATAACAATGGCTTGTACCGACAATCCCTCCGGATGTTGATAGAAGGATGTTGATAAAATTATGCCGTCAGTTATTCAGCAATGGAAAGAAAGGCGGCAAGACTGCCGCGTTTTCCTCCGGTTCTTCTGTGTGAGAATAGCAGTTCACTGTTACACGAGGTACAGATGCCGCTTGTATGTATATTCGAACCCTTAAGTCCGGCTTCTCTCAGAATCTTGCGGTTTGCAGCCCAGAGATCGCAGAGATATTTGCCGTTATCCCTGGGAATTAGGATGTGTTCATCCATATCCCGGAAAGCATTATCTTCTCCTGCAGCAATATAATCCGCCCGGTCATCCGTCCCCTCACCGTCAGATACTCCCCCGGGAAATGCCCGTAGGAATTCTTCTGCAACTTCCCTTCCTATTTCATAGCAGTCCGCGCAGATGGAGGGACCGATCACTGCTATGATATCCTCAGGGTCGCATCCGTAAGCATTGTGAAGAGCTTCTACGGTTACTTTTCCGATTCTGGCTACGGTACCCCGCCAGCCGGCATGGGACAGGCCGATGGCTTTCTTCACCGGATCTGCGAAGAATAACGGTACACAGTCGGCATACTTGGTAACCAGAGTCAGATTTGCCCGGTTGGTAATCAATCCGTCAATATCACTGTAATCCCTTGGACAAAATAACCCCTTTCCCCTGTCATCTTCCTTTACTTCACGGACATTGGCCGTATGGGTCTGGTGGGATACGACGATGGTATTTACGTCAAAACCGATGGCAGACGCCATCCTCCTGTAATTTTCCAGGATATTAGCCGGTGAATCCTGATACGGCAGGGACTCGCTTCCCAGATTCATGGCAGCAAACATTCCTTCACTGACGCCGCCAAGCTTCGTGGAAAAGCCGTGCTTAACAAATGGGATATCAGTCAATGCCGGAAAGTAAAGAAAGGGAGTCTCCAGGGAAAAATCGATCTGTGCGGAAGAACTGTTAACGAATGCCATATGATCACGCCTTTCTGGGTTGATTTAATAAGTTTATTCAGCCTGATATTCCGGAAAAAATATTAAGTATATACTATTGATAAACTAAGTATATACTATTGATAATTCAGTGATATCCTAAACTCCGTCAAATGCATTTTTAATCAGTGCTATATCATCCTCCAGAATAACAACGGCATCAAAGCGGCAGGGAGTATCCTGAGGTATCTTATGTAACAGCATATAAAATTGTGCAGTCCGGGTTATTTTACCGATCTTTTTATGGTTGATAGCTTCTGCCGGGAAACCCATGGACGTATGGGAGCGGTATTTTACCTCTACAAAACAGAGATAATCCTCCGACCTGGCGATAATATCAATCTCGCCTGTTTTACACCGGAAGTTCGTCTCCATTATAGAATAGCCGTTCTTTTTAAGATAATCGGCCGCTATTTGTTCGAATGCGGTTCCTACCGCTCTTCTATTCATGCCCCATTACCTTTTCCTTAATACGGTCCATCCTATCGACAAATACAAGGATCTCGGCGACCACATCATAAAGCTCGGGCGGAATCATAGCGCCGATTTCCAGTCCGGACAGACGATCGGCCAGCTGCTCATCCCTGTGTACAGGAATATCCGTTTCCTTGGCCCTTTGGATGATCCGGTCTGCCAGATATCCCTTACCGGATGCGATAACCTTCGGTGCGCCGGCTTCCGGCTCATAGGAAAGCGCAACTGCGGTCCTGGACATAAATTCGGGGTCCAAACTATTCTGATATGCTTTTTCTTTTTCCTGCTCCATAATATTATCCTCGGTATGTTCTTATTTCCCAGCTGCCACGATGGGCTTGATATTTCTCAGCTATCACGATAAGGCTTGATATTTCCCAGTTATCACGATGGGGCTTGATATTTCTCAGCCGTCACGATGGAGCTTGATTCTACGGCTTTCTATATAAGCTTCCTATATAAAGTTCTTTACAAAGCTTCGTCTATGTATCAGTGTTAGTCCCAGCCTCTTGATCGCCTCGATATGCTTTGCGGAACCGTATCCTTTATTATTCGCAAAATCATATCCCGGGAATACCTGGTCATAGGCGACCATCAGCCGGTCTCTGGTAACCTTGGCCACAATGCTTGCGGCAGCGATGGAGATGCTCTTGGCATCCCCCTTGATTATGGGGACCTGCTTAATGTCAACTCCGGGGATGGTAACCGCATCATTTAATAATATATCGGGTTTTACGGACAGATTGCCGATAGCTTTGCGCATGGCTTCATAGGTGGCCTGAAGAATATTCATCTCGTCAATCTGATTGGGCGGTACGCTTCCTATTCCATAGGTAACTGCTTTCGAGATAATCTCATCATAAAGCTCTTCCCGCTTCTTCTCGGATAACTGCTTGGAGTCATTGATATATAAGATATCACAATTCCTGGGCAGGATAACGGCACAGGCTACCACCGGTCCGGCGAAGGGACCTCTGCCCACCTCGTCAATACCGCAGATATATTCATACTCACTATATTGGTTTTCATATCGCCTCAGAGAAGCCAGCCGCTCCTTCTCTTCCTGAAGGTCTTTTAATTTTTGGCTGTATAGCCTGCAAATGGAAGCCACACCGCTTCTGTTATCAATACGGTACTTTTCTAATAATGCAGGAAGGTCAAAATCCTTTGCCTGCATGAATTCCAGCTTGATCAGTGCGATTTTCTTCGGCAATGCTTCTTTGTTGTTTTCTTCCGTAGACATAGGTTTCTCTCCTTATAATCCAGCTTCATCATTATCGGAGGGCAGCTCCAGAGTAATATTACCCAGCTTCGTGCTTCTGAAATCATCAATAAGAAGGGCAGCGGCACGATCCACATCCGGAGCACCGCCTTTTAACAGGCAGGATCGTTTTATTGCGATAGCCTCCAGGAGCTTATGTGCCTCCGTAAGGCTGCCAACTGCTCCGTAAGGCTCGATTGCGTAACGGTTGGCCAGAACCTGCGGATAATTCCTGCTTAAGATGATAATAAGCTCCAGGGATAAGGTGGTGGTATCGATGATATTATCATTGATGGAGCCGATTAAAGCCAGGCGCAGTCCTACGGACTGATCCTCGAACTTGGGCCATAATATACCCGGCGTATCCAGAAGCTCCGTGAATTTATTCAGGCGGATCCATTGTTTTCCCTTGGTAATGCCGGGCCTGTTGCCGGTCTTGGTGGAAGCCCTGCCTACAAAGCTGTTGATAAATGTTGATTTTCCCACATTGGGAATTCCAACGATCATGGCACGAACCGGACGGTTCAGGATTCCCCGCCTGCGGTCCCTTTCGATCTTCGCCTCACAGGCTTTATTAATGATATCCTGGACCTGCTTCACACCGTTTCCGCTCTTTGAATTCACAAGGGCAGCAAAGCAGCCCGCTTTTTCAAAATATGCCTTCCAGGCATTGTTATAGCGCTGGTCGGCCATATCACTTTTATTTAACAGAATTACTCTGGATTTGTTCCCCGCCAATACGTCAATATCCGGATTCTTGCTGGAATATGGAATTCTGGCGTCCACCAGTTCAATCACCACATCGATCAGCTTCATATCCTCCTGCATTATTTTCTTTGCCTTGGCCATATGACCGGGATACCATTGAAAGTGCATTTATAAATCTCCATTTCTTATAACTGAATTATTCTATTCCTCTTCGGGTTCTTCTTTTACCAGATTCAGCTTATTCACAAAATTAAACTGGTTCATACGGATAAATGCCTCACCGATTATCTCGTCCCTGCGGATCATTCCGACACTGGCAAACCGGCTGTCTTCACTGTTGTTACGATTATCGCCCAATACAAAATATTCATTTTCCTCCAGGGTGATCTCCTCGTCAGCCAGACCGTAATTATTCATAACATCCACATTCACGATATCCTTAACCTCTGCGCCATTGATATAGATTATGCCATCCTTGACCTGAAGCTTCTCACCCGGCAGGGCAATGATTCTTTTAATATTGTAAAAGCTGTGTTCTTTACCGCTTTGCTTGAATACGATAATATCAAAACGTTTCGGATCAGCGAACCGGTATGAGAATTTATTAATAATTACAGTATCTCCGGGCTGCAGGGTGCTTTCCATGGATATTCCGATCATATCAGTCCTCTCAAGGGCATAGTTCGTGATAAAATAGGCCAGGAATATCACGGCTGCAATCTGGGCAGACCATATAAATATCTCTATTAGAATTCGCGCAATCAGCGGACGTTTGCTTTCTTCATCAAAATCAAAGCTTCTATTCTTACGCATAATAACTCCAATCTGCACTTACCAAATCAATAACTTAGCTCCGTATCATCTATAATTATATCCATTTGATCCGAAACATTCAAATAGATAATAAGAAAAAAGGGACAATATTGCAGGTATTGTCCCTTGGCTGAACTATCTCATTAACTCTTTAACCTTAGATTTCTTGCCAACTCTCTCTCGTAAATAGAAGAGCTTGGCACGTCTTACCTTACCGCGTCTTACTACTTCAATTCTATCGATGCTTGGGCTGTGAAGCGGCCAGGTCTTTTCAACACCAATACCGTTGGATGTCTTTCTTACCGTAAAGGTTTCTCTGGCTCCGCCGTTCTGTCTCTTAAGCACGGTACCCTCAAAAACCTGAAGTCTTTCACGATTACCTTCCTTTACCTTTGCGTAAACCTGAACCGTATCACCTACGTTAAAAGCGGCAACACCGGACTTCAACTGAGCTGCTTCAATACTCTTAATAATATCGTTCATCTTGTGACCTCCTATCATATTTAGATGTTCTTGACACGTTCGCTTATGCATGCATCAGAGGACCATCCCATCTCACAACAATCTACTTTAACATAAAGAATTACATAATGCAAGCTATTTCTATCAATATACATCATAATTCTTTCGAAATATTAAGGCGGTCAGGTATTCTCTCTCCGCCTCGGTCAGATTTGCTTTCTCCAGAAGATCCGGTCTTCTTTCATAAGTTCTGATAATTGACTGTTCTCTTCTCCAGGCTTCAATATTCGCATGGTGTCCGGAAATTAATACCTCAGGAACCTTTTGCCCTAAGAATGTCTCCGGTCTGGTATATTGCGGATATTCCAGCAGGTTATCCTGCAGGGACTCGAATTCCGCTGAAACCTCGTTATTCAATACTCCCGGGACAAGTCTTGAGACAGCGTCTATCATTACCATGGCAGGCAATTCACCGCCGGTCAGCACATAATCGCCAATGGAAATATGATCCGTCACGATCATATCCAGCACCCGTTCGTCGATCCCCTCATAATGCCCGCACAGAAAGATCAGATCCTCCTCCTGTGCGAATTCCTTCGCCATATCCTGATTGAAGATACTTCCCTGGGGCGTTACATAGATCACCCGGGGTTTGCAGAAAGCAGCCGATTCTTCCCCGGACATTTTTATATGGTTAACAAGATA
Organism: Bacillota bacterium; assembly: GCA_023424995.1. Taxonomy (GTDB): domain Bacteria; phylum Bacillota; class Clostridia; order Lachnospirales; family Lachnospiraceae; genus Mobilitalea. The sequence goes on along the minus strand of JAFADH010000032.1, from coordinate 30,425 downwards.
ACCATAAGCTTTATAGACCGGCTCTGCCTGGATCACCATTCCGGCGCCGCCGCCGTAAGGATAATCATCTACCCGCTTATGCTTATCTTCACTGAAATCCCTGATGTTTATGGTGTTGACGGTGATCACACCCTTATCCATGGCTCGTCCTGTGATGCTGGTGCCAAGACCCTGCATAATCATCTCAGGAAAAAGTGTCAGCACGTGAAAATTCATAATTATTGCCGGCGGGCAAATACTTTAACCCGTCCGTACTCCTTTCCTGGTACAAATCCATGCTTCTATAACAAACCGGGAAGCAAATGAACCAGTATTTTCTTATTAACTGCATCAATATCCAGAATACATTGCCTGATGGACGGAATTAAGACTTCTTTTCCATTCTCCATCTTTACAATATACACGTCATTCGCAGCGGTGGTTAAAATCTCCGTTAAGTATCCGAGCTTCCCGCCCTCATCGGTATATACCTCCGAATTGATCAGGTCGTAGATGAAATATTCGCCCTCTTCTAGTTTAACTGCATTCTCCCTGGTTACCAGAAGGTCCTTGCCGCGGTATTTCTCAATGTCATTAATATTATCAATCCCCTTGAACTTAAGGATAACCATTTGTTTGAAGAATTTGACTCCTTCGATTTCAAGAGTAATATGTTCCCTGCCGGTATCCAGAATTACCTGCTTTAATTCCTTAAAACGATTGTTATCATCGGTGGTCGGATATACCTTTACTTCACCTTTGATGCCATGGGTGGAGGAGATTACACCTACTCTGAGATAATTGTCCATCCTCATACCTGAGCCTTTCCATTCTTGCAATAATGCCTTGGATGCAAAACTGTATTCAAAGTCATTACATTCGAAATTAAAATTGGATTTGTATAAATTGAGTATGTGCAAAAAGAAGCTGCTCTACTATGCCAATGCATAACAGACAGCTTCCTTGATACTGCACGGGAAAGACTGCAGTTAGATCCGCAGTTATTGCAGAATCTCAACTACGACCTTTTTGTCATCCTTTGTTGCGGCTGCTTTTACTACGGTACGAATGGATTTGGCGATACGGCCCTGCTTGCCGATTACCTTACCCATATCCTCAGAAGCAACTTTTAATTCCACAACAATTGCCTTATCGGTTTCTTTTTCCGTAACTACAACCTCATCGGGATGATCCACGAGTGACTTAGCGATAACTTCGACTAATTCCTTCATTTCAACATTACCTCCATACTGCCGTCATAGGCAGCCCAATTCCGATGCTATTAAAGAATACCTGCATTCTTGAAGATCTTACCAACGGTATCTGTCGGTTGTGCGCCGTTTGCTAACCACTTCTTTGCTGCTTCTGCATTTACATTGAAAGCGCTGGGATTCTGAGTGGGATCATAAGTACCGATCTCCTCGATGAATCTTCCGTCTCTCGGTGTTCTGGAATCAGAAACAATGATTCTATAGAAAGGAGCTTTCTTCTGTCCCATTCTCTTTAATCTAATCTTTACTGCCATGTATTTCACCTCCTTGGATTTTGATAAATCTATCTGAACGACATAATTTATTGTGCTGCAGGCTTATTATATAGATTGGAATATAATCAGCTGTTTTGTTATGCCGGTCATAGCATTATTACTGTGAACGATGTTTCGTATTGCGAGGTGTCCTAGAAGCCGAAGGGCATACGGAACTTACCGCCTCCATGCTTGCCGCCCTTACCCATCATACCGGAGAATTGCTTCATCATCTTCTTGGATTGTTCAAACTGCTTCACAAGAGCATTCACTTCACTGATGTTGACTCCGGCTCCGGCAGCAATTCTTTTCTTGCGGGAAGGATTTAAGATATCCGGATTAGAGCGTTCCTTCTTAGTCATAGAATAGATGATGGCTTCCGTAGAGGACAGCGCTTTCTCATCAATATCCACACCTTTCAGCTGCTTTCCCATGCCCGGGATCATGCCCAGAAGATCTGACAGACCGCCCATCTTCTTAACCTGCTGCATCTGCTCCAGGAAATCATTGAAATCAAACTCCGCCTTCTTAAGCTTACGCTCCATCTCCCTGGCTTTGTTCTCGTCGAAATCCGCCTGCGCCTTATCAATTAATGTAAGAATATCTCCCATCCCAAGAATGCGGGAAGCCATTCTGTCCGGATAGAACTGCTCCAGATCGGCCAGCTTCTCTCCCATACCGGCATATAATATCGGTCTCCCGGTAACTGCCCGGATGGATAAGGCGGCACCGCCCCTGGTATCGCCGTCCAGCTTTGTGAGGATAACGCCGTCGATTCCCAGCTTTTCATTAAACATCTCGGATACATTCACCGCATCCTGCCCGGTCATGGCATCCACCACCAATATAGTCTGATGAATCTGTATATTATTCTTGATCTCCTGCAGTTCCTCCATCATGGCTTCATCAATATGAAGGCGCCCTGCGGTATCCAGCATGACAACATTATAACCGTTCTTCGCAGCATGCTCCATGGCTGCCTTCGCGATATTCAAGGGTTTATGCTTATCTCCCATGGAGAATACGCCGACACCCTGCTTATCTCCGTTAATCTGCAGCTGGTCGATAGCAGCCGGACGGTAGATGTCACAGGCTACCAGCAAAGGCTTTCTGCCTTTGGATTTTAGCTTGCCTGCCAGCTTGGCAACGGTCGTGGTCTTACCGGCACCCTGAAGACCGCACATCATAAGGACAGTGATATCGCCGGAGGGCTTCAGCTGAAGCTCCACAGTCTCTTCCCCCAGAAGCTTAATCATCTCTTCATTTACAATCTTGATTACCATCTGTCCCGGGGTAAGGCTATTCATAACATCCTGGCCGACCGCACGTTCCTGGACGGTATTGACAAAATTCTTAACCACCTTAAAATTAACGTCAGCCTCCAGCAAAGCCATCTTAACTTCCTTTAAGGCCGCCTTAACATCAGCTTCGGTGAGTCTTCCCTTCCCCTTTAAGCCTTTGAAGATATTCTGCAATTTATCGGATAAATTTTCAAATGCCATATAATTATAACTCCTTCAATATATCGTCCGCCAAGGCTGACACCCGGCTGACCTGTGTGATATCACCGGTTGCGGCTGCTTCGGATACGATCTCCCGGATGGATTCTACTTTGTCCTTTATGGTCTCAAATTTATGCATAAGGGACAGCTTCGCTTCATACCCCTTCAGCTCCAGGGTACAGCGTCTTACCATATCATAGACACCCTGGCGGCTGATGCCTTGATTTGCGGCTATCTCGCTGAGTGAAAGATCGTTCAGTACATAATCTTCAAATATTAGTTTTTTATGATCGTTTAGTAATTCACCATAGAAATCATAAAGAATGGATAACTCTACGATTTCCTCCAGTTTCTCAATCTGTGTATCCTGACGATACATAAAATCACCACCTGTAAAGTAATTTTCTTTACAGGTGGTAGTATATCTGAAATTAATATCTTTGTCAAGAAATTTTTATGTGCTGTAATGTCTCTGTATGCGGTAATGTCACAGAAATTCAAGGTATCAGACAATGGGATGGCGTATTACTGTCTTTAACTTTTCCGGTGAAGTCTTGCGCGGATCTCCGAGATAGATCTCATGATGTTTTCTTGTATCTGTAAGTCCGGATATATCCTCATGATAGCCGGAGTCCGCTATAAACTGCTGTAGTTTAAGAATGGTCGCCGGTTCGTCGTCATAGGGACCCAGATGCATGATCTGGGCACATAATCCTTCCGTATATACCTCAAGCCGTGCCAGGGAGGTGTCAAGCTCCGGTCTCTTCTTAGCCAGAGTTTTCTTTGCCTTCTCAAATACTTCCGGTGTCACAAAGTCCGGCTGCCTTATCATAGAGGTAAATATCAGTTTTTTCTTATCCGGTATGACACCGCCCCGGTATGCTTCATCATCCACGCTCCAGAGACCTTCCAGCGGAGGAACGACATATTCAAAGTATCCCTCCGGCTGATTACCGCCCATTTTACTCATTTTTATGGTATAGGATAGTCCGTATAATAATTCCACCGTATTCTTATATTCCTGACCTGTATTCGGATCACCCTGACCGTCCGCCATAATAAAAACCATCTCAGGAACATTGATTATGGACGGACTTGTCCCCGGAAGATATAAATCCTTGTATTCCTTCTTATAATCAAAAGCCGGCATATGCATTCCTCCCGTCACAGCACAAATATTAAGAATACTACAGGCAGCGCATGCTGTAATATGTTTAAAATTGTACCACATTTTCCCTTAATATTTCAATATAAATAACTAAAAGATCGGCAGAACTGCCGGTGAATATAGAAGGGTCTGTCGCAAAATAAAGAATTAATAACAATTTACACAAAAAATAGTATTTATACCATATAAAATGAGCCTTGAAAGGTGTTTATAATACCATTCAAAGCTCATTTTTATATATTGCTTTACAACAAGGCTATTTTGCGGCAGCCTCTTCTGCTATAGATAATATATGAATTAACATATTATACCGGATAAGCCTTATTCGCCTTATCGGCGGCGGTCACATCCACACCGGTCTGCTGGGCCTGGCGGTATTTGAAGAAATCGATGGCTACCTGGGGGAATAATGCGTAGGATAGTATATCCTCATCCTGCTGCTTCCACTGGGTGATCTCTGCTTCAATCTTATGAAGCTCGGGTTCTATCAGATCTGCCGGACGGCAGGTAATAGGCTCCTTGTCGCCGATAACCTTCTTCTGAATCTCTTTGTTAAAGGGCTTTACAGTCTGGCCGTATTCTCCTGCCAACAAAGCTTTTGTCTCTTTGGTTACCATCTTATAGCGCTCTCCGCCGATTACGTTAAGTACGGCCTGTGTTCCGACAATCTGGCTGGAAGGAGTAACTAACGGGGGCTCACCGAAATCCTTGCGCACCTCGGGAACTTCCTTTAATACCTCATAATATTTATCTTCCTGGCCGGCTTCCTTTAACTGGGATACCAGGTTGGACAGCATACCGCCCGGCACCTGATACAACAGTGTCTTGATATCCACGCCCATGACCTTCGGATTAAGAAGACCGGAATCCAACGCTTTATCACGAAGAGGACGGAAATAATCCGCGATCTGTGCCAGAAGATTCTGATCAAGTCCGGTATCATAAGGGGTACCCTTAAAGGTCTCAACCATAACCTCCGTAGCCGGCTGGCTGGTTCCCATGGCAAAGGGTGACATAGCGGTATCTACAATATCGCAGCCTGCTTCTACTGCCTTAAGATAGGTCATACCGCCGACACCGCTGGTATAATGGGTATGAAGGTCAATAGGGATGCTGACAGCTGATTTTAAGGCACTTACCAGAGTGGTTGCCTCATAAGGAACTAAAAGTCCCGCCATATCCTTAATACAGATGGAGGAAGCACCCAGCTCTTCAATTTTCTTCGCCATATTCACATAATACTCGGTTGTGTAGGCATCACCCAAGGTATAGGATATAGCGATCTGCGCATGCCCCTGCTCCTTGTTGGTTGCTTTTACGGTACATTCTAAGTTACGGATATCATTCAATGCGTCGAAGATACGGATGATATCAATTCCGTTAGATATGGATTTCTGTACGAAATAAGAAACCACGTCGTCCGCATAATGACGGTATCCAAGGATATTCTGTCCGCGGAACAACATCTGCAGCTTGGTATTCTTAAAGCCTTTGCGAAGCTTTCTGAGTCTCTCCCAGGGATCTTCCTTAAGGAAACGCAGGGATGCGTCAAAGGTTGCGCCGCCCCAGCATTCCACAGAATTATAGCCTACCTTATCCATGAGTTCAATGACGGGAAGCATCTCTTCCGTTGTCATTCTTGTTGCAATCAGGGATTGATGGGCATCACGTAATATTGTCTCGGTTATTTTAACCGGTCTTTTTGCTTGTTCTGCCATTACTCTACCTCCTGTATCTATAGGTTACCGGAAGATGGGGTTCATCTCCGGTATATGTGCAGGTATTCATCCTGCACGATAACTGGAAACTAATTTAAAGTAGCAAGTAATGTACCTGCCTCCACAGTCTGGCCTGCGGTAACGTTGATACTTGCAACGGTGCCGTTCTGAGGTGCTACGATCTCATTTTCCATCTTCATGGCTTCCAGAATTAACAGGACATCGCCCTTCTTCACAGCCTGGCCGACGCTAGCCTTCACGGATACGATCTTACCGGGCATGGGGGAGCTGACCTTTACGCTTCCGTCCGAACCGCCTGCCGCAGGTGCGGGAGCCGAAGCTGCCGGAGCCGCTGCCGCGGGAGCAGGTGTGGGAGCTGCAACAGGAGCTGCAACCGGTGCGGGCGCCGCCTTAGGTGCAGGAGCCGCGGTGAAACCTTCCTCAACAGATACATTATAGGTATTTCCGTTAACTGTAATTGTATAATATTTCATCTTGAAATCCTCCTTGTTCATTTACACCATATGGTGTCATTATATGCATGTAAGTTTTATGCATTATATAAGCTTTATTTACGTTATGCAGGCATATTTAAGATGCATTCTTGATTATATTTTACATGCATTATGCAGGTATTATAAAATTCCTGCGTATCTTGTGTTATGCATTAAGCAAGCGGGTTCTTCCTGCTTTGCGGATGGAGCGGACTACAAAACCGTCTGCCGGTACTGTAGGTACTGCGTCTCCCCGATATGCGTGGATCGCAGCCGTGATAACAGCTACCAGTTCAGTGTCATCGACTAATTCCGCTTCTTCCTGTCTGGCAATCTGTTCGAATACGGCACCCGGAACTCCGCCGCTCTCCGAAGCTTGAACGGAGGCATTGCCGTTCAGAAGAGGTCTGACGCTTACAATAAATGTTATGATCATGATCAGGATTAAAACAGCTAAAACTACAATTGCACCAAACAATGTATTCAATGTGATATAGTCACTCAAACCACCGGAGAGAACAACTGCCTGGTTGCTTATAAAATTACCCATAATATCACCTCTTTATATGGTACCATGCTTTTTCGCAGGTCTTGTCTCTCTCTTGGTAAACAGCATCTCAAAGGAATAGATCACGTGCTTGCGCACCGTCTCCGGCTCGATAATGCTGTCAACATAACCGCGTTTGGCGGCAGCCTCAGCACTTGACTGCAGAGCTGCATATTCCTCCGCTTTGTCCTTCTGAACGCCTGCAGCTTCTCCGTCGTAGATAATCTGGGCTGCAAGAGCCGCATCCATGGTACCGATCTGTGCACCGGGAAGTGCAAATACAAGATCAGCGCCGATATGCTTGGAATTCATGGTCACATAAGCAGATCCGAAAGCCTTGCCGATCACTACGTTAACCTTCGGCACGGTAGCGTTGGCAAATGCATAGGTCAATTTGGCGGAGGCGATGGCAATTCCCTTCTCTTCCTCTACGGTGGCCTTAAAGCCGTTTACATTGGTGAGGGTTAAAACCGGAATACTAAAGGCATCACAGATATTAACAAAGCTTTCCGCCTTATAACATCCGGCAGTCGTTAATGTACCGTCGAATTTCTCGGTTGCCTTTCCGGCATCATCGGTAACCTCGGTACGGTTAGCGATGGCACCTACCGTTACTCCGTTCAGACGGATAAAGCCGGTCACCATTTCCTTTGCGTAATCCTTTTTGATTTCAAAGAAATAATGATTATCGGAAATATCGATTAAAGCCTTCTTTGCGTCGTTAATTTCGGAGGTCAGATCAGGAAGCAATCTGTTTAAATCATCCGTACATTCCTCGAAAGAGGCATCATCTTCATTATTGGAAGGCAATATATTGATTAAATTACGAATTTGACCTAATACATCTTCCTCTGTCTCACCTACATAGTCGACAATACCGGACTTGGCCTGGAACGCAGCCTGCGCGGTATCGGATTTATTACCTGCCAGAGCATTGGGGGCATTAACAAATAATCTTGCTTTTTTACCCTCCATAAATGAAAAATCACTTAAAGAAGCCAAAACAGCCAGGCCGCCGCCGCAGTTACCAAAGATAGCCGTAACCTGGGGGATAAATCCGGAAGCAAGCGTCTGCTTCAGATATATTTCGCCAAAGCCGTGTAAAGCATCAGTAGCTTCCTGCAGCCTTAAACCGGTAGAATCGATCAAGCCGATGACAGGAGCTCCTACTTTAAGTGCCATATCATAGATATGCGTGATTTTTTTTGCGTGCATCTCACCGACGGAACCACCTAAGGAAGCGGCATCCTGACTATATACATAGACAAGATTTCCTTCAATAACTCCATAACCGGTGATTACACCGTCAGCAGGTGCTTCCTTCTGCTGAAGATTAAAGTCTGTACTTCTTTTTGTAACGAAAGCGCCGACTTCAACAAAACTATTGTCGTCAAGCAAAGAAGTTATTCTTTCTCTCGCTGACAGTTGTGCTGTATTGCCCATTTTCAGCCCTCCATTTTTTCTATTGTTAATATAAATCAATTCTCTGCCGATTTTAATTCTATTACATTTACCTGAAAAAGGCAAGATTTAATTATGAAAGAAATAAAGGTATTTAAATAAAAAAGAAATAAAGGTACTGCATGATTGCCGGAGAATGCAGCACCTTTATTTTATAACTTGATTTATTGTAGGTGCATTTATATTATGCTGCCGGGACGCTTTTCATGTTTCCGCCCGGTATCGTATTTTTGCCAATGCACGGCAGCTTCAATGTACTGTGTGCGCGGTTCGGGCATTCTGGCAGGATAACCGAAATAAACGATTCCGACGGGGTATGTCTCTTCGGGAATATCAAGAATTCTTCGTATGGATTGTGCTTCAAAGCCGCCGATCCATACGGAGCCCAAGTCCATTGCCGTTGCGGCAAGCAGCATATTTTCAATTGCTGCACAGCATTCCGCGGCTCCCGTATCATTATCCCACGGTATAAGCTTTGTATAACTGCAAACCACGATAATCAAAGGAGCGTTATAATTACCGTACTTCTTTATACTGCCTTTAATCTCCTGCACCAGAGGTGCTTCGGTAACAACGATAAACTCCCAGGGCTGAATATTGCATGCGGACGGTGCAGCCATGGCCGCTTTCAGCAATTTGTCTATTTTTTCATCTTCAACCTTCTTGTCGCCAATATAAGAACGAACGCTTCTCCTGCCATATAAAATATCGAATAACTGCTTTTCCTTATCTGTCATGATATCCCTCCGACTTATCAATTATAATATTCCGTATAACCATAACATGAGTTATCAGAAGTTGTATTGTTCTTCTGGTAAAAGGTGCTGTTATTTAGCACCGTGCATATATAATTATTACAAGCTTTATAAGAAAAATCCTACTCCAGGAGCCGCCTTATTTTATCCATAGTAAAGCCCTTTCGGTATAAGGAAGCAATCAGCTTCTGCTTTTCTTTGAAGTCCAGCTGTTCGGGAGCCTTGGTTTTCCTGGCGATTGCTTTCCGGATGGCTTCCAATTCGGGATCCTCCTGCGGGTCTCCGGAATATACTTCTTCAAAAACCTGTGCTATGATTTGGCTGCCGACACCCTTCTGCATTAATTCCGTTTTAATTACAAGCTTGCTTTTCTTATTCATTCGTGCGCGGGTATATGAGAAAGCCAGTCTTGCATCATCCAGATAATTATAATTATTAACATAGGCTATGGTTTGATTGATGATCTCCTCAGGATATCCTGCTTCCGCCAGCCGGGTACGAAGCTCCTGTTCGGTACGGTCCATAAACTTTAGAACGGACAGGGCCTTCTGCTTCGCCCGGTTGCCGACGACCTCATGCATAAGCTCCTGATAGAGGGCCTCCGGTATTTCTGCGCCTATATTCAATTTATATTGTTCCAGCTCCTTTTGGTAGAGCCAGAAGGAATATTCATCATCCATATATATGCTGACCTTTGTCTTATCAAATTCCTCCAGCCGTGTAATGATCATATAATCATACCATTCCTTCCAAAAAAGGCTGCCGGTCAGGACCGGACAGCCTATACTCAGTTAATACATTATTGTTCTGATGTCTCATTATAGTTCTTGGCCGTACCAAGTACATATTTGCTTCTTACCTTTGTTTCCACTTCAGCGAAGATCTCAGGATTATCAATAAGGAATTGCTTTGCGTTCTCACGGCCCTGGCCGATCTTGGAATCATTATATGCAAACCATGCACCGCTTTTTATAACGATGCCGTTATCCGCCGCAAGGTCCAGAACATCGCCTTCTTTGGAGATCCCCTTGCCGAACATGATATCGAATTCCGCTTCCTTGAACGGAGGTGCAATCTTATTCTTAACTACTTTGATCCGGGTTCTGTTGCCGACTACCTCTCCTCCCTGCTTCAAGGATTCGATCCGTCTTACGTCCAGACGGATGGAAGCATAGAACTTAAGGGCGCGTCCGCCGGTGGTTGTCTCCGGGCTTCCGAACATAACGCCGACCTTCTCACGCAGCTGGTTGATAAAGACTACGATACAATTCGACTTGCTGATGACGGCGGTCAGCTTGCGAAGAGCCTGGGACATCAGTCTGGCCTGAAGTCCTACGTGGGAATCGCCCATCTCTCCGTCGATCTCCGCTTTCGGAACCAGAGCTGCAACCGAGTCAACAATTATGATATCTACCGCACCGGAACGAACCATGGTCTCGGTAATCTCCAAAGCCTGCTCTCCGTTATCCGGCTGGGAAATATATAAGTTATCAATATCGACGCCGATATTCCGGGCATAGACCGGATCCAGTGCATGCTCTGCATCGATGAAGCCTGCGATCCCGCCTCTCTTCTGTACTTCGGCAACCATATGTAATGCCACGGTGGTCTTACCGCTGGATTCAGGTCCGTAGATCTCAAGGATCCTTCCCTTGGGAACACCGCCAAGCCCCAGTGCAACATCCAGACTGATGGAACCGGTGGGAACCGTCTCGATGTTCATGGATGAATTCGTGTCACCCAGTTTCATTATGGAACCTTTGCCGTATTGCTTCTCGATCTGCGCTAAAGCAGACTCCAATGCTCTGATTTTATCATCCTTTGCCATAATTCTTCTCCCTCTTGCTTGGCTTATGCCAAGGTAATACGAACTAATGTTCTTTTCAACCATCTTAACTTATTTTTGAACGAATGTCAATATAGGAACCGACACTTTCTCAACAAATTCATTCTTACATACCGTATGGACATATCATGTCTTAATTGGAAAAAATTATTGGAATAATTATAACCCGGAATTTAACAGACAGACCGCTGATTTTATCGAAAGAATGAGGTAATATAAAAAATAAAACAGAATATAAAGATATATGTATTATAACAATATCTTCATATCCTGTAAATATTTAACCATATGGCTAAAGTCACGAAATTCATCCCGGATTTTATATAAATTAACCAAGCCGCCGATTTATTAAATCAGTTATCGATCCGGCCCGAATTCTTTGTGAACCCCCTTACGCATTGCCGACATGTATACCGGAATGCGTATGCTGGAAAAATGTCAGCCCACACCTTGATATTCGTTCAAAGATGTCCGGCTAATATAAAGCATGACTGCAAACGATTTAAAAATATGATGACCGATAATGTCTTACTACTGCAGAATTATTACCGCACTTAATATAATTTGCTTGGTGCACACAGCTTTGGATTATAGCCTGCGTCAATTAATGCCTGTACAATCTCCTGCTTGTGCTCATGACCGAAGGTCTCCATGGTGATGGTCAGCTCCACGGCAGCATTCCGGTTAATGCTCACGAACTGGTTATGATCCAGACGGATTACATTGCCTTTGGTCTCCGCTATGATCGAAGCGACATTCACCAACTCGCCCGGACGGTCCGGAAGTAATACAGATACGGTAAATACGCGTCCCCTCTGGATCAGGCCGTGCTGTACCACGGAGGATACGGTGATAATATCCATATTGCCGCCGCTTAAGATGCATACCACTTTCTTATCCTTGCAGTTTAAGTGCTTTACGGCAGCTACGGTCAACAGGCCGGAATTCTCCACCACCATCTTATGATTCTCCATCATATCCAGGAAGTTGACAATCAGCTCGGAATCATCTACCGTTATGATATCATCCACATAGCTTTGTATGTAAGGATAGACTACATCTCCGGGAGTCTTGACAGCAGTACCGTCCGCAATGGTATCTACCTGAGGAAGGGTCACCACATGTCCTGCTTTCAGGGATTCCTTCATACAGGCAGCTCCGGACGGTTCTACGCCGATCACCTTCACATTGGGGTTTAACATCTTCGCCAGGGTAGCCACCCCGGCCAGCAGTCCGCCGCCGCCTACGGGAGCGAGGATGATGTCAACGGTAGGCAGACCCTTGAATATCTCCATGGCAATGGTTCCCTGGCCGATGGCTACGGTCTCATCATTAAACGGATGAATGAAGGTATATCCCTGTTCTTCCGCCAGCTTGACCGCATACTGGCAGGCTTCGTCATATACATTGCCGTACAGGATCACCTCCGCTCCATAGCTCTTGGTCCGGTTCACCTTGATTAAAGGTGTTGTCGAGGGCATGACAATAATGGCTTTTGCCTGATAAAGCTTCGCCGCATAAGCAACTCCCTGGGCATGATTGCCGGCGGATGCCGTAATCAGTCCCCGTTCCCGTTCCTCTTTGGTCAAGGTGCTGATTTTGTAATATGCGCCGCGTACCTTATATGCACCGGTAAACTGCATGTTCTCCGGCTTTAAATATACCTTGTTGCCGCACTGTTCCGTAAAATAATCGCTGTAAACCAGATCAGTGCGCAGGATTACCTTTTTGACGGCTTCCGTAGCTTCTTCAAACTTATCCAATGTCATCATGTTCTTTCCCTCTTTCCTTTACTGTAAACATCCGATATGCTCTCCTGCAAGCAGCTGACAGCCTCATTGCAGGCATTTGATGTACTTACATGAGCATGCACATTCATATGCAACACACTTTATTGAAGAAAAAAGCACCGCAGTGCTTTTTCCATAGCGACATAATATTAATAACAGCAGAAAAATACCATGCTTAGAATATTAGAATAGAAATGTAAAATATTCAAGTTGTATAATATCTTCTATTCATTTTTCCCGAACAGGGCATTGATAAAATCATCGGCGTTAAATTTCTGAAGATCGTCTATCTTCTCGCCAATACCGATATATTTCACCGGGATACCCAGCTCCGACTGGATTGCGATGGCGATGCCGCCTTTTGCGGTACCGTCAAGCTTGGTCAGGACAATACCGGTAATATCAGCCACCTCATTGAATTCCCTCGCCTGGGCCAGGGCATTCTGGCCTGTGGTACCGTCTAATACTACAAGTGTCTCACGGAAGGCCTCCGGATACTCCCGTTCAATGACACGGTCTATCTTCTTAAGCTCCTCCATAAGGTTCTTTTTATTATGAAGCCGGCCTGCGGTATCACACAGCAGGATGTCTGCATTCCTGGCTTTTGCCGCTGTCACTGCATCATAGATAACCGCAGCGGGGTCGGAGCCTTCCTTCTGGGCGATAATATCCACATTGGCCCGATGAGCCCATTCGGTCAATTGTTCGATGGCTGCGGCACGAAAGGTATCCGCTGCCGCTACCATAACCTTTTTCCCTTTGTCCTTCATCTGCCCGGCAAGCTTTCCTACAGATGTAGTCTTACCCACGCCGTTCACTCCGATCAAAAGCACGACGGATTTGTGAGTTTCAAAATCATAAGCGGTCTCCGCCAGCTGCATCTGCTCCTTCATACTGGCTATCAGCAGCTGCCGGCATTCACCCGGATCCTTGATCTTGTTTTCTTTTACTTTTGCCCTGAGGTTCTGGATAATTGCCATAGTTGTATTGATACCGATATCCGCCATAATGAGAATCTCTTCCAGCTCTTCATAAAAATCATCGTCGATACTGGAGAAGCCGCTGAATATGGAATCAATTCCATTCGCAATACTATTCCTGGTCTTGGCCAGCCCCTGTACTAATCGTCCGAAAAATCCGGTCTTACTTTCTGCCATTGCATCCCACGCCTTTCATTCATACCAGCATCCATACTTCGAAAATTCATTTCATATGCGGAATATATTCACTGGTTTAAAAAATTATATTTGTTGTACCATAAAATCAGAAAAATTACAACCAAAATTTATTTATCGAGCTGATTTTCTATTAAGCTTACGGAAACCAGTGTGGAAATCCCCTTTTCCTGCATGGTGATACCGTATAGGATATCCGCAGCATTCATGGTTCCCCTGCGGTGGGTGATGATAATGAATTGTGTGTCCCGGGTCAATTTATGGAGATATTTTGCAAAGCGGTTAACATTCGAATCATCCAGGGCGGCTTCTATCTCGTCCAGCAGGCAAAAAGGAGACGGTTTCAGATTCTGTATGGCAAATAATAAGGAAATTGCCGTAAGGGCCTTCTCTCCGCCGGACAGCTGCATCATATTCTGAAGCTTCTTTCCCGGGGGCTGTGCATTGATCCGGATTCCCGCCTCCAGGATATCTTCGTTCTCCGTCAGCTCAAGACCGGCTTTGCCGCCGCCGAATAATTCCTTGAATACAACATCGAACTGCAGGTTAATTGCTTTGAATTTCTCATTAAATTGAATCCGCATCTCCGTATCCAGTTCATGGATGATCTGCATCAGGGCATCCTCCGCTTTAACCAGGTCCTCTCTCTGTACGGACAGGAATTCGTACCGTTCGGACAGGTTCTTGTAATCCTCGATGGCATTTACATTGACATCACCCAGCTCTTTGATCTGAAGCTTGATCTCTGTGATGGACTTCTTGCCCTGTGTCAGGCTGATTTCATTATCAATGGGGTAAGCAAGAGCGCTGGTATAGGTGAGCTCATATTCTTCCCACATATAGTTCATCTGCATATCGGACTGTTCATTCAGTTTTTCCTTCTGCCCGTTCAGCCGGTAGCATTCCTTATCCAGCTCATTCATCAGATTGGACAGCTCTTCCCGTTTTGCAAAGAAATTCTTATGAATGCTCGTAATCTGATCCTTCTGTGAGATTCTCTCCTTTATCCGCTGTTCCAATCCTGCAATCGTAATCTGGTATTCGCTGATCCGGTGTTCTGTGCGGGTTATCTGCTGCTGCTTTTCCTCTACCACCAGGAAAGCTCTTTTTACATCGGACTTCAGTGCTTCTTCTTCCTCATACAGCTTCTCAATATCCTTCTTCACACGCTTTACATTCTCCATGAGATATTGGTTATTCTGTTCATAAGAGGATAATTCCAGCCGAAGCTGGGCGGCCTTATCATTTGCTTCCTGTTCCCTGCTGCGTTCTTCCTCCAGCTGTCTGTTAAGCTGCTCGATTCTGGCTTCCTTTTCCTTATTCAGCTGCGTATTCTCGGAGAGGGAATCCGTTAATTTGCCCAGGTTCTCCTTCAGGTCCTTGGCCTGGAGTTCGATCTCCTGCAGTTCCCTGACATATTCCTGATAGATGGCTTCTGCTTCCGCTTTCTTTGCCAGCTCCCGGTCCAGCTTCATCTTAGCCGTATTCTGTTCCAGGAATTGTTCCTGTATCTGCAGCTTTAAGCTCTCCAGCTTCTGACGCAAATCCGCTCTGGTCTCTCTGGCCTCTTCCTTCCGGCGCGCCAGCCGGACGGTTTGCTTCTCCAGGGATGCGACAGCTTCCTCCAGCTCCTCGATCTCACGGCGTCTGCCTAACAGGTTGCTGTTATTCCTATAAGCGCCGCCGGAGATAGCACCGCCGGGAGTGAGAAGTTCGCCCTCCAGCGTTACGATACGAAGGGTGTAATTATATTTCCTGGAAATTACCGCGGCATGCTCCATATCATCTACTACGATGATTCTTCCAAGAAGATAATCAATTAATGCATTGAATTTACTTTCTGTCTCCACTAATGTGCCGGCAATCCCCAGAACTCCGGGTTCCTTCAAAACCTTATGGTTCTGCATGCGGTCATCTGCCGAGATATTCGTCAGCGGAAGGAAGGTGGCGCGTCCGAATTTATTCTGCTTCAAATATGTAATTAAGCTTTTGGCAGTTGCTTCGTCTTCTGTAACGATGTTCTGGATGGTTCCGCCCAGGGCTGTCTCAATAGCGGTTTCATAAGTCTTATCGACCTTGATAATATCTGCAACAACTCCGATAATACCCGGCATCTGGGGCTTGCGCTCCATGACCTTCCGGATACTGTTCCCGTAGCCTTCATACCGTTCCGTCAGGTTCATAAGAGATTCCAGCCTGGATTTCTCACCTAAATACCTGGCTTGTATCTCATTATATTCAGAATTGGCATTATCAATTACAGTCTGTGTGTCTGTAATTGCCTGCTCAAGACGGCTGCTTTCCTGAGTCTGGCCGGTCAGGACATCGGATATCCGTTTCAGATTTTCCTGGCATTCCTGAATTGACTCTTTAAACTGGGTTTCCTCACTTTTATTCTTCAGGATCCTCTGGTTCAGATCAGCTTTACGTATGTTATTTTGTTCCAGCATGGTCTCATAGCGCTGCATGCTGCTTTTAATGCCGGAATTGATATTCAGATGCTCGAAGATATTATTATTGCATTCCTCAATCTCCTTGCCATAGCGGGCGATATTATCCTTGATCCGGCTTAAGTGGGTAAGAGCTTCCGTAAGGAGATCATCCATACCGGCTATCTTCTCGTCAATCCCTGCCTTCTCGGCAAGATAGCCGTCCTCCTCTTCTTTCTTGATCAGGATATCCTGCTCAGTCATATGGATACGGTTTTGTATGTATTCATCATTCTGCTGCACTGATGCGATCTGTTCCCTTAAAAGCTTAATCTCACCTTCCGCTTTTTCTGCTTCCAATTTAAGCCCATTATATTCATTACGGTCTTCTTCAATTGCCTTGTCACATTCTTCGATCTGCTGCTCCAGGCGGACGTATTCTTCCTTGGTATTCTCATAATCCGATTTGGCACGGTCATAATCCGAAACGGCAATTCCCAATTTTTCATCCAGCTGTTCCTTCGCCGTACGAAGCCTGTCATATTCCTTCAGAAACTGATTCACTTCAAGACTTTTCAGATCTTCCTTTAACTTAAGGTACACCTTGGCAACAGCTGACTGCTTCTCCAGAGGGGATAATTGTTTTTCGATTTCCTTAATGATATCTGTGATACGGGAAAGATTTAATTTTTCTTCTTCCAGGTTCTTCTCCGCAGCACTTTTTCTGCGCTTGAACTTAACAATACCTGCAGCTTCATCGAATAATTCACGGCGGTCCTCCGGCTTTCCGCTGAGTATCTTATCGATCTGGCCCTGTCCGATGATGGAATAGCCCTCCTTACCGATACCGGTATCCAGGAATAGCTCATAGACATCCTTCAGACGGCAGGGCGCACCGTTAATCAGGTATTCGCTTTCACCGGAACGGTATACCCTTCGCGCCACTGTCACTTCATCGAATTCAATGGGCAGCTTATGGTCGGAATTGTCCATGGTAAGGGATACGTAGGCATAGCCTAAGGGCTTTCGGGTCTCGGTTCCGGAGAAGATAACATCCTCCATCCTGGCACCGCGGAGCTGCTTGGCACTTTGCTCCCCCAGAACCCAGCGGACGGCATCCGCCACATTACTCTTACCGCTGCCGTTGGGTCCCACGATACCTGTGATACCATCGTGAAACTCCAGCACAATCTTATTGGCAAATGATTTAAAACCGTGAACCTCAATACTTTTCAGATACATTCATAGTCTCCCGATACATTTATTTTGTATTTTCTGCTTGTCTTAATTTTTGGATCGCCTGATTGGCAGCCTCCTGCTCCGCAGCTTTCTTAGTGCGTCCGGTTCCGTAACCGATCTCATCGTTGCCGATGCATACGGCGATGGTGAAGGTCTTGCTGTGATCGGGACCCTGCTCCGAGATCAATTTGTAGCGAAGCTTCTGCTTATTATTATCATTCTGGATGATCTCCTGTAAGATAGTCTTGCTATCGAAAAAGAGGTCTTTACCCTTCAGGTCTTCTAAGATAAAACCCTTGATAAACTCTTTTGCATTAGTAAAACCACCGTCAAGGTAGATAGCTCCGATTATGGCCTCCAGTGCGTCCGACAGAATAGAGCCCCGTTCCCTTCCTCCGGAAGCATCCTCTCCCTTGCCCAGCATCAAAAACTGTCCGATATTAAGATCCCTGGCACAGGCGGACAGCGTCTGTTCACAGACAATGCTTGCCCTCAGCTTGGTCAGATCGCCTTCGGATAACCCGGGATACTCGTTATAGACATATTCGCTGGTTACCAGTTCCAATACGGCATCCCCCAGGAATTCCAGCCGTTCATTGTTCTTTTCCTTTTCCAGCCGCATCTCATTGGCATAGGAACTATGTGTCAATGCATGGAGTAACAAGTTCAGATCAGCAAAACGATATCGGATCTTGCTTTCCAGTAATTGGTACTTCTCTTCCGATTTTCTTCGAATCTTCATAATAACATAAATCACCCGGCCTTTCATAATCGCACAACCATGGAAAGAGCAGCTGTTCTTTCCACGGCATGCGTCAATATTTTCAATGCCCTGCGCCAGCAAGACTATATGAAGAATAGCTGAATTTGCTATTCTTACAATGTCTTACGTCAGTAAGACTATATGAAAAGCCCTAAACAAGGAATATCCTTATTCATAGGGCTTCTTCATAACATAATGATATGTCTCAGTTCTCTCACATTAATATAAAATGGAAAATGCCTATGTTCGTTAACAGACAGCTTAGCTCAACGCATTCTTGATCTGTTCTACTGCATCAGCAACCGTGATGATATTCTCTGCATCTTCATTAGCGATTTCGATATCAAATTCCTCTTCAATTCCCATGATGATCTGGAATACATCCAGGGAATCAGCACCCAGATCGTCAACAAAGGTAGTCTCCAGTGTGATCTCGTCCTCATCAACATTTAATACTTCGCTAATAATTTTTTGTAATTTTTCAAATTCCATTTCGCTTACCCCTTCTTTATATAATTTGTTCTGTGTTAAGGTTTTTCATGATTTTATCATTAATATGTTGTTCCATAAAGGTTACACATTGCAGTATGGAATTGCGTACCTCCGTACTTTTCGCATTGCCGTGGGTCTTCACCACAAGACCGTTCAGTCCTAACAACGGTGCTCCGCCATATCTGGAGGAATCAAAATCCTTCAGTGTCTCCTTTAAAGCAGGTTTTACAAGCAATGCTCCCAGCTTGCTTCTGGTGGTACTCATCAGGCCTGTTTTAATTTTCTTAACCAAAGCCGAGCCCAATCCCTCATATAGCTTAAGGATTACATTACCCACAAATGCTTCGCAGACGATGACATCCGCCGCACCGTAAGGAATCTCTCTGGCTTCTATGCTTCCGATAAAGTTAATATCATTGCAGTTCTTTAAGAGAGGAAAGGTTTCCTTCACCAGAAGATTGCCCTTCTCTTCCTCTGCCCCGTTATTTACGATGGCTACACGCGGGTTCTTAATGCCGACCACATTCTCCATATATATGGAACCCATCTTAGCGAATTGGACCAGATGGGAGGATCTTGCATCAACATTCGCACCGCAATCGATCAGCAGAGATACACCGTTCATGGTGGGAAGCAACGGCGCCAAGGGCGGACGTTCCACCCCGGTTATCCTTCCTATGATCAATTGCCCTCCTGCCAGGACTGCTCCCGTACTGCCTGCGGATACAAAGGCATCCGCTTCCTTGTTCTTAATCATGTTCATGGCAGCCACAATGGAAGAATTCTTTTTCCTGCGGATGGCCATAACCGGTGCTTCACTGTTGGTTATAATCTCCGGTGCGTGAACAATGCTGATACGCTCTCTGTCATAATTATACTCACCAAGTTCCTTCTGAATGACTTCTTCATCACCGGTCAATACCACTTTTATATCTTTCTTGTCCTGAACAGCCTGAACAGCTCCCTTAATAATTTCTCCCGGAGCATTGTCACCGCCCATTGCATCAACTGCAATTGTTATCATATCTGGCATAAGGCCTCCCGTCTAAGCTAATCTATAAATCAATATACTCGATATCATATTAAAAATCAACCATATTTTTCACGGTATTATGTACTAAAATTCCTGCATCAGAAATATCATGCAAGGCGGCCAAACAGGAGCCTTGTTCACAATAAAAAGAGGGCGCTGCAGCACCCTCTTGCCAACCTATGCTTTTTTGTAGAAAAAGGATTTGTAATTCGTAAATCCTAATTGATGGGCTTGTATAATCTGCTCCGTGCTGCCGACGAATAATAATCCGTCTTTCTTGAGTGCATTATGAAAATCAGAATAGATTTTATTTTTTGCGGTATCTGTAAAATAAATCAGTACGTTCCGGCATACAATCAGATCAAAATTAGCCGGGTACGAATCCCACAACAGATCATGCTGCCTGAATTCCACGCAGGCTTTGATCTGGTTAGATATCTGATAGGTCTTGTCATTCACCTGGGTAAAATACTTCTGGATAAATTCCTCCGGTAAAGCCTTCAGACTTTTTACATTGTAAAAACCGGCCTTCGCCTTCTCCATCACCGTCTTATCAATATCGGTTGCGATGATTTTAATCCGGTCAAGGGGCAGGAATTTGGAAAGCAGCATAACCAGGGAATAAGGCTCATCTCCGGTGGAGCAGGCTGCGCTCCAGATCTTTAAATCCTTCCCGAAACGTTCGAATAAGTACGGAAATACTTCACGTTCCAGTAATAACCATTGTTCCGGATTACGAAAAAACTCGGAGACATTAATGGTTATATAATTAATAAATTCATCAAACAGGATCTTGTCAGCTTTCAGCCGTATAATGTAATCGGAATAGGATACGATCCCGTGCTTCGAAATCAAGGCTTCGATCCGACGTTTCATCTGACGCTCCTTATAGGAATTCAGATCAATCTTTGTCATATCATAAATAGCGTCTTTAAAGAATTCGTAACTTCCCTGCACGATTTAACTCCTTTGTCTTAAGTATCTGCTAAAACTGATATGATAATTATAAAAAGCAGATTAGTCTGTGATGAGTTCTAATCTGCTTATCTTTGAAATGCTATGTGGCTACTCAGCAGATTCAGCCGGTTCTTCTTCCTTAGCTTCTTCTCTAACTTCTTCCTTCTCAGGAGCTAAAAGAGCCTTGATGCTTAAGCTGATCTTTTTCTCTTCCTTATTAAATTCCACTACCTTAGCCGTGATTTCCTGTCCGATCTTTAATGCATCGGAAGGCTTTTCAACATGCTCCTTGGAGATCTGGGATACATGCAATAATGCATCGATACCGGGTTCAAGCTCTATGAAGGCACCAAAATCAGTCATACGTGCAACGGTACCGTTAACTAAATTGCCGACTGCATACTTATCCTCTGCATTGATCCATGGATTCGCACCTTCAAACTTTAAGCTGAGAGCAATCTTCTCGCCCTGGATATCCTTAACAAAAGCCTTCACTGTGTCTCCGACCTTGAATACCTTCTTGGGATTCTCTACCCTGCCCCAGGACATCTCGGAGATATGAAGGAGGCCGTCTGCTCCGCCAAGATCGATAAATGCGCCGAAATCCGTAATGTTTTTCACGGTACCCTCCACAGTGTCACCGATCTGAAGTCTGTCAAATAATTCCTTCTTTAAGCCTTCCTTCCTGGCAACGATCAACTGCTTGCGGTCACCGATAATTCTTCTCTTCTTGGGATTGAATTCCGTAATGACAAATTCGATCTTCTCACCCGCATACTTTTGAAGATCCTTCTCATAGGAATCGGAGATCAGGCTTGCGGGGATGAATACCCTTGCTTCATCGACGATGACACTTAATCCTCCGTTTAATACGGAAGCAACCTTTGCGGTTAAAACTTCATGATTATTGAAAGCTTCTTCCAATCTCTTATTGCCCTTCTCGGCGGCAAGTCTCTTATAGGTTAAAGAAACCTGGCCTTCACCGTCATTTGCCTTAAGAACCTTAGCCTGCATTACATCGCCCACATTGACGACTGTTCTTAGGTCCAGGTTAGGTGTGTTGGTATACTCGTTACGAGTAATAATACCTTCCGACTTGTAGCCTATATTTAAGATGATCTCATCTTCTTTTACACCCAAGACAATTCCTTCTACAACATCACCGTTGTTTATTTTCACTACTTTCTCTTCTTCCAATAATTGTTCAAAACTTTTCTCTGACATAGCGGTATGAACCTCCTTGATAATATTGTTTGGGGTCGATGCCCCTGCTGTAATACCTACGTTTCGATAAGATTTAAACAGATTTAAATCCAGGTCATCAAGTTTCTGTATATAGTAAGTATTTTCACATTCATTTTTACATATTTCATAAAGCTTTCTCGTATTCGAGCTTTGCTTTCCGCCGATCACGATCATGGCGTCTGACTGACCGGCCAGCTGATACGCTTCGCTTTGCCGTTCCTCCGTGGCATTGCAGATCGTATTTAAAACAAGTATATCATAACCCTTTTCTTTTATAATTTCAACTAAATCTTGAAATTTCTTGTAATTAAATGTCGTCTGTGCAACGATACAAAGCTTGCGTTCAATTGGAATATTGACAGCTTTTGCTTCGTCCTCATGTTCAATAACCGTGTAGGATTTTGCATCCTGCGACTCCGGATTTTCCCGGCACCATCCCATGATTCCGATCACTTCAGGGTGCTGTCTGTTCCCTATAATTATGATATGTTGGCCTGCCGCGCTTTTCTCCATAACTGTCCTATGGATTTTCTTCACATATGGGCAGGTCGCATCGATAACCTTATGTCCGTAGGAAGCAAGTTCCTTTTGTATCTCTTCTGACACACCGTGGGATCGTATGATTATTGTTCCCTTGGGCAGTATTTTTAATTCCTCGGGATCCTCGACGACCTTAACGCCTTTTTTGTTCAAATCGGCAACCACTTCCTCATTATGGATGATCGGTCCGAAGGTATAGACAAAAGAACCGTTCTCCGCTTCCTTATACACCAGATCCACGGCGCGTTTCACGCCGAAGCAGAAGCCTGCATTCTGTGCGGTTGTTATGTTCATATGGAATTCACTTCCTTATTAACCTTATTATGTTATCTGAAAGAATATTAAACTTTATAAATGATTTTCATTGTTTGCCTTATGATCCTAACGCAGAACGGAATACCTGCCTTCCAATAATCAGGAATGTGATTTGCGGTCCCGGTATAAGAATATGATTTTGTCCACCACCTCTTCGATGGTCATATCCGAAGTATCAAGATAAACAGCATCCTCTGCCTGCCGTAAGGGTGCAAAATCCCTGGTCATGTCACGGTGGTCACGCTCCTCAATATCCTTCTCGATGGACTCAATATCCGCCTCGATACCCTTTCCCTTAAGTTCAACCCATCTTCTTCTGGCCCGTTCCCCGGTGGAAGCGGTAAGATATATCTTTAAATCCGCATTGGGAAGCACATAGGTCCCGATATCACGGCCGTCCATCACTACATTTTCTTTTTTGGCAAGATTTTGCTGCAGCTCCACAAGCTTTAAGCGGACGGCTTTATTAACCGAGGAGGCGCTTGCCATATTGCCCACCTCCTCCGTGCGGATGAGTCCGTTCACATTCTCGCCGTTTAATAATACCAGCTGTTCCCCGTTACGGTATTCTATGGTTACATCCACCTTCGGACAGGCCCGTTCAATCTGACCGGTATCCGCTGCGGGGATATGATTGCGCAAGAAATATAATCCCATTGCCCGATACATAGCCCCGGTATCTACATAGACAAAGCCCAGCTGTCTGGCGATCCGTTTTGCTATGGTGCTTTTACCCGCACCTGCAGGCCCGTCAATCGCAATATTAAAATAAGCCATCGTATATCTCCAATCCTTAGTTAATACAATCCCGTTATCCTCAGGGTTCCACGGAATGCCCCGCAAGATACCCCGTTGACCAGGCAATCTGCAGATTAAAACCGCCGGTTAACGCATCCACATCAAGAAGCTCTCCTGCAAAATACACCCGCCTGACCAGCCTTGATTCCATAGTGGAGGGATTTACTTCCCTGACATTAACTCCGCCCTTGGTTATGACTGCCTGGCTGTAATCGCTCAGCCTTGTAACCTGAAGGGTGAAATTCTTGAGCAGCTGTGCTAACCCAAGCCGTTCTTCCTTAGTGACGGAATTCACTTTTTTATCCGGATCAATACAGCTTAGACGAATAATAACATCGATTAGTTTATTTGGCAACAGGTGTTCAAGAGAATTTTTAAATTGTTTATTTTTAAATTCTTCAAAATCGCGCAGAATTCGTGCATCCAGCTGTTCCGGTGTAAGCGCCGGTTTAAGGTCAATGCTCAGCCGCAGGGGCTCCTGATGATTAAGAAAGGGTATGATATAACTGCTGGCACTTAAAATGACAGGTCCGCTGACACCGAAATGGGTGAACAGCAGCTCCCCGAAATCACGGTATACGGCTTTTGATCCGGCGGTTATGATAACCTCGACATTCTTAAGGGAAAGACCCATCAATTCCTTCACAAAGGCTTCCTTTACATGAATGGGGACCAGGGAAGGATACATGGGAGTGACCGTATGCCCCATGGCTCTGGCAAATGCAAAGCCGTCGCCGGTAGAGCCTGTTGAAGGATAGGATAAGCCGCCCGTGGTTATTATGGCGGAGTCTCCGATAATCTCTTCCCCGGATGCCTTTAACCGTATTCCGGAAAAAGCACCATCCCTAACTAATATCCCGGTTACTTCACTTTTATACCTGATGTTTACTTTTTGCTGTTCCAATTCTTTCTTTAATACGGCAATCACATCGGATGATTTGTCCGATGACGGAAATACCCGGTTACCTCTCTCCGTCTTCAGCGGCAGGCCCAATTCTTCAAAAAAATGCATGGTGTCATAATTACTGAAAGCAGCATAGGCTTTATATAAAAATTTCGGATTGGATGTAACCTGCCCGAAGAAGGTGTCACGGTCACAGGCATTGGTCAGGTTGCATCTTCCCTTTCCTGTGATGAATAATTTTTTACCCAGCTTTTCATTTTTTTCAAGCAGTACGACCTTATGTCCCTTCCGGGCAGCCATTACCGCCGCCATCATTCCGGCGGCTCCTCCTCCGATAACCAATACCCTGCTCATGGATTCCTCCAGTTTTATTCTCATATTCAAGTACCTTAGGTATACTTGCGTGCTTACAGATAATATCATAAAATTAGGTAATTGTCGAATACAAAAATCTTGTATTGCAATTACCTAACATTATCTTTATTCACCGCCTAAAATATACTTCATCAATTTCAAACTCGAATACCCCGCTGGCATATTCCTTGTCATCCACCCGGTAAATTACACCGTTGTAGGCGTCCAGATTATCAATCAGGCTTTGCGCAATAGCATTCAGAACCGCAGCTTCAAATCCTGAGCCCAGATTATTGTACGGGGGATTCTCTTTATCAAAATTAACGATAATTGCATCATCTTTTGTTGTGACATCCTTGACGGTAACCGTGATGGACTGGTCCTCCAGAGCTTCGATTACATTGTCAACTATCATCCGGGGGGTCAATTCGCTTTCCGCCGGTATGACGGCGGTAACAGCCGCAAGGTCTCCGGACTCATTCACGGTATAGATAGGAAGATCGATGGTGGAGGTCGGTAAAATCACGGCAGGGGGAGTCGGTGTGGCATCAACCTCAGTATCCGCCGTAGCGGTAATATTCTCCTCTTCTGTTATATCAGTGTCGTCCGTATCCTCGTTATCTGCTGCAGGTGTTGTTGTGATCTCAGTATTTTCTTTATCGTTGGAAGAAGTAAAAAATTCAAGGTTTAAATTCTTGCAGGCAACCGCAATCAGTAATATTCCAAGTACTATAATAACCAAAAATAAAAATTTATTGACCTGTTTCATATAAGACTCCTGGCTATGATAATAGGTTTCTTCATAGCCTCCGGAGTGTTCACCTCCTTATATTGGGAATCGTCTTCCCGTTGAAACTTGAAACCTTTTATTGATTATCACAATAGGATATAACTGTGTCATTTATATGGTATAAATAAGTTAATTTTCAGAAATCTCAGGTAATAAGGATGCCTGATTTCCATATAATGGATCACATGCCTTATATTGGAAGGAGGCTTCGGCGTAAAAGGTCAAGTGCATAAATAACACTCATTTCACGGATCTTCTCGCGGTTACCTCTTAGCCGGTATTCTTTTACGGTAATATTATCATTCACGAGACAAGCGATATATACAAGTCCCACCGGCTTTTCCGGCGTTCCCCCATCGGGACCTGCGATTCCTGTTATAGCTACGGCAGCCTTGGAACCGGAAGCTCCGGAAGCTCCCGATACCATCTCCCTGACGGTTGCTTCACTGACGGCACCGTACTGCCTCAGGGTCTCTTCCTTAACGCCAAGATATCTCATCTTCGCTTCATTGGAATAGGTGATAAAGCCCTCCTTCAGGACATCCGACACACCGGGAACATTCACCAGCCTGCCTGTCAGCAGCCCTCCCGTACAGGATTCTGCCGTAGTCAGGGTCAGCTGTTTTTGCTTCAGCAGCTTAACAACCGCAGCCTCAAGAGTCTCCGCTTCCTCCGTTGTATAGATATTATCCCCAAAGCGGCGGTATAATTCCTTTACCACCGGCTTCACCAGCCGGCTTGCTTCCTCCGCATTATCAGCGGCAGCCGTGATACGAAAATGTGTCTCGCCTGTCTTCGCATAGGGCGCAATGGTCGGATTGCTCTGTCCGTCAATCAAGTCAAGGATATCGGTCTCCGCCTTACTCTCACCCACACCGCAGAGCTTGACCATGGCGGATAAGAATACCTTGTTCTGCTTCTTCTGAAGATAAGGGAATATATGCTGATTGAACATAGGTACCATCTCACCGGGCGGTCCGGGAAGCAGAATAACGGATTTGCCGTCTTCTTCCACTATATATCCGGGAGCGGTTCCGTTATCATTCTGTACAACAATACAGCCGTCGATTTTTAACGCCTGTTTCCAGTTATTATTTGTAATCATGCGGGAATAGTTGTCGGGATAGCGGAATTTAAAGAAGCCTTCGATCCGTTCCCTGGAAGGTTCGTCCATAATAAGCTGGCGGCCGAACACCTTTGCTACCGCTTCCTTTGTCAGATCATCCTGGGTAGGACCAAGTCCTCCGGTCAGGATTACGATGTCCGATCTGGAACTGGCAGTCTTGATCGCTTCACACAATCTTACTTCATTATCACCTACCGACAACTGATAATATAATGTCAGGCCCAGCTCCGCACATTTTTGTGCCAGGTACCTGGCATTGGTATTTACGATGTTGCCCATTAATATTTCAGTACCGACACTGAGTAATTCTACTGTCATATTCATCGACTCCAAAATCAATTTTTTTCTTTCAATACATCCTTGTTTTTAACCAGATATTCAATCAGGGATACGAGAGTCAGGATAAGTGCAAGATAGACTGCGACCTGCTCCAGAACATTAATAACCGTATTATCCAGATTGATGATCAGCATGACACTCATTACCATCTGGACATTCGTCTTGATCTTCGCCCACCAGCTGGCAGCTATCACGATACCGTTATCCGAAGCGATCAGGCGGAAGCCGCTGATGATGAATTCTCTTGCTATAATAACAATTACAATCCACGCAGGTATTAAATCAAGCTCAATAAAGCAAATCAGGGCACTGGATACCAGCAGCTTATCCGCCATGGGATCCATGAATTTACCGAAGTTCGTGATGAGATTATTCTTCCGCGCAATATAACCGTCCAGAAGGTCTGTTAAGGCAGCGATAATGAAAACGGCGGCTGCGATATATCTGCCATAGGGTATGGACTCAATAAACATAAATATTAAAAACACTGGAATCATGGCTACTCTGAAAAGAGTAATCTTATTCGGTAAATTCATAAATCTCCTCCATTCTGCCATATAGCGGCAGTATAATATTCTGTAAAATAGTTTTTACCCTGCGGTATTCGCTTTAACGCTCCTATCCTACAAGCTCTCCAACCAGATCATATCCCTTCGTTACAGTGACCTTAGCTTTCACCATATCCCCGGAGATCAGTTCGTTCTCTGAGCTGATAAATATAAAGCCGTCCACCTGGGGAGCATCCATGTAGGTTCTTCCGAGGTATACATTCTCTTCCCCGGTAATCTTCCCTTCAACTAATACATGATAGACATTGCCGATGAGTTCCTTCGTATGCTCGAATACCACTGATTGCTGAAGCTTCATGATATCTTTTTGTCTCTGCTTCTTTACCCTGGATAAGACCTGGGGCTTCATTCCGGCAGCCGGCGTATTATCCTCTTTGGAATAAGTGAATACGCCAAGCCGGTCAAATCTCATATCCTTAACAAATGCCAGAAGCTCGTCATGCTCCTCCTCGGTCTCGGTCGGAAAGCCTGTGATCAAAGTCGTGCGCAGTGCAATATCCGGCATGGCGGAACGTAATTTATGAATTATGCCCGTCAGATCGGCTTTGTTGGTTCTCCTGCCCATAAGCTTAAGAATACGGTCAGAAGCATGCTGGATGGGGATATCAAGATACCGGCATACCTTGGACTCGTTCTTGATGGTCTCAATCAACTCATCCGTTATCTCTTCCGGATAACAATATAAAATACGAATCCATTGGATACCGTCAACCTTTGCCAGTTCCTTTAATAACCGGGGCAGGGATTTGGCACCGTAAAGGTCTTTGCCGTACAAAGTGGTCTCCTGTGCCACAAGAATTAATTCCTTCACGCCCTGCTCAGCCAGATAAGCAGCTTCAGAAAGCAGCTCCTCCATGGGAACGCTCCGGAAGCTGCCGCGTACCTGCGGAATGATACAGTAGGTACAATGCTTATCACAGCCCTCCGCTATCTTAAGATATGCAAAATGGCTTCCTGATGTCAGCATTCGTTTGCTTTCGGATCTGGGAATAACGTCCAATCCGCTAAAGTATGCATGCGGCCTGCCGTCTGTTATCTCTTCAATAACCTTTATGATATCCGTAAAGCTTGAAGTTCCGAGTAAAGCATCTACCTCGGGAATTTCATTCAATATCTCGTCCTTATATCTTTGTGCAAGGCAGCCGGTTACGATCAATGCCTTTAAAGCTCCGTTCTTCTTATGCTCCGCCATCTCCAGGATGGTCTGGATGCTTTCCTGCTTGGCGTCATTGATAAAGCAGCAGGTATTTACTATGATGATATCGGCAGCCTGTTCTTCATTTACAATCCGGTACCCGTTATCATGCAGGATACCAAGCATATTCTCGCTGTCCACAAGATTCTTGTCACACCCAAGAGAAATAAAAAATATATTCATTAAATCCTCCAAAATTATTCCGTAAACTTCCGCATCCTATGCAGCAGCATACTCCTCCGTAAATATTTCTTTAGCTTAAACTTATATTAAGCCAGGGCAGCCTCCACGCAGTTATTCATAAGCATCGCGATGGTCATGGGACCTACGCCGCCCGGGACCGGTGTTATAGCTGTTACATGGGGATATACGCCGTCGTAATCCACATCACCGCAGAATTTGCCATCCTCGTACCGGTTCATGCCCACATCGATAACTACGGCGCCCTCCTTCACATAGTCCTTTGTAACAAATCTCGGCTTGCCCACGGCAACGATCAGAATATCCGCCCTCCCGGCAACCTCCTGCAGATTACGGGTTCTGGAATGACAGACGGTTACCGTGGCATTCTCCTGAAGCATAAGAAGAGCCATGGGCTTGCCTACGATATTGCTTCTTCCGATAATCACGCATTCTTTTCCTTCGATCCCGATATTCGAACGCTTCAATAATTGAATGATACCTGCGGGGGTGCAGGATACGAAGCCCTTCTGTCCGATGCTCAAGGCTCCTGCATTCTGGGGATGGAAGCCGTCTACATCCTTTAAGGGAGATATGGCCTTTATGACGGTATTCTCATCGATATGGGACGGCAGGGGAAGCTGGACCAGAATCCCGTTCACCTGTGTGTCTTCATTCAATTGTTCCACCAGGGCCAATAATTCGTCCTGTGAGGTATTCTCCGGAAGCTCATATGCTTTAGACCGGATACCGATGTATTCACAGGCCTTTTTCTTATTGCCCACATACACACCGGAAGCAGGATCATTGCCTACCTGTATTACCGCCAGGGTGACCTGAATGCCTTTTTGCTTTAGGCCGGCGACCTTTGTTTTTAGTTCATCTTTGATTTCGGATGATATCTGTTTGCCATCTATAATGAATGCCATAGTCGATTCTCCTATCCTGAAATTTAATCTGATATCCAAACATATTCTAATATATTCTGTAAGAGATAACAAGGGATATTTGAAGAGTAATTTAGGTTGTTGACTAAGGGACGGGAACAGGGGAGGTGCCGGAGGGGCGGAGGATCGTTTTGGGAAACGTTGTCTGCGGCCTATTGTGCTAGGAAGAGAAGAGGTTGGGAATAAAAATGAATGTCAGCTTTGGCAGCCGTCCGGGACCGCTTCATATGGGCATCCGTGCCCAATGAAG
>JAFADH010000012.1 GCA_023424995.1 Bacillota bacterium | reverse complement strand
TTGCCGGATGAGATAAAATGGAAAAACAAGTACGGATTTATTGGTTTGACGGCGAACCTGTATAATCTTGCTGCAGTAACTTATCTGGACGGAATAAATGAAGCCGGGCTTTCGGCAGCAGCTTTATGGTTGCCCGGCAGCAATTATCCGAAACCAAGGCCGGGCACTCCGGTGCTCTATAATATCAGTCTTGTGAGTTATGTACTGGGAAGCTTTGATAATGTCGACGATGCTGCGGCGGCTTTATCCGAAATAACAGTGATTGATGCCAACCAATCAAGTATATCGATCACCCATCCGCCATTGCATTTTATCCTTACGGATGCATACGGAAAGCATCTGGTTATTGAATTTATGAACGGAGAGATGCAGATCTACATAAACAAAATAGGCGTATTAACCAATGCCCCGTCCTATGATTGGCACATGGTTAATCTAAGTAATTATGAGGATTTAAGTCTGAATAATAATCCTGCTGTTTGGTGGGGACAGGAAATCAATGGCAGCGGACAGGTTGGTTCTCCCGGCGACCCTACCCCTCCTTCCCGATTCATTCGGGCGGCATTTTTGGATCAAACCGCTTTTCGGCCGGGGAATATTCAAGAAAACATCGGATTGCACCTGCAGATATTGCAGACCTTTATTGTACCACATGGCACGGTCCTGAAAAGCTATTCCGAGACGGAAGCTGATTATACCCAATGGAGTGTCGTCCGTGATCATACCAACCGCAGCATATATTTTTACACAGACTTCAACAATACCTTGTTTGGTATTCAACTTGACAAGCAGAACTTTGACGCCCCGGAGCAAAAGCAGATCAACATCGTACAGCCCAACTGGTATATGGATATTTCAACCTGCTTTAGAGATGGTGAATAAAATGATAAATAGCAGCTCTTTTGAACCGCCAGAGGGTAAAGAGTGCACGGCAGGAATATAATTGATCATTGTTGTGACGGATATTGTTTATAGTAAAAGTTAATAGATTTCGCCATGCAGAAAACTTTTTTAAAGAATTGTATTGAGCTTACGGTATAAATATAGTATTCTGATCTTATACTATTATTGAAAGGATGTGAAGAAATGATAAAACGAGAAATATATATGTCAAAAATCCGTCCGTTTATAAATCAGAATATTATTAAAGTGCTGACAGGAATCAGACGTTCCGGAAAGTCTGTAATGCTGGAACTGATACAGGAAGAATTGCGTTTGCAGGGGATATCTGATAATCAGATTTTATCGCTCAATCTGGAAAGTAAAAATAATGCGTTTATTTCTTCGATTGATGGTATTTATGCATATATTAGTGATTTTGCCTCTGCAGCCCTTGGTAAAGTATATTTGTTTTTTGATGAAATACAGGAGCTTGACAGCTGGGAAACCATGATCAATTCCTGTATGATAGATTTTGATGCCGACATTTATATTACGGGTTCAAACGCAAAGCTATTGTCAGGTGAGCTTGCAACCTATCTTGGGGGACGCTATATTGAATTTAAAATCTATCCTTTCTCTTATAAGGAAGTACTGGATATTATGCCTTACCAAAATAAAGCCGAGGCATTCCAAATGTATCTTAACAGAGGGGGAATGCCGTTCCTTTACCAGTTCCCGGTTGATGATAGAAGTGCTATGCAGTATCTGAATGATATCTATGATTCCATTATATTAAAAGATATAGCAGCAAGAAATAAAATCCGTGATATAGATCTTCTTAAGAGAATGATTCAATTTTTTATTGCTAATACCGGAAATACATTTTCTGCTGCCAATATATCAAAATACCTGAAAAGTGAGATGAGAGGTGTTTCCGCAGAAACAATCTACAACTATATTGATTATTGTAAGACAGCCTGTTTTCTGCACTTGGTTCCGCGGGAAGACGTAATAGGAAAAAAGCTTTTGAAATTTCAGGAAAAAATATATATTGCAGACCATGGAATTCGTGAGGCTGTGTACGGTAATAACATGCGTGACATAAATCAGACCCTTGAAAATATTGTCTATATGGAATTGCTTCGTCGGGGATTTAATGTCAGAGTCGGCAAAATTAACAGCAATGAAATTGACTTTGTGGCAGCGGCCGGAAAAGAAAAAATATATGTTCAGGTTACATATATTCTTGCCACAGAGGAAACAGTTGAACGGGAATTCTCAGTTCTTGAAGCAATTCCTGATAACTATCCTAAATATGTTGTTTCAATGGATGAAATTGACAGGGGAAGAAATGGGATTAAAAATGTTAACATCCGAGATTTTCTGTTAATGGATAATTATTAATATGCGGACCAAAACCAAAGTGATTTTCCGGTGCTGAACAACATGAGCCCAGTTCTTTTTTAGTAATTTTAAGCTCATGTTTGGTACAGGCTTAGTTTTGGCGGCTCATAGGAGGTTGGACGTGAAAAAGGAGGAATCAGCATGATTCGTTATGCCCACACGAATATTATTGCCAGAGACTGTGAAAAGCTGGTTGAATTTTATAAGGAGATATTCGGATGCCGGAGTATCGGTGAAAAACGGGATCTGCGGGGAGTGTGGCTTGATAAGATGACGGGGATCCCCAATGCCCATATCGTAGGGGAGCACCTGGTTCTGCCCGGGTATGAGGAAAAGCATCCGACCATTGAAATCTTTTCTTATGATCAAATGGAAGGCGATCTCACCCGTCAAATTAACGCATATGGCATCGCACATCTTGCTTTTGAAGTGGATAATGTGCCGGAAACTCTTAATAAGATACTTGCCCATGGCGGCGGCACGGTTGGTGAACTGGTCCGTGCGGAATATGAGGACGGACGTAAAGCAGTCTTTGTGTATGCCACAGACATTGAGGGGAATATTATTGAATTGCAAAGCTGGGAGCAATGATATAAGAACAGACATCACTTTAGCTGTTCCCAGACATCCGGCTTAAAGCCCACCAGAACCATCGATTCCTTAACAACAATCGGACGCTTGACGAGCATGCCGTCGGTGGCGAGCAGACGAAGCTGTTCCTCCTGGGACATGCCTGGCAGCCTGTCCTTAAGCTGCATGGATTTATATAACAGTCCGCTGGTATTGAAGAACTTATGCAGCGGCAGTCCGCTTCTTGCATGCCACTCCTTGAGCTCCTGGTAGGTAGGATTGTTCTCTTTAATATGGCGGTCGGTATATTCAATTCCGTTTGTATCAAGCCAGCTTTTTGCTTTTTGGCAGGTGGTGCATTTGGGATATTCAATAAACAGCATGCGGAATCCTCTTTTCTAAATTTATCATTGTACTTCAATGATTTTACCATGCTTAAGGGTTAATAACAAGAAGTTAAATGGTACATATGAAATTCGAAGTAAGTAGTACATACGAAAATCATAATTATGTATTTGAATTTTATACCTGGATATAGTCGGCAGAATTGACTATCCTAATGGCAGCAGAATTCATATTTACATATTTGAAGTGTTATGCTATAGGATAATTATTTTAAATAAAATTGATGATAAATAAATATAACCGGATAAAAAATATCTATTTAATGCAGATGTCCGAAAACCGCTAGTTAATATCCTCTTTAAGTGCTATTCTAAGTATAAGAGGTGAAGTAATATGATGAAACATCAATCTATTGAGCTTGACAATACGGCATGCTATGCGGCACTAAAAGCCCATGACGCACGCTTTGACGGTCATTTTTTCGTAGGCGTATCTTCCACAGGAATTTATTGCCGTCCAATCTGCCGTGTAAAACTGCCGAAGGAAGAAAACTGCACCTTTTTCGTGAGTGCTCCAGCTGCCGAAGCCGCCGGATACAGGCCCTGCCGCCGCTGCCGGCCTGAATTGGCGCCGGGGCTGTCTTCAGCGGACAGCACTTCAAACCTTGCACAGAAGGCAGCCATTATTATAGAAGAGAATTGTCTGGCTGATATGAAGATCGCAGACCTTGCTGCTATGCTTGGTGTCACAGACAGGCATTTACGCAGGGCTTTTTCCGCACAATTCGGAGTCACACCGATTCAATATTTACAGACGCGCAGGCTTCTTTTGGCAAAATGCTTACTTGCAGATACAAAATTGTCCGTTACTAAAGTCGCGTTATATTCGGGCTTTGGGAGTATACGAAGATTTAACGACTTGTTTAAGGAATATTACCGGGCGGCGCCCGGCACCTTTCGAAGCTCGGAAAAATCCATGACAGGGAATGATGAAACCATTACCTTGACACTGGGATACCGGCCTCCGTATGCGTGGGACGAACTGATCGGATTTCTTGCTGATCGGGCAATTCCGGGTGTGGAACTGGTCAAAG
>JAFADH010000295.1 GCA_023424995.1 Bacillota bacterium | reverse complement strand
CACGAGGGAACGGATATCATGGCCTCGAATAATATCAGAGGGTATTTTCCGGTGATCAGTATCACCGATGGAGTTGTTGAGAAGAAGGGATGGCTGGAACAGGGCGGTTATCGTATCGGAGTACGTTCGGAAACCGGCGGATACTTTTACTATGCCCATCTGTATTCCTATGCGCCGGGTCTGGAAGTGGGTGATCCGGTTATCGCCGGTCAGCTGCTGGGCTTTATGGGGGACAGCGGATATGGGAATGAAGGGACCATAGGGCAATTTGCAGTCCATCTTCATCTTGGAATCTATGTGAATCAGACGAATGAGATGAGTGTGAACCCTTATTGGATCTTAAAAATTCTTGAGAAAAACAGGATATCCGCAGCCGGAGATTATAATCCCGGATAATTTGCAGATACTGTACTAATATACAATAACATCATAATGCCCGCAGAGCAGGCATCCGTTCAGATGATCAATTGCTATTTCTCCAAAATTGAGTTATAATGTCCACGATAAGCAGATTAGTCTGGGAAAGTCAGGACATTTATCGAGCTTGCTCGTATAAATGGCATGGGTTTCCCAGATAAGAGCAACGTGAACGAGGAAGCAAAGCTTACGAGTTCCTAATCTGCGCAGATTAGTCCGGGAAAGTCAGGATATCTATCGAGCTTGCTCGTATAAACGGCATGGGTTTCCCAGATAAGAGCAACGTGAACGGGATAGCAAAGCACACAACGAAAGGTATGTGAGAATTTACTATGGAAGTATATCTGGATAATTCGGCGACAACAAAACCGGCCCAGAGTGTCATAGATAAGATGATGAAGGTACTGGCAGAGGATTATGGGAATCCGTCCTCCCTGCATCGTCTCGGAGTAAAAGCGGAACAGCATATTAAGGAGGCTGCGCAGATCATAGCAGGCAGTCTTAAGGTGGAGCCCAAGGAGATCATATTCACTTCCGGCGGTACGGAAGCGAACAATCTGGCGTTAATCGGGACGGCACTGGCCAACAGGAGAAGGGCAAATCACCTGATAACCACGAGAATTGAGCATCCTTCCGTCCACCAGCCGCTGGTATATCTGGAGGAGAACGGTTTTAAAATCAGCTTTGCACCGGTGGATTATGCCGGCAGGCTAATTAAGGAAAAACTGCTGGAATTAATTCAGGATAATACCTTGATGGTTTCCCTGATGTTTGTGAATAACGAGATCGGTTCCGTGCAGGAGGTTGCCGATCTGACTGCAGAGATAAAGAAGAAAAAGAAGGATATACTGGTGCATGTGGATGCGGTACAGGCCTTCGGCAAATACCGTATCTATCCAAAGAGAGAGGGCATCGACCTCCTCAGCTTCAGCGGGCATAAGATCCATGGTCCCAAAGGGGCAGGTGCGCTCTATGTCAGTGACAGGGTCAGGATTAATCCCACTGTGTTCGGCGGCGGCCACCAGCGGGGCATCCGTTCCGGAACGGAGAATGTCCCCGGTATCGCGGGCCTGGGACAGGCCGTAGCGGAATTATACACGGACTTTGATGCCAAGATAGCCCGGATGTATGAACTGAAGCAGACCTTCCTTCAGGAAGTGAGCCGGCTGGGGGATGTCACAGTGAACGGCGTGTCCGTGGAATGTATGGACAATTCATTTGATATGGAGCAATTAAAGACCACCGCACCTCATATTATGAATGTAAGCTTCCGCGGCGTCAGAAGTGAAGTATTTCTCCACTCTCTGGAAGAGAAAGGGATCTATGTATCCTCCGGTTCTGCCTGCAGCACTCATCATGCCACACCCAGTGTGACACTGACCGCCATCGGATTACCGAAGGAGCTTATGGATGCTACCCTCCGCTTCTCCATGTCGGAGAGGACAACCCCGGAAGAGATTGAGTATACCCTGCAGCAGATCAGGCAGCTTCTGCCTGTGCTGCGCAGATATACAAGAAAATAGAAGGAGCATGTGAAAAATCAAGATTTTTTATACGCAGATTTGCGCATGGAGCATAGATATTGCAAATTACTGCGGAGCATAAATATTTCAAGTTACTAAGGAAGGCAGGATAATTGATATGTTTAAAGCATTTTTAATAAAATATGCGGAGATCGGTCTTAAGGGAAATAACCGGTACCTGTTTGAGAATGCATTGCGTGACCGGATCAAGGAAGCCCTGAACCGGTTGGGGAATTATGAGGTAAGCAAGGAGCAGGGACGGATCTTTATTGAGTGTCCCGATACTTATGACTATGAAGAGACTGTGGCAGCCCTGCAGAAGGTATTCGGCATCTCCTCCATCTGTCCGGTAGCCGTGATAGAAAGCTCTGAATGGGAGGAGCTGACCAGGGGAGTAGGGAACTATGTTGAAGCCATGTACCCGGACCGCAGCTTTACCTTTAAAGTGGAAGCAAAGAGGGCGGATAAGAATTACCGTTATACCTCTCCGGAGATATGCATAGAGATGGGTGCATACCTGTTAAGACGCTTTCCCGAGATGAGGGTGGATGTACATGAACCCTCGGTAAGGGTTACGGTAGAAGTCCGTACCAAATGCTATGTATATTCCATTATCATACCCGGGCTCGGCGGCATGCCGGTGGGCTGCAACGGCAAAGCCATGCTGCTTCTCTCCGGCGGGATTGACAGTCCCGTGGCCGGATATATGATATCCAAACGCGGCGTATCCATGGCGGCGGTATATTTCCATGCGCCGCCGTACACCAGTGACAGAGCGAAGCAGAAGGTGGTGGACCTGGCGGAGAAGATATCTCGGTATACCGGCAGA
Organism: Bacillota bacterium; assembly: GCA_023424995.1. Taxonomy (GTDB): domain Bacteria; phylum Bacillota; class Clostridia; order Lachnospirales; family Lachnospiraceae; genus Mobilitalea. Next base: position 28,703 of record JAFADH010000295.1, on the reverse strand, counting down.
CTGAAACTTTTTGTAGTAAATTTTACGGATATCCAGTTATATATCTATGACCAGTGTCCTCACGAAGAGCTTACCATCATCATGAGAAGATACATGATGCGGATCGCGGAGAAGCTGGCAGAGCAGGAAGGCTGTCTTGGACTTGTAACCGGAGAGAGCATCGGCCAGGTGGCAAGCCAGACCATGCAGAGCCTCGCAGCTACCAACGAAGTATGCGGCATGCCGGTGTACCGGCCCCTGATTGCCTTTGACAAGAAGGATATTGTGGAGATTGCCAAGGAGATTGATACCTTCGAGACCTCCATCCAGCCCTTTGAGGACTGCTGTACCATCTTCGTTGCCAAGCATCCGGTTACCAAGCCCAGTATTAAGGTGATCAGAAATTCCGAGAAGAAGCTGGAAGAGAAAATAGGAGAAATGATAGAGACGGCTATGAGCACGGTAGAAGTCGTAGCAGTGGGATAAGATACTGTCCGATAAATATAAGAGGCTGCCCTCAAGACAACCTCTTATTATGGAAGAATTAAACTATTCAACGATATAAGGCTTTAAGATTGCAAGGATGTTCGGTAAGTTTTCCTCGCTATGGATATTTAAATCAATAACCTTTGATAAGTCCAGACTGAAGATACCCATGATGGACTTTGCATCTATAACGTATCTGCCGGAAACTAAATCAAAATCAGTATCAAATTTTGTAACGTCATTAACGAAAGCTTTCACCTTATCAATTGAATTTAATGATATCTTAACTGTTTTCATTGTAAATACCTCCTTTATTCTCTAGATACTTATATACTATATTTTAGCATTTACAAAGTCAATATACAAAGTTCATAAAAAAAGAAGCAAAACTTGTATTAAAGTAATATTATGCTCAGGCTTTGTCCGGATATGATTATATGTCTTAATCCGGCTTTCCCGCAAAGCCGTTCATAATATGGCAATACCATGGAAAGGATATAGATACATGAAGAAATCAGCGGCGTTTTTAAGCCTCGGCTGCAAGGTGAATTCATACGAGACAGAGGCAATGCGCTCCATGTTTGAGACGGCAGGTTATGAAATCGTGGACTTTAAGGATATGGCGGATGTCTATGTTGTCAATACCTGCACTGTGACCAACATAGCAGACCGTAAATCCCGGCAGATGCTGCACCAGGCAAAGCACAGGAATCCGGCTGCCGTCATTGCCGCCGTGGGCTGCTATGTACAGGCGGCGGAAGAGGTGCTGCTGGAGGACAGTGCGGTGGATCTGGTGGTCGGCAATAATAAAAAATCCGATATTGTTGCCATGGTGGAACGGTGTAAAGCATCCAGGGATAAGGAAGAACTGGTGGTGGATATTAATGCCGAGCAGGAATATGAAGAGCTGAGCGTGATCACGACTATGGAGAAAACCAGGGCCTTCATTAAGATACAGGATGGCTGTAACAGGTTCTGTTCCTACTGCATTATTCCCTATGTCAGGGGAAGGGTCAGAAGCCGCAGGGAAGAAGATATCCTGTCGGAGATAGAAGGTCTGGTCAGGAAGGGGTATAAAGAAATCGTACTTACCGGTATCCATATCTCCTCCTATGGAACGGACCGGATATCCGCAGGGGATAAGGAAGCCGCGGATTCCGGGGAGCAGGACTCCTATGAGGAGCTTGTATTCAACGGCGGCAGTCATATGCCCCTGGCATCCTTAATTGTCCGGATCGGAGCGATCCGGGGGCTTGAGCGCATCCGGACCGGCTCCCTGGAGCCCCGGATCATAACGGAGGAATTCCTGCGGACCATTGCCGCCGTGAAGCAGTTCTGTCCCCATTTTCATCTGTCCCTGCAGAGCGGCAGCGACAGCGTTTTAAAGAGGATGAATCGCAGGTATAGGGCACAGGAATACTATGACAGGGTATTATTGATCAAGCAGGTATTTGAACTGCCCTCCTTTACCACGGACGTTATCGCAGGCTTTCCGGGAGAGACGCCGGAGGAGTTCGGTGAGACTCTTGATTTTGTGAGAAAAGTCGGATTTTCCCATGTTCATGTGTTCAAGTATTCCAAGCGGGAGGGTACGAAGGCAGCCCGGATGCCGGATCAGATACCGGAAAATATAAAAAATCAAAGAAGCGATGCGTTAATTATGGCATCAGAACAGATGGCTGAGGAATACAGTGAGCAATTTATGGGCAGAATAGAGAAAATTCTATTTGAAGAAGAGCTTGAAGCTGACGGAGGCAGATATCAGGTGGGACATAACGAAAGATACCTTAAACTGGCGGTAAAAACGGAGGAGAATTTATCGAATCAGGTCCTTCCGGTAAAGATTTATGGTAAATTAACACAGGAAATTCTTCTTTCTGAAATAATACATTGAATTTTTTTGATAAATATATTAATATAAGTTATAGGCAAGATTCCATGAAGAGGAAGTGATTCAATGCAGAAACTAAATAATACTCAATATTTTAATGTAAAGAAGGATACCGAAGTAGTTGTGAGTGAAGTGATTCGTTCCGTTTATTCCGCTTTAACGGAAAAAGGATATAATCCTGTCAATCAAATCGTAGGATATGTTATGTCGGGTGATCCGACCTACATAACAAGCCATAAGGGCGCCAGAAGTTTAGTCATGAAGGTTGAACGTGACGAGATTATTGAGGAATTACTGCGTTTTTACATTGATCAAGAACACAATCACAAATAGAGAGACAGGTATGATGAAGCGAATTATGGGCCTGGACTATGGCTCTGTGACCGTCGGTGTAGCAATCAGTGATGCACTGTTAATAACGGCGCAGGGAGTGGAGGTAATCCACCGTAAACAAGAAAATAAGCTTCGGCAGACCTTGGCAAGGCTGGAACAATTGATCGCTGAATATGAGGTTGATTGCATTGTCGTGGGTTATCCGAAGCATTTAAACAATACCATCGGAGAACGGGCTTTAAAGTCAGAGGAATTTGCTGAAAAGCTCAGGCAACGAACCGGACTTGAAGTGGTTCTCTGGGACGAAAGACTGACTACGGTTGCGGCGCATCAGGTTCTGTCGCAGACGGGGCTGGGTTATGAAGAGAAATCGAAGGTAGTAGATAAGCTTGCGGCTGTTTTGATTCTGCAGGGTTATCTGGATAAGTTAAGCTTTTTGAAGGAAAAGAAATAACACTTAGAGCTGGTGGAGGTTTAAATGGAACAAAAGCCGGATGTTATAGTATTTACAGCCGAGGACGGAGAAGAAGTAACATTTCAGGTATTGGAACAGACGAGGCTTGGCGGAGTGGATTATCTCCTGGTCAGTACCACGGAGGAAGAAGAACCGGAAGCTCTCATATTAAAGGATATATCAAAGGACATGGAGGAAGAAGCCGTATATGATATTGTGGAAGATGACCGGGAACTGGAGCTTGTTGCCGGAATCTTCAGAGAATTATTGGATGATATCGATTTAGAATGAACCAGATTATTATTATGGAGGGCTAATGGCCTTCTATAATCAAGAATTAATTGCAAGATCTATGATTAGACGAAAATAGGTGAAGAAATGCCTGAAAACCAAGAACAATTCAAGAATTTATTAAAACAGAACGGATTGAAGGTAACCACACAGCGTGTGGCCATATTGGAGGTATTGAACAACAGACCGGGAAGACACCTGACGGCGGAGGAGATCTATGACTATGTCAGGAAGAAGTACCCGGATATTGGGATCGCTACTGTTTACCGTACAATTCAAGTATTATCGGAATTGAGCCTAATAGATAAATTAAATCTTGATGATGGTTATGTGCGCTATGAAATAAGCAAGAAGAGCAAGCAGGATGCCTGTCACCATCATCATCATTTAATATGCCTTGACTGCGGGAGTATCTTTGCATTCCAGGATGATCTGTTAGAGACGTTGGAGGAGCGGATTAAGAACACTATGGGCTTTGAAGTGGCAGACCACGAGGTAAAGCTGTACGGTCATTGTAAAAAATGTTTGGCTAATAGACATACCGTTTGAAGGAAAATCATAAATCATGCACTTAATGGATTAATAATGTACATATAACCATTGGAGGTGCAATTGTTTGAAAGAAAACGAAAAGAAAGCAACAAAGCAGACAGAATTAAAAGGAGTTAAGATTATTCCGCTTGGCGGATTGGAACAAATCGGCATGAATATCACTGCAATTGAATACGAGGATAATATTATCGTTATTGATTGCGGTCTATCCTTCCCCGAGGATGAGATGCTGGGAATTGATCTGGTTATTCCCGATGTGACTTATCTGAAGGATAATATCGATAAAGTAAAGGGGTTTGTGATCACTCACGGGCATGAGGATCATATCGGTTCCCTGCCTTATGTTCTTAAGGAAGTCAATGTCCCCATCTATGCAACCAGGCTGACGACTGCTATCATAGAAAACAAATTAAAAGAGCATAATCTGTTAAAGAATACCAAGCGTAAGGTGATTAAATACGGCCAGTCCATTAATCTCGGATGCTTCCGTATCGAATTCATACGGACAAACCATAGCATAGCGGATTCTTCGATGCTCGCTATCTATACCCCGGCAGGAATCATATTCCATACCGGAGATTTCAAAGTGGATTTTACTCCCGTATACGGCGAACCCATTGACCTGCAGAGGATCGGTGAGATCGGCAAGAAGGGTGTGCTGGCATTATTGTGTGATTCTACCAATGTGGAACGCGCCGGCTATACCATGTCGGAAAGCACGGTAGGCAGAACCTTTGATACCATATTTGCGGATTATGCAAAGCAGAGGATCATCGTAGCGACCTTTGCTTCCAACGTGGACAGGGTACAGCAGATTATTAATTCCGCAGCAAAATACGGCAGAAAGATCGTAGTGGAGGGCAGGAGCATGGTGAATATCATCTCTGTGGCCACAGAGCTTGGTTACCTGCGGATGCCGGAGAATATGCTGATCGATGTCGAACAGATGAAGAATTATACGGATGACCAGCTGGTGCTTATCACCACCGGCAGTCAGGGCGAGACCATGGCGGCATTGCCGCGCATGGCAGCCTCCATCCATAAGAAGGTGACGATTAAACCGGGGGATGTGGTTATTCTTAGCTCTACCCCGATTCCAGGCAATGAGAAGGCGGTTTCCAAGGTCATCAATGAGCTCTCCATGAAGGGCGCCAAGGTCATCTACCAGGATACCCATGTATCCGGACATGCCTGCCAGGAAGAGATTAAATTGATCTATACCTTAACCAAGCCCAAGTACGCCATACCGGTCCACGGGGAATATAAACACCTGATCCGCCATGCGGAATTGGCGCAGTCCCTGGGAATCTCCAAGGAGAATATCTTCATTCTGTCCTCCGGCAAGGTATTGACCCTGTCCCAGGAAAAGGGAGCAATCACCGGAGAGGTACCTGCCCAGGGAATCCTTGTGGATGGACTTGGAGTGGGCGACGTAGGCAATATTGTACTTCGTGACAGACAGCTTCTGTCTGAGAACGGATTAATCATTGTAGTGATCTCCCTTGAAAAATACAGTAATCAGGTGCTTGCAGGCCCGGATATCGTGTCCAGAGGCTTTGTATATGTCAGAGAGTCGGAAAATCTTATGGAAGAAGCCAGGGATGTAGTGGAACGGGCATTGGACAAATGCCTAAGCCGTAATAATGCGGACTGGGGTAAGATGAAGACTGAGATTAAGGATTCCTTAAGCGATTATCTCTGGAAGAAGACCAAGAGGAATCCCATGATACTGCCAATCATCATGGAGGTATAATTAATCCGGTATTGGCAGCTGCAAGAAATGAGGTAATAATATGGCGAATAAGTCTACAACGGTAAAGCTGACCATAAGGATAACAAGCTTTGTATTGCGATTATTCTTGAATATAATGTTTTATATCCTGGTGGTAATTCTGATAGTAAATGCCAGTAAATATGTATACGAATTTACTTATCAGCTGTATGGGCCGGATACGGTTCATGCACCGGGAACCGGTAAACCGATTATCTTCCAGATTAAAAAGGGTGAATCCACTATGGACGTCGCGAATAAACTGGAGAATAACCTCGCCATCGAGAATAAATATTCCTTTTATCTGAAAGCAAAGCTGGAGAAGGATGTTATCATGCCCGGCACCTATGAATTATCCACCGACATGACCTACGACGAGATACTGGCAGTCATCACGGATTATTCGGCATCCATTATTCAGGATACGGAGGACGGCGGTACGGGTACAGAGGACGGATCAGGAACCGATACGGATACCGATGCGGATTCTGATGCGGAGGCGGATACCGATACACAGTGATAAGGCCGGAGGTTATACAGGGCTGAAGAAAGGTATAAGGAAGTATGATAGCAGACGAAAGAATAACCGCTTATATCAATTCTCTGGGCTCTGAACTTACACCCGAACTTTTGGCATTGGAGAAGGAAGCCCTGGAAAAGCACGTTCCGATTATTAAGAAAGAAACACAGGGAATATTAAGATTTTTACTTGAATTGCAGCAACCCAAAAGAATTCTGGAGGTCGGAACAGCCATAGGCTTTTCCGCCCTCTTTATGAGTGAATACAGTAATAAGGATTGTAAGATTACGACTATAGAGAAGGTGCCCATGAGGCTTGCTGAAGCAGAGAAGAATCTTGCCGGCGACCGGTATCCGCACAAGGATAAGATCATGCTGATAAAGGGCGAAGGCCTGGAGGTTCTGAGAGCACTTGCCGGGCAGGAGGAGACATATGATTTTATCTTCCTGGATGCAGCCAAGGCACAGTATATGAGCTTTCTCCCGGAGCTTATGAAGCTGCTCCCGGACAGGGGCATGCTAGTTACGGATAATGTACTCCAGGATGGTACCGTCATCAATTCAAGGTACAGTATTACACGCAGGGACCGTACCATCCATTCAAGAATGCGGGAATATCTGTATTCCATAACCCATATGAAGGAATTGTCCACGGTTATTCTGCCGGTGGGTGACGGAATTACCGTAAGCACCAGAATAAGTCCGAAGCAGGAGGATACTCCGTAATAACGGACAGGGATCCATAATCTTAAGAGCAAAATTTATATGGAATTTATTTGGAAAGAGTGAAATAATGATAGAAGAGATTAAAAAGCCGGAGCTGCTGATACCCGCGGGAAACCTGGAGACATTAAAAACGGCGGTCATCTACGGCGCGGATGCAGTCTATATCGGCGGGGATATGTACGGGCTTCGCGCCAAAGCAAAGAATTTCGGTCAGGAGGAGATGAAGGCAGGGATTGCCTTTGCCCATGAATATGGGAAGAAGGTGTATGTAACAGCGAATATTACCGCCCATAATCAGGATCTTTCCGGCATACGAAAGTATTTTAAGGAATTGAAGGCCTTCGGCAGTGTACGTCCGGATGCGCTCATCATCTCGGATCCCGGAGTATTCAGCATAGCCCGGGAGGAAATACCGGAGATTGAGATCCATATCAGTACCCAGGCGAATAATACCAATTACGAAACCTACCGCTTCTGGCACAGACTGGGTGCGGCCAGAGTCGTATCAGCCAGGGAGCTGTCCCTGCAGGAATTATCCGAATTAAGAGCGCATATTCCGGCAGAGATGGAGATAGAGACCTTTATCCATGGCGCTATGTGCATTGCTTATTCCGGAAGGTGCCTGCTGAGCAACTATTTTACCGGAAGGGATGCGAATCTGGGCGCCTGTACCCACTCCTGCCGCTGGAGATATCATATCGTGGAAGAGACCCGGCCCGGCGAATATCTGCCCATTGAGGAGAATGAACGCGGAACCTATATCTTCAATTCCAAGGATCTGTGTATGATAGATCATATACCGGAGCTTGTGAAGGCAGGAATTAACAGCTTTAAGGTAGAGGGCAGAATGAAGACCGCGCTTTATGTGGCGACGGTTGCCAGGACCTACCGGAAAGCCATTGATGATTATTTTACCGACCCGGTTTTATATGAAGCAAATAAGACCTTCTACCGGGAAGAGGTAAGGAAAGGAGTGAACCGCCAGTTTACCACAGGCTTCTTCTTTAAAAATCCGACTCATGAAGATCAGATATATGATCATAATACCTATGAAAAGGCTTATACCTATCTCGGAACCATCTCCGGGAAGTCAGAGAGGCTCTATGAGCTGGAGCAGAAGAATAAGTTTAGTGTCGGTGAAATGATTGAAGTGATAAAGCCGGACGGGAGCACCATAGAGGCCGGAGTAAAGCGGATTACCGACAGTGAGGGCAACGACATGGAGAGCTGTCCGCATCCGCAGCAATTAGTCTACATTGATCTTGGAGTTGAACTGAATATATATGATATCCTAAGGCGGAAGGAATGAAATTCTGCCTTTTTCTGTTTTAAATTATGCAGAATGGGGTATAAATCCATATTAAACATGTAGCATTAGTATAGAATGCCTCTATACAATTCAGGACCTTTGCGCTATAGTAATAATTATTACCAGTGAGAGATTTGGAGGAGAACACGATGATACCAAAGAGCTTAGAGCCAAAATCAGGCAAGTCGAAAAAGCATAATGATCTGTTACGAAAGCTTCAACAGATACAAAAGAGAAAAAAAGACAGCAAAGAAACATATTCACCCGCAGCAGGGACGGACAGGAATTACGGAATGAATAAGATCAGATTCGGTATTCTTCAGAAATTAATACTGGGCTTTTCCATGCCGGTCATATTCATAGTTATACTTGGCATTATCTCTTATTCCAAGGCTTCTGACGGACTGATATCCAATTATGAGCAGGCTACCGACAATTCCATGAATATGGCGCAGAGTTATATGGAATATGTCACAGAGTATGTGGATTCCCTGGCCAAGCAGTATACCAATGATACGGATATGAAATTCTATGTCAATGGGAAAGCGCATACGGAGGAGCAGGATCAGAAGAAATTCGTATCTGATAAAAATAATGAGCTGACAAAGAAGAAATTGGAACGGTTCACTCAGAATATACATATTATAACCGGGTCCGATATACCGCTGTTGACCAGCAAGATGACGAAGGCGGACGGTTTTTATGAAGAGCTGCTTCAATCCCCGGAGGGAACAAAGCTTAGCGGAGATGCGGAAGTATACTGGGTCGGAAGCCATCCGCTCCTTGACACGAAGCTGGGGATACAGTCGAATGACTATGCATTTTCATTAATCCGCAGATTTACCTCGAATGATGCCTGCATCGTAGTTGATATCGCCCGGATCGAGGTCCAGTCCTTCTTAAAAGGCCTGGAGCTTGGGGATAACAGTATCGTAGCCCTGGTAACGGAGGACGGCGGCGAGATGGTGATCAAAAATTCCGCGGATGGAGCTGAAACTGTCGATGATTTTAATTTCAGCAGCACGGAGTATTATAAAGAAGCTGTGAATTCTTCCGCAGAGGTCTCGGGTTCGAAGTATGTAGATTATAATTCCGGGGATTACCTGTTCATGTACAGTAAAATCGGTAATACCGGCTTAATCATCTGCGGGCTGGTTCCCAAGACAAGCTTTATGCAGCAGGCGGATGAGATCGGGGTCACTACGGTCATAGCGGTCCTTCTGGCGGCCATTCTTGCGGTAACCATCGGCTTCATCATATCCAACGGCATCGGAAAGGCTATGAAGAATATTAACAGGCGGCTTCAGCAGATATCGGAAGGTGACCTGACCGTTAATGTGTCGGTGAGCAGAAGGGATGAATTTGCCATACTGGCAGCCAATATTATGGAGATGCTCAATAACATGAGGACCTTAATTCTTAAGGTGACCCATGTGGGCGAACTGGTAACGGCCTCCGCTGCCAATGTCATGGCGGTATCCGATAATATCTCCCGGTCCAGCAATGATATCACCCATTCCGTAGAGGAGATCGGCAACGGTATCGAAGGTCAGGCGGAGGATGCACAGAACTGCCTTGCACAGATGGATGAGCTGTCCGGGAAGATCACGGTGGTATATTCTAATCTAAATGAAATCAATGGTCTGATGGACCATATGAAAACCCTGGTGAATAACGGATTGGAAACCATGGAGAAGCTCACAAAGCAATCGGATGCCACCAACCGGATTACAAAGAATGTGGTTGATAATATCGCCGCCTTGGAGAACAAGACCCAGGCGATCTCCGAGATCATCCAGGTGATCAATGATATCTCCGACCAGACCAACCTGTTGTCCCTGAATGCATCCATAGAAGCAGCCAGGGCAGGAGAAGCCGGCAGGGGCTTTGCGGTGGTTGCCTCGGAGATTCGTAATCTGGCCAACCGGTCCGTGCAGGCTGCCGGCGATATTAAAGCAGTCATCAGCGAGATAACCAGGCAGACACTGGATACTGTGAATACGGCAAGGGAAGCGGAGGATGTAGTCAGCCTGCAGAATGAAGCGGTTTCCCTGACCATAACAGCCTTCCGCAATATGAATTCCGGTATCGAGGGCTTAATTTCCAACCTGTCCGTAATCGATATCAACATGAAGAACATGGAGACAGCCCGTGAAAGTACCCTGGCAGCCGTGGAGAATATCTCTGCCATCTCCGAAGAGACACTGGCTACCTCGACTGCGATTGAAAAGACAGTATATGAGCAATCAAAATCAGTAGCCACGCTGGAGGAAGCCGCGGGTGAGATGGGCACCAAGGCCGATGAGCTCAAGGAAGCTATCGCCATATTCAAGATATAGGAATAATAACTGACAGAACTCTGTCCTTTTTTGCAGGCTTATAAAAAATAGTAAGTCCTTCTGTCCTTTTTTAAGAGGGATAGGCACTTTATGTCAAACACAGACATAAAATATTACTGACATAGTATGCATTGAGGGTGCTTATCTTCGTGAAGTCGTTTCCAAAGCCGCTTAGCACCAAAGAAGAAGCAGAATATCTGCGGCGATGCAAAGAAGGCGACAAGGCTGCAAGAGATAAATTAATAGAACATAACCTCAGACTTGTTGCGCACATTGTAAAAAAATACAATATGGTAGACAAGGAAACAGATGATTTAATTTCGATTGGCACCATCGGTCTGATCAAAGCAATCGATACCTTTGATGATGAGAAAGGGATCCGCCTGGCTACTTATGCTTCCCGTTGTATCGATAATGAGCTTCTGATGATGCTCAGAAGCGGAAAGCGTCTGGCAAAGGAAGTGTATCTGTATGATCCCATCGGCTCGGACAGGGAAGGGAATGAAATCAATCTGCTGGATATCATAGAAGAAGCAGAAATTGATATCGTTGAGAATATTGTGCTGGAAGACGATATAAAAAAACTGTATCACATGATCAGTAAGGTGTTAACTGATAGAGAACGTGAAATTATCTGCCTGCGATACGGATTAAGCAATCGAAAGGAAGTAACTCAGCGGGAAATCGCCATCAAGCTGGGTATCTCCAGGAGCTACGTCAGCCGGATCGAGAAGAAGGCACTGAAGAAGCTGAGAGAATGCTTTGAGCAGTAAAAAATCAGCTTTCATATACGGCCCTGTAACAAAACCACATAATGAATGAAATACCCTTAAAATGCCAGCCAATGCAGTCTGATATTTTGAGGGTATTTTATTATGTGGAATTCGAGGAATACAACATTATTACTGTCTTTGGAATCATTTCATTCTATTTTCTGGTCGTCCACTTGGAACAATCCCATACCCTGGTCACAATATCCTCATAGAATTCCGGCTCATGGCAGATAATGAGGATACTTCCGCGGTATGCTTTTAAAGCACGCTGCAGCTCAGCCTTAGCATCCGCATCCAGATGGTTGGTAGGCTCGTCAAGAAGAAGGATGTTGGTCTCCCTGTTGATTAATTTGCACAGGCGCACCTTTGCCTGTTCACCGCCGCTCAGGACCCGGATCTGGCTCTCGATATGCTTGGTGGTAAGGCCGCATTTTGCCAGGGCGGAGCGGATCTCATACTGGGTATAGCCGGGATACTCCTTCCAGAGCTCTTCCAGACAGGTGGAAGTATTGCCGGGAGCCATCTCCTGTTCAAAGTATCCGATACTTAGATAATCACCCAGAGCAACCTTTCCGCTGAGGGGCGGGACCAGTCCCAGAATACTCCTTAGTAAAGTGGTTTTACCGATGCCGTTGGCGCCGGTCAGGGCGATCTTATCACCGCGTTCCATGGAGAGGGTGAGGGAGGAGGAGAGGGGATCGTCATAGCCGATGACCAGGTCCTCGGTCTGGAAGATATACCGTCCGGCCGCTCTGGCTTCCTTAAAGTTGAATTCCGGCTTGGGCTTCTCCTTCACCAGCTCGATGACCTCCATCTTATCAAGCTTCTTCTGACGGGACATGGCCATATTCCTGGTAGAGACTCTTGCCTTATTACGGGCCACGAAGTCCTCCAGCTCCTCAATCTCCTTCTGCTGGCGTTTATAGGCAGCCTCCAGCTGGGTCTTCTTCATCTCATAAACTTCCAGGAATTTATCATAATTGCCCACATAACGGTTTAGTTCCTGATTCTCCATATGGTAGATGATATTCACCACACTGTTCAGGAAGGGGATATCATGGGAAATTAATATAAATGCATTCTCATACTCATTGAGATATCTCTTCAGCCATTCGATATGCTGCACATCCAGATAATTGGTGGGCTCGTCCAGTAACAGGATGTCCGGTTTCTCAAGCAGAAGCTTGCCCAGCAAAAGCTTCGTCCTCTGACCGCCGCTTAAATCGGTGACATCACGGTCCAGGCCGACTTCGTCCAGTCCCAGGGCATGAGCGATCTCCTCCACCTTGCTGTCGATGATATAGAAATCGTGCATGGTGAGCAGCTCCTGAATGGTTCCCAGCTCTTCGATCATCGCCTCCAGCCCGTCGCCCTCGGCTTCCCCCATGGAGTCACAGATCCGGTTCATCCTTTCCTCCATCTCGAACAGATGAGAGAAAGCGGACTGCAGGACACTTCGCAGTGTCATCCCCTTCTCAAGTGCGGCGTGCTGGTCAAGATAGCCTGCACGGACATTCTTTGACCATTCGATCCTGCCTTCATCCGGCATAAGACGGTTTGTAACTATATTCATAAATGTGGATTTTCCTTCTCCGTTTGCTCCGACTAATCCGATATGCTCTCCCTTAAGCAGACGGAAGGACACATCGCGGAAGATGGCGCGGTCTCCGAAGCCGTGGCTAAGATTTGTAACATTTAAAATACTCATGGTTGGCTCCTTTCATGGACTAAGCAGATCAGAGTACAGGAGCTTGTGCACCGGTCTGTTAATCATGGACATCATGACTCAATATTTTACACGATAATAATTCAAAATTCAATGAAATATTTCCTGAGGACGGCAGCCATGGATTTTTGATCTGCAATTAGAGGTATGGATTGCATGTTTCCCGGCAATTGTTTGAAAATATACAAAATTACGGAAAATAATCATGGACAGCTGTAAAATCATGCATTATAATGTTGTAATTGATGAGAGAAATATGGACTGATCAAAATTGCAATAGGAAATTAGGATTATTTTTCGACGATAAATATGAAATATTATTGGTATAAGGATCTTAATTGTATAATATAAACGAAATTTATAATTAAATAGAATATTAAATATTAAAATATAACGGATATTACCTGCTTATATAACCGGGCTTAACCCGGACAGCTTTTATAAGGTTATGCATCCTGATGATTTGGTATATCGGAACCGGTTCAGGATACTGGACCATAGGAAGGATACTTAAGTAAATATACTTAAGACTGATACATATGTAATGGGGGAACTGTATGGCTGAGAAAGTTCTTAGTGTTGTAATAGGACCGGAATGTACTAAGGTATGTGAGGTTTCTTATGTAAAAAAATATAAGAATAAGAGCATCCGTGTATATGGCAGCATTACCTTTCCGAATCCGCCTGATACCATTGAAGACGGTTATATCAAGGATATTGAGCTTTTTGGAGCAGAACTGGGGAAGCAGCTCAAATTGGGCGATCTGAAGGCGGATAAGGTGATTTTTACGATCTCCTCCAGCAAGATAATAAACCGTAGTATCCTGCTGCCCGCCGCCGGTAAGAAGAAGCTCACGGATATTATAGCCGGGGAGGCATCCGAGTATCTGCAGACGGATACCAGGGGTTATCTCTTTTCCTGTTCCGTTCCCGAGGGATTCTCCGGGAGAAGAATGAAAGCACAGGAGAAGAAGTTCTGCAGGCAGGAGCTGAAGCTTGCGAAGCGGAATGAGAAGATCAGCAGGAAGGCTCAGAAGAAGAAAAGCAGGACAGAGATCATCGCTGAGAAGATGGAACTGTTAGAAGCCCGGTCCGTCATGAATCCGGATGACATGATGCAGCATGAATCCGGCGGCATCCCGGGCAGGGAGGACAAAAGGCAGATGAGAATCTCTGTCTATGGGATCCCGGTTTCACTGGCTAAGAATTATTACCGCTTTGCGGGGAGAATGAAACTGAATGTCGTATCCCTGGATTGTCTGGGCAACAGCTGCTATCAGATCCTTCGAAGGCAGATCAACCGGGGAACGAATGTCTTCATTCTGCTTAATGAACATGACACCCTGGTCAGTATCCTTCATAATAATACCTTAATCCTTCAAAAAACCGTAGCATATGGAAGCTCCATGCTGGCCGAAGCTTTACTGGAACAGGATTTCTATCAGGCAAATACCAGGAAAGAGGCACTTGGTCTCTTCACCGGTCAAAACCTGCTGGCAGATAAATATAACAGTAATCTGCAGATGGATGCCGCCAAGAATAAGCTGGAAATCCTGCTGAACCGTTCGGAAGCATTCTTAAAAAGAACGAGCGCAACCGTAAACCGGTTAGATGCCTTGCTGAATCCAGATGCTGCCGCTTCCCTGGATTATATGGCAGCTCAGGAGAATGAAGACCAGACCCTTGCCAAAAAAGAACAGCAGGCACGGGCTAAAATTACGGAATCCCTGCGATTCTTAACCGGCAGTGTAGGAAGAATTCTGGCTGATTACAAGGCAGACCGCACGAATGAAGAGATCAATCATATATACATCTCCGGACCGGGAATGCGCATCAAGGGAATTGACAAGTTCTTTACCGATGAAATCGGAATAACGCATACGAAGCTGGAGCAATTGAGAACGGTTAATGCAGGAAGAGAAGCCGCCCTGTTTCATAAGCATCCGGGTGAATTCATCCCATGCATCGGTGCGGCAATTCATCCCATTGATTTTATTCCGGAAGAATTCGCGGAAAGAAGGCAAAAACCCGGTGCCGTTATCCTGACGGCAATATTCCTGACGGCATGTATTGCCGGCTCCCTGGGGATTGTCTATGCGGCTTATTCGGATTATCTGGAAGTCCGGCAGCAGCTTGAGGCTGCGGAGCGGGAGCTGGCGGATATATCACAAATAAATGCCGTATATGAAAAGTATGATAATACCCAAAAGGCTTTGCAGGAGATACAGGAACTGGAGGAAGCTCTTCCTGATAATGATTTTGTTAATGCCGTGATTACTGAATTGGAACGGAAGCTGCCGGACGGAGCGGCTATTAATACCCTGCAATTTTCTGACGGCGGGATATCTGTAAGCGGTGTTGCGGATAATAACGGGGCAGGTGTCTATGCGACGATAATAAAAATCTGTCGGCAGATAGAAGAGATATCATATTTTGATACGGTGCAGATCAGCAGTCTTGCAGTGGTGAATGACGCAGCTGATTCCGAGGCCAGCTTTACCATTGACTGTACCTATGCGGGAGGCAATTATGAAGATTAAAATTACCGGAAGGGGGATCAGGGCTGTTATAATCATCCTGGGCCTGGTTCTGCCTGCCTTCTCTTATGGTTATCTCTATACAGGGTATACGGATAAGACGGAGGCGGCATATGATGAGCTGGAAATAATCCGGAAGAATATTGAAGCCATAAAGAACAAAGAGGCAGAGGCAAAAAGCATACAAAACGATACGGAGGCCATGCAAAGCCTGCTGCAGACAATCCTCGGCCAATTCCCGTCCGACATTCCCATGGCAGATAATCTTCTCTTGATTGACGCCATGGAAAAAGAACTGAAGCTGGTCTTTACAAGGGTCAGCATTGGAGAAAGCTTACCGGTATATCATAATATGAGCGTCCGTGGAGATACGGACAATACCGGACCGGAGAACAGCATCTATGCCGAGGGAGATATACAGGGACAAGCCGGAGAAGAGGCACCGGCGGAGAAACCTGATACGGTTATTGGTGTTCACACAGCTATATCATTGGATTTTAATACAACATATGAGGGATTTTCAAAAATGATAGATTATATTGGCCGTTATCCCGAAAAGCTGGTGATCGACAGTGTTGCCGTTAATAAGGATAATACGACAGGAACTCTTTCCTGGAAGCTGGTATTGCTAAGATATACGCTGACAGGCTCCGGCAGTGGGTACGATTCCTCGAGATAGGCCCTATTACGATGGAAACGGACAACATATTCGGAACCGGCATGACGGTTCCCTGTTTTAATGCCGTTACCTGGTTGAGGAGCAGGAAAGCCCTGATTAAGGACGTTTATTCCTACTGGATTAATTTATGATTATTTGGTATAATACAATTTAGACGCTATGGACAAACCGGTTCATAATGAGTACTCCCACCGCCTGCGATGGTTTTATGGTGGGAGTAGTTTTATAAGAATGGAGCTGAGCATGAATAAAAGTACGTTACCGTCAAAGCTGGAGGGGTTATTTAAAAAGGTGGTCAACAGAGAGACCATAACCTATGCCGTTGCCGGCGTTATGACTACAATAGTGAATTTTGCCAGCTATGAAGGCTTATTCCGCCTGGGAGTTCCCAACCTTACTGCCAATGCGTTAGCCTGGTTCATCGCTGTTACATTTGCATATATCGTAAATAAGATCAATGTATTCCGGTCCCGGAGCACCGGGATGAAGGATGAGGCCTCCAAGATTACAAAATTCTTCGGAGCAAGGGTCATTACCCTGCTGGTGGAGCAATCCGGAATGTTTATCTTCACGGAGCTCATGAATTTCCCCCGGCTTTTGGTTAAGGCATGCCTGGCTGTCATCGTTATCGTGCTGAATTACCTGTTCAGTAAATTATATATCTTTAACCAGGCTGAAAAGAAGCAGATGAAACAGTAAGCCTATGCGGCCGGTCAACATGAATATGCCAATGAAAAAGCAATGGAGGAATCGTATATGAATGCATCGAAGGCAATTGTCAGAATAAAAAAGGGGGAAGCCAGAAGCTTAAAAAGCGGAGGGCTCTGGATCTATGATAATGAGATAGATACCATAACCGGTGATTATGCGGACGGGGATCTGGTCCATGTGCATGACTTTGATGATTATTATCTCGGTTGTGGATTTATTAATAGAAAATCCAAGATCACGGTCAGGATTCTAAGCCGCAGGAAGGGCCAGGAGATTGACCGTGATTTTCTGCTGATGCGTGTGCGCAATGCCTGGGAATACCGGAAGAAAACCGTGGATACGGACAGCTGCCGGATTATCTTCGGGGAAGCGGACTTCCTGCCGGGACTGGTGGTGGATAAGTTCTCCGATGTGCTGGTGGTTCAATCGCTGGCACTGGGAATTGACCGGATGAAGGAAGAGATTGCCGGGATTCTTAAGGGATTGTTAGAAACGGAAGGAATTCGTATCCGCGGTGTATATGAACGGAGCGATGCGAAGGTCCGCCTGAATGAAGGAATGGAGCGGGTAAAGGGCTTTATGGGTGAACCCTTTGATACCAAGGTGGAGATTACGGAGAACGGTGTGAAATATCTGGTGGATGTAGCGGAAGGGCAGAAGACCGGCTTCTTCCTGGACCAGAAATATAACCGCGCGGCAGTAGCCAAATTATGCAGGGATGCAAGGGTATTGGATTGTTTTACGCATACCGGCTCCTTTGCACTGAATGCAGGCAGGGGCGGAGCAAAGGAGGTAATCGGTGTGGATGCCTCGGAGCTGGGTGTCACTCAGGCAACTGAGAACGCAGCCTTGAACGGACTGTCCCATACGGTAAGGTTTATCACCGCTGACGTATTCGACCTGCTGCCGGAATATGAGGAGAAGGGGGAGCGGTTTGACGTGGTTATCCTGGATCCTCCGGCGTTCACCAAATCGAAGGATTCGGTTAAGAATGCGGTAAAGGGGTATCGTGAGATCAACCTCCGAGCCATGAAGCTGGTGAAGGACGGAGGATATCTGGCTACCTGCTCCTGTTCCCATTTTATGTCGCCGGATCTGTTCGCGGAGACCATCGCCCAGGCGGCAAAGAATGTACGGAAGAGAATACGGCAGGTGGAATACCGTACCCAGGCACCGGATCATCCGATCCTGTGGGCAGCGGATGAATCCTACTATCTGAAGTTTTTTATCTTTCAAGTAGTGAGTGAGAAGTGAGGGGCGCCGCTATAATGCAGCGGTTATTACCCGGAATTTTTATAGTCCATAGCAATAGGGTTTATTATTAATAAACGTTACCGTCATATAAAGCCGGCTGAATAAAATATTATGTATCATGAATGAGTATATGGAAGATAGAAATATACATGTACCGGTATTATAAAAATGTAAAAGTACCGGCAATAAGCAGAATGAGCACTGGAGAATGATAAGTATGACATATGAAGAAGCGAGAGCCTTCATCGGGGAAGCGAATCAATACGGCAGCAAGCTTGGATTGGAGACGGTGACGGAGCTGCTGCGCAGATTGGATAATCCCCAGGAGAGATTAAGGATTATCCATGTGGGGGGAACCAACGGCAAGGGATCAACCTCGGCTTTTATCGCCTCCATCCTGGCAGCAGAGGGGTACCTGACAGGACGTTATAATTCGCCTTCCGTATTTTCCTATCGGGAGAAGATACGGCTTTCCTTCAGAGGGGATTATAATGTCCGAACGCATCGTCAAAGCGAAGTGCCTGAGATTTATCATGAAGAGATTACAAAGAAGGGTGTCGGTGATGCGGCGGCATTGATTAAGGCTGCCTGTGAAGCCATGGTGCGCGATGGGTTTCCCCATCCGACTTCCTTTGAGATCGAGACAGCCATGGCATATCTGTATCTGGCCGAAGCCGGGGTGGATTATGCAGTGATTGAGGTGGGCATGGGAGGCAGGCTGGATGCCACCAATACCGTAAATAAGCCCGTATGCTCCGTCATTACCTCTGTCAGCATGGATCATATGCAATTTCTCGGGGATACCCTTAAGAAGATAACGGCGGAGAAGGCCGGGATCATCAAGAAAGGAGTACCGGCCGTAACCTGTAATAAGGATCCTGAGGTCTTACAGGTTCTGTATGAGACAGCAAGGCAATCAGAAACCCGGCTGATTCTCGCTGATATATCGGAGGCGGAAGAGGTCAGGTATACGGACCATGGAACCGCTTTTTACTACAGAGGCGAGGAATATAAGCTTCAGCTTCTGGGTGAATATCAGATGCAAAATGCCCTGTTGGCAATTCGGA
This sequence comes from Bacillota bacterium, assembly GCA_023424995.1. Lineage (GTDB taxonomy): Bacteria > Bacillota > Clostridia > Lachnospirales > Lachnospiraceae > Mobilitalea. Next base: position 9,306 of record JAFADH010000295.1, on the reverse strand, counting down.
CAGCTGAAGTACTAAGGGAAGAAGGCTGCAAGCTTAGTGACGCAGCAATAAAAGCCGGACTGCTTCAGGCGAAATGGAGCGGGAGATTGGAGATACTGGCAAGAGAACCGCTGCTGGTCGTCGACGGCGCTCATAACGAGGATGCGGCGGTCCAGCTGCGTAAAGCGGTTGAATTATATTTTAAAGACCGCAGAATATTATTTATACTGGGAGTACTGGCTGATAAGGATTATACGGCAATTCTGAGAATTATGGCCCCTCTGGCACAGGTGATCATCACGGTGACACCGGATAATCCGAGAGCCCTGGAAGCGTCCCGGCTGGCGGAGGAGGCCGCAGCCTATTGTCCGGGAAGGATCGTGGCTGCAGGAAGCACTTTGCACGCAGTGAATACCGCCTATGAGCTGGCAGAGAAAGAGGACGTGATACTTGCGTTCGGCTCATTATCTTATCTGAGGGAAATAAAAAGGGCTGTGTCAACCGGTGATTGAACAGCCCCTGTCGGATCTTGGGTCATAGTGATATTAATGTTCATTGATCCGTATATCGCCGCTGGTGGTTTTAATATCCAGATCGAATAACGGGTCGGAGCCGTTGGAGCCGTAAGCATGTTTGTCATCCTTACTGAAGGACAGCCGGTCAACAATATGCGTCCGAATATCACCGCTGGAGGTCTTTGCTTCAAAGTTGAACTGAGCTTTTTCCGGCAGTATCAATGTTACATCACCGCTGGAAGCCTTAACGGTTATATCCTCCTCTATGGAATAAGCTTCGGCATATTCTATCTTTATACTGCCGGAGGTGGTTTCAAAGCTGCCGAAGCCTTGAAACTTAGTGATGCGGACATCACCGCTGGAGGCTTTGATATGGACATATCCTGAGGAATCCTGCAGATCGATCTGTCCGGAAGTGGTTTTGATCTCCTTTTCTCCTGCGGACGATGTGACGGAAATGTCACCGCTGGAGGCTTCCGCATTAAGAAAGCCCATGAAGCCGGCTACCGTAATATCCCCGGAGGATGTAGCGATCCTGGTGTCTCCCGCACCGCCTAACAGCTTAATATCGCCGCTGGAGGCAGTGATACGGCTTATCCCTTCCGCTTTGCCTATGGAGATGTCACCGCTGGAGGTGGAAACTTTGATATTGTCAGCATATATCTCCCGTAATTTAATATCGCCGCTGGAACAGGATACTTCACAATTACTTAAGGACAGCACAATATCGGAATCAATATCGCCGCTGGAGGTACTGACGGATAATTCGCCCCGGTAACCGGAAGGCAGATAGATCTCGACCCTGCTGCTGTATCCGAAGGTAAAAAACCATCGTGCGATTCTGTCTCTTCCACCTTCAACTCTTATTGTGCCGCCGCTTTTTGTGATCTTTGTGAGTTCATCCTTAACCGGAGTGAAGCTCATATATTCCTTTATGATTAATTCTCCGGTATCACCGGTATACAATACGACATCGTCCGAAGTATAATTAACGTTCAGGGCATCGATGCCGTCGAGACTTATATTCTGGGTATTCACAAGCTTCAGGTTAGATATTTTGAAATCAAAATAGGAACCTCCGCCATAGATAGCCGCAACCATCAGACAGGACAGGCCGACAGCGATAATAATAAATATGGTGACCGTGGCTATGATTAATTTTCTCATTACTTCAACTCCTTCAGTCTGAATAAAAGCTCAACCACCGCATGCAGGCATGCTCCCACCAGGAAGATAATCCAGGTCACATACCAGGCAAAGGTAGCAAAGCTTATGGCAAAATAAAGGATCAGAATAAAAGTCCAGCCTGCGAAAAAAGCGGCATTCTTAACCGATTTCGTTTTACGGGAGCTGCTTTTCCATTCCTTGAATTCTTCAACCATCGTATCATCCCTCCGTTTGTATTTCGGACTGATACTGCCTATATATACAAGCATGCAGGTTGGTATGGTAGCGATCAGCAGCATCAGTATCAGACCGATGGAAACAAGATTCACATTACTGTAGATATATTCATCCAACAGGCCGATTGCAAAGAATACGATAACGCTGAAGATGTAAATTCCTACGGCAGCCGTCTTTATAATGGCATTCTTCCTTGTTCTGTCCTCATATTCCGCTCTGTCCGCCGGTGTCAGCTCCTCCAGACCCTGGAACAGCTCGGAGACATTACCGATGGAGCTGATCACATGCTTGAAGGCGTCCTCCGGCTTTACACCGTCTGCAACCAGATCCTGATAGCGTTCATTGGAATTGGCCAGTAATTCTTCCTTCAGTTCAAAGGCCTTTCTTGTCTTTGGGCCGTCTTCGAAAAGCTTCTCAATATGAGCCCTCATTTTTTCATCCATACAATTTCCCTCCACTATTTGATTAAAGTATCAATAATTAATTTCGCGTTCTCCCAATCCTTCTTATACTCCCTGTATGCCTCCCGCCCCTTCTCCGTGATGGAATAATATCTTCTGCGTGCACCTACCTCCTGGTCGCCCCAATAGGGGATAATAAGCTGAGCCTGCTCCAATCGCCGGAACGCGGTATACAGCGTAGCTTCCTTCAACTCATACAGGTTGTTCGTCTTTTCCATGATTTCCTTATTAATCTGATAGCCGTAACTGTCACCTTCCAGTAAGTGTGCCAGAATAATAGGTTCGGTATGACCGCGTATGATGTCTGATGTAATAGACATATATGAGCACCTCCTTGTCTTGAGTATATTATAATCATATATACCTCGCCTGTCAAGGTATATATGATCGTGATATAAATATTTTTATAATGCAGAAAGACCGATTCATTCCATCTGCAGATTGACGGCAAAAAAACTGCCCCGGCAATGGCAGCCGTCCATTGCCGGGGCAGTTTAAATATTTCCAGGATTCATTCCTTATTACAGGTAAACAAAGCAGATGACCGTAGAGCCGGGTCATTTGTCAGAAGCTTCTTCCGGCCGGGTAAATACTCTGGGCTTTGCTGTACCGTCGGCACCGACCACATAGGTATTGGTCTCGTCAAAGTCCTGGTAGAAGGCGTAATTGCTTGTAACATTGATGTTCTTATAATCTCCCTTCATTAACAGCTCATCCTCCAGGGTCTGAAGATTCAGCCGGTGGATGCCGTTATTCTTGGCATCATCGATCTGATAGTACAGATATTTGCCGGAAGCGGTGATGTTATAGGTACTGGTACGCTTATTCACCAGCCTTGTGATCCCGGAACCGTCACGGTTCATCCGGAAGATTTTATAATTATGGGAGGGATCCATATAGTAGATATAATCGCCGGCAAATATGGGATACAGATAGGAGCCTTCCAGTATGGGATGCGCGGTATAGCTATGCAGGTTCAGCCCGTTGATATTATGGTCTCCGGAATAACCTGCGTAATACAGGGTATCATCAATAACAGCGGATGGGATTACCGCGTCCTCGATGAGGCAGCGTTCCTTCGTGCCGTCGATCTGATAGGAATACAGATACAGGCCGACACCGGCATCATACCTTTGGAAATATACACTGTTGCCTTTTAAGGTAAGGTACGCTCCGGGATTACCGGTAAATGCCTTAAGCTCGGTACCGTTTTGCTTCACTCGGAACACACCGCTGTTATAAAATACCATAAAGCCTTCCCTGCCATTCTCTCCGGAACGATTGGCACGGACATAATAGATATAATTTTCATCTGCGTTGATGTAGACCGCCTTATCATCCCTGAGGCGCTTCCAGCCGGTCAGGTCGGATTGCATCACATACAGGGCACCGTCCGCCTGAGAATTACTGAAATAGATCCGGTCGTCCTGCTCACAGAATAAACCGCCGTTGTAGATATTTCCGGAAGTATTACCGAGCTCATCTTCACTGTTGTAATAAGTTCTCCCATCATTATAAATATACAAGGCAATAACCGCACCGGCAGTCAGGATGACCAGTGCAATCAGTAAACGTCCTACTTTCTTTAACATAGATATTATCCCCCGGGAGTGTAGTATGTATATATATCTAATCGACAAAGCATATTAAAAATATTATATTACGTAAAAAATTATTATGCAATAAGCATTCGGTATAGTATAATGAGGCAAAGGTCACGGCATGCTGTCATAACAGATCATGACCCCGGAAGCGGGAGGTAGCATGGGTGAAGGAATGCTATGGAGGATGAATGGATGATTGACTTACAGGAGAGCCGCAGAAAGATCGATGAAGTAGACAGCCTGATTGTGAGGCTCATAGAGGAACGCATGCAGCTTGCGATGGATGTGGCGGAATACAAGCAGAGTATCGGAAAACCGATCTATGATGCGGCAAGAGAAGAAGAGAAGCTGGCTGCCCTGACTGCTATGACGGACAACGAGTTCAACAAGAGGGCGATTGCCGATTTATTTAAGCAGATCATGTCCTTAAGCCGCAGGCTTCAATATACATTACTGGGTAACCGGCAGAGCCTGGGACCTTATGCGGTAGATTCCTTTTATGTAAATAATGCTGCCAGGGTCGCCTTCTTCGGAGAGTGCGGTTCCTATACGGAACAGGCGATGATGGACTATTTTCAAGCCAAGGTGCAGGGAATGCCCATGGGAACCTTCGGTGAGGTCATGCAGGCGATTAAGGAGGGGAAAGCGGAATATGGAGTGCTTCCCATCGAGAATTCCTCAACGGGAACCTTATCCGATATCTTCGACCTGCTGTCGGAATATGATAATTTTATTATCGGCGAGCAGCATGTGAAGATCGAGCATAACCTATGGGGCTTGCCGGGAGCAAAGCTGTCTGATATCGAGACGGTATATTCCCACAAGCAGGGTCTGCTGCAATGCTCGCAGTTCCTGGAGCAATATCCGGAGCTGAAGCTGATAGACGGAGGAAGCACCTCCGGCAGCGCCAGGCTGGTACTGGAGTCTCAGGATGTTACCCGGGCTGCCGTCGCCAGCAGGAGAGCAGGAGAGGTCCATGGTCTGCAGCTCCTTCAGGCTTCCATCCAGAATGAGGACCATAATACGACCCGGTTTATCATCATTTCCAGTCAGCAGATGTACCTGAAAGGAGCAAAACAGACAAGCATATGTTTTCAGGTGGCGCATAAAAGCGGTTCCCTGTATCATCTGCTTTCCCATTTCATATATAATAATATCAATATGACGAAGATCGAATCCAGGCCGATTCCAAGCAGGGCCTTTGCCTACCGCATCTTTGTCGATGTTGAAGGGAGCCTGGATGCGCCTGCGGTTAAGAATGCACTGCACTGTATCCGGGAGGAGGCGGTGGAGATGAAGATACTCGGCTGCTATATTCCGGTGCAGTAGAAATAACATAATCTTCATATTTTTTTCAAAATCAGAACACAAAGTGAACATAATTACTTGATAAACTGTTCCTATCAAAAGGAGATTACAGGCAGCTTATAACCAATAATAGATATCGACTTTGATTGGAGGAATGAATATGAATAAAAAGAGTGCGTTTAAAGGAGCTGTCAAGCTGGTAGCGGCAGCCGTGGTATTCGGTTTGCTTTCAGGCGGTGTCTTCCAGGGATATTATATATTGACAAAGCCGGATACGCAGATAACGGAAGATACCGGAGCAGCAGATGAGAATTCAGAAGATAATGGCCAGGATAACACACAGACCACCGACACCGGCAGCGAGGGGATAATCAATACCTCGACCCAGACCGGCGATGTGGTTACCGATGTATCCGATGTAGTGGATAAGGTAATGCCTTCCATCGTAGCCATTAACAGTACCGCAACATATACCTCCTATGACTTTTTCGGAAGGGCATATCAGGAGCAGGCACAGGGAAGCGGCTCAGGGATTATCATCGGACAGAACGACACAAGCTTACTGATCGCTACCAATAATCATGTTATCCAGGGCGCAACCGAGGTAGAGATTGTATTCGTGGATGATACCACCGCCACAGCGACAGTCAAAGGTGCGGACGTGAATTCGGACCTGGCGGTGTTATCCGTAGAATTAAGCTCCCTGTCGGATGAGACGGCGGCAGCGATCAAGGTGGCAACCGTAGGTGATTCCGATGAGGTCAAGGCAGGACAGCTGGCTATCGCGATCGGCAATGCCCTTGGTTACGGCCAGTCCGTAACGGTGGGATACATCAGTGCCATAGACAGGGAAGTAACCATTGAGAATCAGACTATGACCCTGCTTCAGACAGATGCGGCCATCAATCCCGGCAACAGCGGCGGTGCATTGTTAAATTCCAGCGGCCAGGTAATCGGAATCAACTCCGTGAAATACGCTTCGGAGGAAGTGGAGGGCATGGGTTATGCAATTCCCATCTCCAAGGCGATCCCCATGATCAATGAGCTGATCAACCGTGAGGTTGTGGCGGAGAAAGAGCAGGGCTTCCTGGGAATCGATGCCTCTACAGCCCAGAATGTAACCCAGATGTACGCGGAGAGATTCAATATGCCCATCGGCGTATACGTAAATGACATTATTGCAAATTCTCCTGCAGATGCCGCAGGCTTAAAGCAGGGCGATATAATTACCGGACTTGACGGCACGAAGATCGAAACCGTTGACGACCTGATCGAAGCGCTCAGCTACAAGAAGACGGACCAGAAGGTGAACCTGGTCATTCAGGTAAAAGAGAACGGTGTCTACACCGAGAAGACCTTAGAGGTTACCCTGGGGAACAGGAATTAATCCTTGCGGAACTGCGGCGGACGAAGCGAGTGCATGTCATGGCAGGTCATGCCGGTCCCATGTGAGCCTTGCGAATATGGGATCATAATACGGTGTTACTAAACAATTTAAATATAATGACAGGAGGCTTATTAAAATAAGCCTCCTGTCATTATATAAGCGGATTAAAAGCAAATGTTCCTGCTGCAAGGATAGAAAGAACCAATAATCGTGACGATGCTTTGCTTAAGTGAAAGTTGATACTGCAATATTTTAACCACAGAGTAAGCCTTTTTTAAAGACGAAAAGAAATCCATGTGACTGTATGACAAAAATAAATCTCTCCGGCAGACAGAGATCCCTGCAATTATATTACGAGGTCTCTGCTTTTTTGAACTATTTAAGAAAACAGCTGTATATAATTTATCATGGGTATCATAAATCAAGCTTACCCATGGCAATATTCAATACATTTGACAGGGAGAGGTAATGGATGAGAAGAAACAAATATAAGTTATTAACAGGGATTCTAATATTAACGGCAATCATATTATCCGGGTGCAAGGCACAGGGCGGTGATAAAATCACCGTTAGTGAAGCAGGGCATACAGTATCCCATGCCCCCTTCTATGCGGCGATCGAGAAGGGATACTTTCAGGAGGAAGGACTGAATATCAATCTGGTGAACGGATGGGAGGAGGATACGACCCGGACCGCACTGGCGGAAGGGGATTGTGATATAGCCCTGATGGGGCCTTCGGCAGCCATATACAGCCGCAAGGAGGGGGCCGGGGATCCTTCGGTGATCTTTGCCCAGCTGACACAGAGAGCAGGGAGCTGTCTGGTATCAAGAATCGTAAATGAGAATTTCTCCTGGGTGAATGTGAAGGGGAAGACTGTGCTTGGCAGCAGTAAGGGTGATTGACATTGATTAATGTAAAAAACATGCATAGTAATAAATCTTGAGAGTTAAAAGTTCATAAACAGTATTTTAGCAAATTTGGACATTAGAATAAAGCCTTTTCAATAGATTTGCTTGAAATGACCTGCTATAGAGAGTACTATGATATTGGGAACAGACTTGTATGGTGTATTTGCTGTCTTAAGCGGAATCTTGGCCATCAAATTCATCAAAATCTGGTTCCTGGATGCTGAGAATAAATCGATTTAGGTCTGAATGGGGATTCAGTGATAAAAGTCGAAAAAAGTTTTTTCTCAAATACTCCATCACTGTCGCCTCGGACACCTTGTTGTCGCAAGATGTCCGCAGGTAGCGGTGCTTATTTATCCCCTTAGTCATAACCGGATCCAACACAATCATCTGCACGATGCCCATGGCAATGCCAGCGCAGAGAACAAAGCGTTCTATTGCGCCAACAGTCAGAAGAATTGCTTTCTTATGAGACTCATCGGTAATCTGTGATAACTGATCCGGTTCGGATTTCTTCTTATATTTTTTGAGTTTAGGCATTTTGGAGGACCAGAAATGATAGCCAAAACCATGTAACTGTTGTTTGAATTCGCGGAACATACACTCGATTTTGAAACGATGAGCATATGCCTCTATGATAAAAAGAGGATTCATGGTAAGATCCGTACTCACAAAAATGGCAGTACACTGATTATATTTTACGAGGACAAAACGGACTTCTTTGTACAGCTTTAGACCCCAAAGAAGGTTAAGGCAAAGGTATTCCACCTTCTGCTTTTTACCATACATCATTACCTCGGCTTCCTTAAAGTCGGCTGCCCGCTGTGCAAAGAGCTGGTTTAGTCTGATGGCGACACCTTTTTTCCTAGGGCGTCCACGCTGGGGAGAATCATTTTGTGGTGGCAGTTCATAAGCCGTACAGCTTGTCTTCGCCCGGGTGATGATATCAAGGCAGTTACTGTTTTTATTCAGGGAATCAAGTTCTTTGAGAGCGGGAACGGTAAGAAAATACCGGTCCAGAACCAGATAGGAACTTCCAAACGTACGAGCAATATCGTGGCTGTTACGAATCATCTGGATGACATGGGATGAGGAATCACTGATATCACCGTTTGTCCAGGCGGCCGTTTCACGAAGACCATCCTGAATATTCATATCCAGGGGAATGCAAAAAGATTTTGACTCGTTACCGATAACTGTTCCGATTCCACCATACATGTGACCGAAAATGTACTGTGGCTTGGAGGAATCCTCGGATTCCTGATAAAGTTTTTTCACACCGGGCATAAAGCAGGATTCTTTGGCAACTTTAGTGCCATCACCAAGAATGAGAACACGGCCATTTAACCGATGCAGATTCGGATAGTTACAGATGATGTTGTGCCAGCATTTTTTGAGAGCTGATGTAGAAAAGACCGAGGAACGGAAGAAATGGAGCAAGGGCTCATATTTTCTGGGATGCAGGCAAAGAGCCCTTATAAAAGAAGTAATGCCGAGGGAATCAGCTCTGAGCATCATACTGACGATGATAATTACAAACCATCTGTAGGCTGCAGTTCTGGAGAAACAAGAATGGAGTGTAGAAAGTTTCTGCTCAATAAAATGAATCATAGCAGGAATATAAGTATTTAAATTATTTAAAGAACCATACCATAGATATGAAGAAAGAAGCAAAAGGGTATAAGAATAAAATGGCTTTTTGCCCCTTTATGTGGAATCTTTACAATTTGGGAACAGG
>JAFADH010000219.1 GCA_023424995.1 Bacillota bacterium | reverse complement strand
TCAAATACGGAGTGGTTGACTATGTCTTAAAGCCGGTTCAAAAGGAAGAGCTGATAAAAGTACTGGAGAGCTATAAGGAACAGTACTTTGCCTATTATGATGAAATCGATGAAAAGATCAACAGCAGCTCTCTTCTGGCCCACAAGGAACGGATGGATGAACTGGTTAAGGCCATCGAAGAAAATGATAAGGAAGCAATCAGCCATATTATTGATAAGGTATATTATCTGTTCAAAGAGCTGTCAAGGGAACCTCATATTATAAAGATTACCCTGGATTATCTGGTGTTTAACCTGATCAGTCTGGCTATGGATCTGGATCCGGATTTTAATCAGGAGGATATCTATAGAATAATTAATCAGGCAGGATATGAACAGATAACAGTCAAAGGAAGTCTGAAACAATTCAAGGATTTTGCGGTTGATTTTGCAGCCTATCTCATACGGCTGCGCAATAGTGCCTTCAGCGGAGTCATTTGTCAGATTGAAAAGGAAATAACGGAAAATTATAAGGATAATCTCAGCCTTAGGTCGTTAAGCGAAAAGTATTACATTAACAGTGCATATCTTGGGCAGATGTTCAAGAAGCATTATGGAAGCTCCTTTAAGGATTATCTGAATAACTACAGAATTGACCGGGCAGCTGAGCTGCTGCTGAGGTCCGATGCCAAGATATACCTGGTTGCAGAGGCAGTGGGCTTTAATAATACGGACTATTTTATAAGCAAATTTGTCCAGCTCAAAGGGATCACCCCCCATCAATACCGAAAACAGTATATGCTTCGTGAATGAAGCCTTCTATATATACATGCTATAAAATACCGTATCATATGATCTGTAATGACCGGTTTCGCCTTGTGTTATATATATGTTATATGAAAATGCATAAAAATACTTGAAAAGTATAATTTTTAATGTTTTTACTATAGTTTTTATGTTGTTATCATTGTGCAATAAAGCTAAAATTTTCTTAGCTATTTCAAGCCGATTGTGCAATTTATAGGAAATAGCAATATATAAAAGGGAGGAACCATAATGAAAAAAATCAAAACATTGATTGCTATTATGATGGTAATAGCGATGTTCGGCACTCTGCTTGGAGGCTGCGGCAATAATGCCAAGAATAATGATCCGGCCGCTTCCGACAGCGGAAACAAGAACAACAGCGACGGCAGCAGCACAAGTGATGCCGGCAATACGGAAAAAGAAGTGAAGATGTTCACCATGTTCAATGCAGTACCGGGAACGGAAGTTCCTGACGATAACCGGCTGCTGAAGAAGATAACGGAAGCCACCGGAGCCTGGGCTAAGGTAACCTGGCTTACCGGACAGTCAGCGGATGAAAGAGTCGGTGTTATGATTGCAGGAGGGGAATACCCGGATTTTATCACCGGTGCTACAGGAACAGCAGCCTTGCTGGAAGCGAACGCACTTATCCCCATCGATGAATATTGGGACGACTATCCTAATATAAAGAATTATCTGTCAGAAGAAGATTGGAACAAAGTCAGATATAAGGACGGACATATCTATCTGATGCCTCAGTTCGGCATTATTCAAGGAAAAGATACCGCTACCTATCACTGGGATGAAGCCTTCTGGATTCAAAAAGATGTATTGATCTGGGCCGGATACCCGAAGATCAGGACAATGGATCAGTATTTTAAAGTAATCGCCGACTATCTTGAAGCGCATCCTACCACAGAGGACGGGCAGGATACCGTAGGTTTCTCCATGAGCAGTGAAGACTGGAGATATTTCGGTATTGAGAATCCCCCGCTATTCTTGATGGGTTATCCCAATGACGGTGCTTGTATCGTAGATCCCGAGACAGAGACAGCGATTGACTATAATACGATACCTGAAGCGAAGGATTATTATAAAAAGATCAATGAGGTATATAACCAGGGACTGGTACATCCCGAGACCTTCACCATGTCCTATGACCAGTACATAGCATTGTTATCAACAGGCCGGGTATTGGGCACTCTGGATCAGCTCTGGAACTTCAACACCGCCAATGAAGCACTGGTAACCGCAGGTAAGGTAGGCAAAACCTACGTTCCCCTGCCGATTACCTTCAATGAAAGCATAAAAGACAGATGGCACAGCCCTTCCGCTCTGGATGTATCCAATGGTTTAGCCATTACAAAGAGCTGCAAGGATATCCCCGGCGCATTGCAATTCGTGAATGATCTTCTCTCCCCTGAGGTCATGGCCCTGAGATATTGGGGTGAAGAAGGAGTGGATTACATGGTCGGCGAGGACGGTGTGTTCTATAAGACTCCGGAGCAGAGAACGAATTATGATAATCAGGATTGGGTAACGGATAATCTGGTGAACCAGGCTTATGCATACTTCCCTCATTTTGAAGGACAGCTGGCAGACGGCAAGAATTCCTGCGATCCGAAGAACCAGCCCAATGAATTCTACGAGACCTTATATCCGGTTGAGAAGGAATTGCTGGATGGCTATGGCTATAAGACCTTCCTTGATTTCTTGAGCTCTGATGTAGAGAATGAACCCTGGTATCCTATGTGGTCCTTTACCAACAACTGGACCAGCGACACCCCGGAGGGTCAGGCGAAGAATACCATTACCGATTTAAAGCATACCTGGCTGCCCAAGGCTATGATGGCATCAACGGATCAGTTCGATGCGATCTGGGAGGAATACCAGTCAACTTATAAGGAGACGGTGGATGTGGACGCATATCTGGATGCCTTAACAGCGGAGATCCGGAGAAGAGCAGCGGTAGCGCGCGGCGAGCAATAACTGCCGGGATGGAATACCTGTAAAGTGAAATCCGGAATAGGGGTGTCTTAACCAATAAGGCACCCCATTTCTTAACAGATAAATTGACGGAATAGAAAACCGGCGGCGGGGATTTTATGCCGATGGTTCAGAATGCGCAGGTTATGAAGAAAGGTATGACTATAAATATGAAAAAGCGTAAACCGTATTATATGATTATAGCTGCATTATGCTTTGCAACTATAATCAGTATATTTCTTCCTTATCTAAAGCTGCCGGAAAGACCGCTCGTAAGCGGTGTCAGTGTATTGAACGCAGAGCAGGCAGCATTAAGAAGCAGAATTGTCAGCCGGATCGCCGAAAGTGAGGGCTTAAGGAGGACGATTGTTAATAATATAGCAAAAGGAATTATCAGAGAGAAGGCCAGAGAAGACCTTACTGCGGATCTGTCCGAGGAAGACTATTATATGGTGGATATGGTTTCCGACGCCTTAGACCAAAAGATCGCTGAAGTTGAGGTGCTGGATGATTTTAACGGAACCACATATTCCTTATCCGACATGGTACGACTGGCTGTCTCCGTAATGAAGCATCTGGAACAGGATTATATGGATTCGGTCCTGCTAATCCTGTGTGTGTTTGCCACCTTACTGCTTCCGTTGATTGCCGGCAGCTATATGCTGATAACCAAAGGCAGGAGCAAATATGGTCTTGTAAGAAGACTTTCCCTGATCACCGCGGTACTATGCCTCCTTGGATTGATCAATTCCAATGCGCTCAGTATCGGTGCATTGCAGGTTACCGAGTTCTATACGGATAACTGGGGAGCCGCTTTCTTTCTGATCATGATTTTAAGTGCGGCTGCCTGGCTTACGGCAACCATCGCCTCCTATCATGAGAATGTGGAAGGCTTTGTTACCTGGAAATTGATTATCCGGCAAAAACAATTAATACTCCTTGCCCTTCCGTTTGTCATTTATGCCTTTATCTTTAATTATGCACCCTTGGCCGGCTGGATCATGGCATTCCAAAAATATAAACCCGCAGCTGAGAACCAGCTCTGGGTCGCCTGGGATAAGTTTAAATTCCTGTTCGCCAATGCGGAGTTCCTGCAGGTATTCCGCAATACGGTTGCCATGAGCGTAATCAACCTTATATTCAGTTTCTTCTTTGCCATTGCATTTGCACTTCTTCTCAATGAGGTTGTTAACTTAAAAGGCAAGAAATTCGTTCAGACAGTATCTTATCTGCCGCATTTCCTGTCCTGGATCATCGTGGCTGGTATCGTCCGCGACGTATTGTCAATGGAAACCGGCATTATCAATGAAATCCTGGTCAAGACAGGTCTGATTAATACTCCCATCAATTTCTTCGCGGATCCCAAATATTTCTGGTGGATTGTCGGATGGGCGGTGGTTTGGAAGGAAACGGGATGGAACAGTATCATATACCTTTCCTCCATGACCTCAATCAGCCCTGACCTTTATGAAGCAGCAGCCATTGACGGAGCGGGAAGACTGAAGAAAATGTGGCATATTACCCTTCCGGGCATCCGTCCCACCATCTTCGTGTTATTGATTATTAATCTTGGAATGATCATGAACTCCGGCTTTGAAGCACAGTATCTGCTGGGGGGAGATTTAAATAAATCCGCATCACAGGTCATCGATATCTATGTTCTTAAGTATTCCTTTGGAGCAGGCATCGACTTTTCCCTCGGTACCGCAGCAGGCATCTTTAAGAGTGTCGTAAGCATACTCTTAATCTTTATTGCCAACCGTGCTGCCAGAGTGGCCGGGCAGGAAAGATTGTTCTAGAAGGGAGGAAGATGCATGAAAAGAAAGAAAAGTACGGCAGATATTATATTTATTATTATAAATACAATCATTCTTACTTTGTTTGTGGCTGTAACCCTGTATCCGATTCTGAATACGCTGGCAATATCCCTGAACAAAGGCATGGATGCCATTAAGGGCGGAATCCATCTGATACCGAGGCAATTTACCTGGGAGAATTATTATACCGTATTCCATAAGGATAATCTTTTGACGGCAATTAAAATATCCGTATGGCGGACCGTAATCGCCACCTTTCTTCATATGTTCGTGACGGCATTGCTGGCATATGTATTATCCCGGAAGGAATTCCTGTTTAATAAGCAGGTATCCCTGTTCTATGTGCTAACCATGTATGTGAACGGAGGATTGGTTCCCGGACTGCTGCTGTTCAAGGAGCTGGGACTCACCAATACCTTCGCCGTATATATTATTCCCGGAATGATCAGCGCCTTTAATATGATTGTGATCCGGACCTATATGAACGGACTGCCGGACAGTTTCGTGGAATCCGCCCAGGTGGACGGGGCAGGGCATGTGAAGATCTTCCTTCGCATCATACTGCCTTTATGCAAGCCCGTATTAGCTACAGTTGCATTATTCATAGCGGTTGGGCAGTGGAATTCCTGGTTTGATGCCATGCTGTATAATATGGGAAGGGATGATCTGACTACCATGCAGTATGAGCTGCAGAAGCTCCTTACCTCCGTATCCATGCAATCAGGCAGTGCCAGCAGCATGAAGAATGCGGTGAATCAGGTGACGCCCTTGTCGGTAAGATCCGCTACGGCTATCGTCACGGCGCTTCCCATCGTATGTCTGTATCCTTTCCTGCAGAGATACTTTATCACAGGTCTTACCATCGGCGGTGTTAAAGAATGAAGAAGTAAAGTACCTCTTGCTAATTTGCAGAAGATGGTATATTATAATACTATAACTGAATAGTTGTGGATATCCATTCATCAGAAGTCTTTTAACCGGAGCGATGCCGGACCAGGGGATTCCAGTGTACGATACTTAGTTTCGACACCAGGATGC
>JAFADH010000226.1 GCA_023424995.1 Bacillota bacterium | reverse complement strand
GTAAGCGTCAAAACATACGCCCCTAGTATATTTAAAGCGCCGCTTATTTGCGGCGCTTACTGTAGCAATCTGCCGGGAGTGTCTTTGACCACGGCATGAGTGGCTCCAGCTTTGATTGTTCTATATTTCCATCCTTTTTGATGATTAATGGCAGTTCCGTGAGCAGATAGCTGATATAGTAATACACGTTGAGATTGTTTGCCCTGGCTGTTTCTGTAATGCTGTAGAGTATTGCACTGGCCTGGGCACCTCTTACTGTATTTATCGTCATCCAATTCTTACGTCCGATAGTGAAATTCCGAAGAGCGCGTTCGCTGGCAGAGTTGTCGATGGGAACTTCTCCATCTGTAAGAAATATTTTTAGGTATTCTTCCTGGTTTACGCTGTATTGAAGTCCGGAAGCGGTTTTTCCTTTCGGAGGGACTACCTTGTTCGATAGACATTTCTTCACCCACGCAAAGTATTCCTCCACCAATGGCTTGATTGAGGTCTGTCGTTGTTTTAAGCGTTCTTGTGGTGACAGCTCCTTCAGGCTGTTCTCCAGATCGTAGATTGCACCGATCCGTACCAGAGCCTGATACGCTATCGATTGCCGTATCAGTTTCTCATTGTCTTTGCCGATGGCTTTTATCGCATCCGCATAATCCCTGCGGGCATGAGCCCAGCAGTTGGCATTTATGAGCCCATCCAGATCACGTGCCGTCTTGTGATACTGCTCCAGACCATCGGTCACCAGAATCCCTTGAAAGTCTTTGTAGTACTCCTTGGGATGGTCACTGTGACGCGTCTTTTGATACTCATACATAATGATCTTTGGAACCGGACTTAGTTCACCGGTGAGATGCACCCACATATAGCTTTTACTGCCGGCAGGCCGACCATCGTGAATGACTTCAACCATAGTCTCGTCACACTGATTCACATTCGCTTTTAAAGAAGTTGATTTCATAAGTTCATAAACCGGTACGAAATATCTTTCAGCTGCAACAACCGTCCAGTTGGACATGGTCTGTTTCGACAGATTTAATCCGTTTGTCTGGAAATCACGCGCAATCCGGTCCAGCGGACTGCCATTTACGTACTTGGCGTTGATGATTGCGGCCTCCAAAGAAGGCGTTGCAATACTTCCCCGGAACAAAGTATCCGGATGATCTCCGCGAAGGAACTCATCCTGATGCATCCCATCGGTTCCGACATACACCTTGATTACATGCTTTTCAGCAATCCATTTGGCAGGCTCAAAACGTAATTGCCAGAATATTTCGTCCGGCATGCTTCTCCAATTACCTTTGCCAAAGGTGCAGAGAAGTTTTTCCTCTGTTACATCATGAGGAATTTCCTCCTGTGGGAAGTCCTTTAAATCTTCTTCCCGTTGCCCCTTTCGCTTGTTTTTATGAGGTTTCTTCTCCGCTTCAATAATGACCTCTTCCATCGTTGGTTCTGGTATGCTTTCATCGCAGCAGGCCTCAGCTTCATTGAAAAAGGATATCTGACCTGTGATTGCCTCCAGCTTCTCGGAATGACGGCCGAAGCGCTGCTGGTTTGCAAGGCAGACCTGTTCCATAAGATTCTCATAATCCTGTTCAAGCTTGTCCAGGCGGTCCTGCATCTGGCAGATGATATCGTCTTTCGATCCGGTATCCATTGTATTCAGTTCATCGGGAGTGAATTTTTTGCACATGTTTTCGCCTTTCCGTATTGTAATCATTATAACAGAAAGGCTGGTAAATAGCTACTTTCGTGGTTTTCAAGCATCGTCATTTTGCCACCATGCCAGAGCCTGTCATTTACTATCTGGAGCGTTGGAAATATAGAGTTTTCAAGGTTCAAAAAGCTTGTACAAAAGCCATATGTAGACTCTGGGCGGATTCTGAAACAACCAGGAAACCGGTCATTCCGGACGACTCCTACGCCCGAAAACAGGCAAATATTTTCTCTGTTTTGCACAATCATCAGTAGATTTTTGTTGGGATTACATCCTTTATCTTCGGGTCTAACGGATTCAAACCAAGCATCAGATAATTATACTGGTCTTGTGTAAGCTCAGCAGCTTCTTCCGTTGTACGAGGCCAGGACAGGGTCCCATCTTCAAATCTTTTGTATAGAAGTAAGAAACCATTTCCCATCCAGAGCAATCCTTTCATACGATCGGATTTCCTGCCACAAAAAAGAAATAAGGTTCCTTTCTCAAATGGGTTTTGATTATATTTACCGCCAATAATCATTGAGAGTCCGTCGATGCTTTTTCTCAGATCTACGGTTCCGCAGGCAAGTACTACACGGCGTATTCCGGCAGCATCCTCAAGCATGTGACACCTCACGGAGGATTCTTGACAGCAGGCCATCGGCTATATCATTTGATAACGCAATTGTCATTGTCGCAGTTTTGATCACAGCAGTTGGTTTGATATTTTCAGGAATGATATCTGAAATTAACTTCCTCGGTTCCGGAATGCGAATCTCGGCAAATGAGACTTTTGCTGTTTCCTGTACAGCAGGCAACAGCGGAGAATGCTTCCTTTGTTCGAAAGCTTCCTTTCGCAACTTACGCTGCCAATAGTAATACGATTTTTCACTAACTTGATTCTCTGCCATCCATTGCTTTGCGCTCATCTCAGCCGGTCTGTTTTGACACTGGAGTATGATATCCTTCCATCTGGAAATGCGCACAGTATGAGATATTTGATCCATGGTAAGTGGCCTCCTTTAAAAAACTAATAGTTTTTTGCATTTTTTAAAGTATGCCATAAAAAATATATTTAGCCTAGGCGAGCGATTTGACGCTTACTATGAAAGGGTTCAGCCGTATTCTTAAAATATCATCGCTCGATAAGATAACTAAGCTCAACATAAAATGTAGATTTCTTACTTTGCATAAGTAGAATTTTCTGATATTATCATAACAGGGCATGACACATCGCTGTTATGTTATCCATGCTGCGATAGATTTCGCCATCCACATAAGAAAGGTGGAAAGTCGTGTATGCACTACGCCGATTACAAAACCATACTCTCACCGCAAAACGGCATGAACCTATATCGGGGTTGTTCTCACGGCTGCATTTACTGTGACAGCCGCAGCACCTGTTATCAAATCAACCATGATTTTGAGGATATAGAGGTTAAGCGCAACGCACCACTGATTTTGGAAGAACAGCTA
>JAFADH010000222.1 GCA_023424995.1 Bacillota bacterium | reverse complement strand
GTAAGCGTCAAATCATTCGCTACCGATTAATTTAAGCGCCGCTTAATTACGGCGCTTACTGTAGCAATCAACTGGGAGTGTCCTTGACCACGGCATGAGTGGCTCCAGCTTTGATTGTTCTATACTTCCATCTTTATTGATGATTTTTGGCAGTTCTGTAAGAAGATAGCTGATGTAGTAATACACGTTGAGATTATTTGCCCTAGCTGTTTCTGTAATGCTGTAGATTATTGCACTGGCCTGGGCACCTCTTACTGTATTTATCGTCATCCAGTTCTTACGTCCGATGGTGAAATTCCGAAGAGCACGTTCGCTGGCCGAGTCGTCAATGGGGACCTCTCCATCTGTTAGAAATACTTTAAGATATTCTTCCTGGTTTACACTGTATTGAAGTCCGGAAGCGGTTTTTCCTTTCGGGGGGACTACCTTGTTCGACAGGCATTTCTTCACCCACGCAAAGTATTCCTCCACCAACGGCTTGATTGAGGTCTGTCGTTCCCTTAGGCGTTCTTGTGGTGATAGTTCCTTTAGGCTGCCCTCCAGATCGTAGATTGCACCGATTCGAACCAGCGCCTGATACGCTATGGATTGCCGTATCAGTTTATCATTACCCTTGCCGATGGCTTTTATCGCATCCGCATAATCTCTGCGGGCATGAGCAAGGCAGTTGGCATTTGTGAGCCCATCCAGTTCACGTGCGATCTTGTGATACTGTTCAAGACCATCGGTCATCAGAATACCATGAAAATCTTTATAGTACTCCTTGGGATGGTCACTGTGACGTGTCTTCTGATACTCATACACAATGATCTTTGGAACCGGACTTAACTCACCGGTGAGATGCACCCACATATAGCTTTTACTGCCGGCAGGCCGGCCATCATGAATTACTTCCACCGTAGTCTCATCACACTGATTTACATGCGCTTTTAAGGAGGTTGATTTCATTAGTTCATAAACCGGTACAAAATATTTTTCAGCAGCGGCAACCGTCCAGTTGGACATGGTCTGTTTTGACAGATACAATCCGTTTGTCTGGAAATCACGCGCAATCCGATCCAACGGATTGCCATTTACATACTTGGCGTTGATGATTGCTGCCTCTAATGAAGGCGTTGCAATACTTCCCCTGAACAAAGTATTCGGATGATCTCCGCGAAGGAACTCATCCTGATGCATCCCATCGGTTCCGACATATACCTTGATTACATGCCTTTCAGCAATCCATTTGGCAGGCTCGAAACGTAATTGCCAGAATATTTCATCCGGCATGCTTCTCCAGTTACCTTTGCCAAAGGTGTCGAGGAGTTTTTCCTCTGAGACATCATGAGGGATTTCCTCCTGCGGGAAGTCCTTTAAATCTTCTTCACGCTGCCCTTTTCGCTTGCTTTTATGGGGTTTCTTTTCCGCTTCCATAATGGTCTCTTCAATCGTTGGTTCTGGTATTCTTTCATCGCAGCAAGCCTCAGCTTCATTGAAGAAGGATATCTGACCTGAGATCGCTTCCAGCTTCTCGGACCCGCGGCCGAAGCGCTGCTGATTTGCAAGGCGGACCTGTTCCATAAGGTTCTCATAATCCTGTTCAAGCTTGTCCAGACGATCCTGCATCTGGTAGATGATATCGTCCTTCGATCCGGTATCCATTGTATTCAGTTCATCTGAAGTGAATTTTTTGCACATGTTTTCGCCTTTCTGTATTGTATTCATTATAACAGAAAGGCTGGTAACTAGCCAGTTTCGCAACTTTTAGGTCTCGTCATTTTGCCACCATGCCAGAGCTTGTCATTCACTATCTGAATCGTTGGAAATATAGAGTTTTCAAGGTTCAAAAAGCCTGTAAAAAAGGCATATGTAGACTCTGGGTGGCTTCTGTAATGGCTGATCAATTGGTCACTACGGCCGGATTTTATGTTCAAAAACAGGTAAATATTTTCTCCGTTTTGTACAAACATTAGTAGATTTTTGTTGGGGTTACATCCTTTATCTTCGGATCTAACGGATTCAAACCAAGCATCAGATAATTATACTGGTCTTCTGTAAGCTCGGCAGCTTCTTCCGTTGTACGAGGCCAGGACAGGGTCCCATCTTCAAATCTTTTATACAAAAGTAAGAATCCATTTCCCATCCAGAGCAATCCTTTCATACGATCGGATTTCCTTCCACAAAAGAGGAACAGGGTTCCTTTTTCAAATGGGTTTTGATTATATTTACCGCCGATAATCATAGAGAGTCCGTCGATGCTTTTTCTCAGATCTACGGTTCCGCAGGCAAGTACTATACGGCGTATTCCAGCAGCATCCTCAAGCATGTGATACCTCATTAAGTATTCTTGACAGCAGATCGTCAGTTATATCATTCGATAACGCAATCGTCATTGTTGCCGTTTTAATCACTGCAGTTGGTTTGATCGTTTCAGGAATGATATCTGAAACTGATTTTTTTGATTCCGGAATACGAATCTCGGCAAATGAGACTTTTGATGTTTCCTGCACAGCAGGCAACATCGGAGAATGATTCATTTGTTCGAAAGCTTCCTTTCGTAACTTACGTTGCCAATAGTAATACGATTTTTCACTAACTTGATTTTCTTTCATCCATTGCTTTGCGCTCATCCCAGCCGGTCTGTTTTGACACTGAAGTATGAGATCCCTCCATCTGGAATTACGCACGGTGTGAGATATTTGATCCATGGTAAGTGGCCTCCTTTAAAAAACTAAAAGTTTTTTGCATTTTTTAAAGTATGCCATAAAAAATATATTTAGCCTAGGCGAGCGATTTGACGCTTACCTCTCAGCGAAATATCACATATAACCCAAATAAAACAAATAATACGGAGCTGACAATTTTAATGAGCGGTAATTTTTCCAAAAGACCTTCGGAAAGCCGGAATACTCTCTTTCCATAATAAACGAGCAAGGTCAGGATAATTAAAGGCAATACAAAAGCGATACTGTAAAGGATAAGAAACAGTACGGCCAGCCATCCGATGCTGCTTTCCTGCACCAATACCACGATGGAGGTAAGATAAATCTGGCCTGTGCACATAAACTCCCCAAACGCCAAGAGCATTCCAAGCAGCACCATAATTACAATTAAGAATTTACTATCGATATATTTTGATATTTTTCTCATTACTCTATGATTAAAGCCCTTAAGCCCAGCCGGAAGCTGAAGTACCATCTTATCGTAATTTTCCTTTTTTGCTCTAAAGAAATCATAAATATTTAATACAGCAAAGGCAATTATGATGAATATCAATAAATCTCTCGTTATGAAATTCAGGATATCAATATTCATAAAGGAAACTGCCCGATAGAATATAGTCCCCAACAGGAAAAACATAAGGAACTTTCCAAAACAAAAAGATACCCCTATTTTTAAAATCTTCTTCCGGTCTGTCATCATGAGAGACAGCAGAAATAAAAACATAGATAGGGAGCAGGGATTAATACCATTCAGCAAGCCTGCACCCAGCACTGCCAAACCGTGCATGATATTATCCTCAATAAAAACTGTTTTGGAATCCAATATCGTCGTTGGTTTATCAGAATTATACTCCTTAATCACTGTTTCAAGACGCTTTAAGATCTCTTTATCACCTACAAGGGCTTCTTCGGAGAAAAATACTGCCGGGATGTCCCCTGCCTGATCATTTTTGACGCCATACTTTTTTCCATAGGCTTTTAATAAGGTTATATTTTCGGGTTCATAAAGATTATATCCTACTACATTAATATCCGGATATCGCCGGTTCATCATATTGATGTAGTCAACCGCCTCCTTGCAGGAAGCACAGGTAGTTGAATAGAAGTAGATTAAAAGCTTATCACCGGACAGCATCGCTTCTGTTTCTTTTGAAGCGTCCCTGGATTTTTGGGTACCCTCATTTTCTTCCGCGCTGCCTGCGTAATCAATACTGTGTTCAAATTGCTGTCCGTTTAAAAGTATCTCAATATTAGTTTGCATAATCTCCGCATTAAACAGATATTGGTCCCCGATGTAAATCATGGGATAGATGCCTTGCAATGCTTCAGGAACTTTACTATTAAGTTCATAACCCTGAATGACATCTTTGTTATCCTCCTCAGAGGCATTGATACTTAATACCTCTATGTCCCTGTCATCCTGCAATTTTTCCAGAAGGGCCGTAATTTTCTCACAGCTTGAACAGCCCGGATAATATACGTATACTATTTTATTCGTAATTATACCGGAACCGACAAGAGAAAGCGCTCCGGTTTCATCATTATTAAGTTTTTCCGGCCGGATCTCAGCCTTAATAGTTTTATTATCAGCATCAACTGTAAAGGTAAAGCCTAATTGATTATATAGCATAGCTGAGGTATAAGTAATACCGTCAATCTTTTCATTCACCGCATCCAGAACTATAACTGCAGGATCATTTGCATATGTAATAACAT
>JAFADH010000177.1 GCA_023424995.1 Bacillota bacterium | reverse complement strand
ATGGCTTCCATCCTCTCATGGGCCTGACGCAGATTTACAGCCCGAAACCCCAGTATGGACGCCTCCTCATTGATAGTGCCGCTGTCACTTAATACTGCTTTTGCCTTCATCTGGAGCTTCAGATAGTCATAGAACCCAAAGGGCTTCATACTGCTTATGAGAGGATGGAATTCCGTTCCTTTGTCCCTTATCATATTTCTGGTTCTCGGATGGGTACTGATAATAACCCTCTTCCGGTATTTATCGGCGATGGCATTCAAAGAATCAACGAAATCCCGGAAGTTGCTCTCCGAGTTTACATTCTCCTCCCTGTGAAAGGATACAAGATAATAATCCCTGTCGTTCAGCTCAAGCCGTTCCAGGATATCCGACTGTCGGATCCTGGACATCCCGGGAAGAATTACTTCCGGCATGGGACTTCCGGTCTTGATGATCCGGTCGGCGGGAAAACCTTCTCTGATCAGATATTCCCGGGCTATATTGCTGTAGGGCAGATTAATATCCGCTACATGGTCGACGAGTTTCCGGTTGGTCTCTTCCGGAACTCTCTGGTCGAAGCACCGATTGCCGGCCTCCATATGAAAAATCGGTATCTGCCTCTTTTTTGCGGCAATAGCGCAGAGGCAGCTGTTCGTATCACCCAGGATCAGAAGGGCATGGGGCTTTTCCCTGTCAAAGACAGGCTCCATCTTTAACAGGATATTGCCGATGGTCTCCGCAGAGGAACCGGTGGCCGCATCCAGGTAATAATCAGGCTTACGGACCTTCAGGTCTTCAAAAAACACCTGATTTAATTCATAATCATAATTCTGCCCCGTATGAACAAGAATATGATGTATTGCTTCCGACTGCTCCAGCTTATGTATGACTGCCGACAACCGGATGATCTCCGGCCGGGTCCCTACCACTGTCATTACTTTTAACCGATCCATTCACACCTCCATGGGATAGGTATCCGGGTTGCTTTTATCAAAGCTTTCATTCGCCCAGATAATGATTACCAGATCCGTATCCCCTATATTTTCTATATTATGCGTATAGCCCGGAGGGATGTCGACCATCTGAAGCTTCTCACCATCCACATAACAGCTGATGATCTCGGAGGAATCGATCCTGCGCAGCCTGACGGCGCCCCGTCCGCTGACAGCAAGGAATTTCTCGACTTTGGAATTATGCCAGTGATTGCCCTTGGTAATTCCGGGCTTTACTATGTTAACCGAAAGCTGTCCTATCTGCCCCTGCCTGACGAATTCGGTAAAGGAGCCCCGGCGGTCCGCATGCATGGTCAATCCATGGCTTAAGCCGCTTTCCGGCAGATAGCTTAAATACGTGCTGTACAGCTTCTTCGTCAGCACATCCGACATATCCGGTATGGAAAGCTCCTCCCGGCTGCTTCCAAAACCCCGGATGATATGGGCGAGCCTTCCGAGTGTTGCCGTATGGATCACCGGCAGGCTGCAGAAGTCTCCGTCCCGGCTCTCTTTCCCCCGGAGGGCACGAAGAAATTCCTCTACCACATCATCTATATATGCCAGCTTAAGAACAGTCTCCGTATCATCCACCCGGATGGGCAGACCGGCAGCGGTATTGTGGCAGAAGGTAGCGATCACACTGTTATAATTCGGTCTGCACCATTTGCCGAAGACATTGGGAAAGCGGTAGACCATAGCCTTTGCGCCTGTTTCTTCCGCATGGCTGAAGATGATATCCTCTCCCGCCTTTTTACTGATTCCGTAAGGATTATCAAGGACCGCCTGGGCGGAGGAAGCATATGCAACGGGACAGGTGTTATTATATTTTCTCAGAGAGTTTAAAAGCCGCATCGTAAAATCCGCATTATTCTTCTTATAATCCGCTTCGTCCGCGGGCCTGTTGGCACCTGCCAGATGAAAGACGAATTCAGCATCCCTGCAGAACCGTTCCAGCAATTCCAGATCCGTATCCTTATCATACTCGTACAGCTCCCTATAATCATGATTCCTTAATCCGGCTGACAGATTTCTTCCGATGAAGCCTTTCGCTCCGGTGATTAATATCCTCATAGCAGATCCACTCCCCTCTTTAATCCTTATACCAGCTGTTCCATAGTATCTCAGCCTTGCTGCAGGGCCCTGTCCGGAACCTTTCGCTGGTACCGTAGGCCTGCAGATCCTCAATCAGCAGCAGAAGCCGTTCTGCTGCCGTCTGTGCATTCCATTCATTTACGATGGTTTCATAAGCACGCCGCCCTACTTCTTCACATACCTGTCTGTGGCATAACAGATAGGCTGCCTTCCGCTTCAGACTGTCCGGATTACCGTTCTCATAGATATAACCGTTCCAGCCGTCCTTTAACAAAAACGGTGCGGCTCCCGCCGCATGGCTTGCAATGACCGCACATCCGCTGTTCATGGCTTCATTGACCACTGCTCCCCAGCCCTCCCGAAAATCACTGGTCAGCACAAAAATGTCCGCTTCCTCCATCTGCCTGCGGACCTCCTTTGCCGTCATGGAGCCCGACAACCGCACCATGGACTCAAGACCGTATTCCTGAAGCAGGAGCCTCAGCCTGCTCTCCATATCTCCGGAACCGATGATTTGAAGCTCGAATTCATAGCCCTCCTGCTTCAGTCCAAAAGCCAGCTCCGCGACAGTCTCCACATGCTTGTATTCAACCAGCCGTCCGCACCAGAGCAGCCTCAGTCCGTTCTTTGACTTCCTCTCTGACAGCTCTCCGGGCTGATAGTAAATTGTCTCAGGATAATATCCCCACCGGTAACATCTGCCCAGATAAGCCCCCTGCAGCAGAAGATCCGCGGAGGTATAGGCACTGGCGCAGAGCATATAAAGCTTGCGGTTCCGGTACCGGTAATAGGAGTTGATCCGTAAAATCAGCCCTCTGGGAGATAAACAGCGCCATCTTCCGCCCTTATAGATCCGCTCGCTGTAGCGGAAGGTAATACCACCCTTTTGTTCTTTCATCCTCACCTTAAAATATTCCTCCGGAGCTGATCCGAGAATAACCACCTCACTGTCTGCCGCCAGCCGGTGTGCCAGCCCGGGATGTTCTCCGGCTTCTATTACATACGGCTTTGTGTCCGGCTTCTCCCAGCCCTGTCCCTTCCTCCATTCTTCCATTTCACCGGTTCCGATAAATTTAAAATCCTCGCCGAGCTTACGGTACATCTCTTCGCAGAAGGGAATCTGGTGATGGGATAGATAATTGGATATAAACGTTATCCTAATGCCTTTCACATCCTTCCATTTTTGTCAGCAGAATCAATGCGCTTAAACTTCCTGCATACATGGCACCTCCTGTGATAAAGCCGCTTTCCGTGCAGGCATGCAGAAAGACCGACAATAGTCCTACTGCTGCCAGAAAAGCAGCTTTGCACTGAAATCCGTAATACAGCATCCGGTAATAAGCCCTGTAATAATAAACATAGAAAAAGGCCAGGCCGATCACACCTACGGAAGCATAGATACTTAAGGGCCCGTTATGGAGGTTCTG
Organism: Bacillota bacterium; assembly: GCA_023424995.1. Lineage (GTDB taxonomy): Bacteria > Bacillota > Clostridia > Lachnospirales > Lachnospiraceae > Mobilitalea. The sequence goes on along the minus strand of JAFADH010000177.1, from coordinate 32,433 downwards.
CAGCTGGAACCTTCCGAAATCTCCAAATAAAAATCTATCGCCTACTGCTGTGATCGCCGTTTTAAAAAATTCCCCCCTGGCGGAATAATCCGTCTTTCCGCCTATTACCACTCCTACGAACAGGGTATTATCAAACAAATACGGATATATGATAAAAAACAGCAGAGGAAGGATCAATATCCCTGCTACCACATATTTTTTTATCCGGTATTTCCTCCGGAATATACATACCGCCAGGATCAAGGCACTGATTCCGATACAGGTCCTGGAGCTGGTCTTCAGGATCAGCCAGCCCATGAATAAAGCATCTGCCAGCAGGATAAGGCGGATGGGTTTCTTGGAATAATAATAGAAGGCACAGAGAAGGACCACCTGATTGATTAACAGATACATGGCTGTCTGATTAGGATTCTCATAGCCCAGAGTCATCCAGGCGCTGCTCGTGCCGATATAATTCTCATAGCCCGCATAGCTTAAGGAGCTGAAGGATAATAACCCAAACACCACGGAGGCAAGAAAATTCAGAATAAAAATAAAATGAAGCATCCATTTGTCCGGCTTCAGGTAATCCAGATATAAAAAGTAAATCGGCAATGCCAGGTAACATAACAGGCGGATTATAAACAGATACGTTCCGCCGCTGTCCGACAGCAGATGGGATACCAGGGCAAACCCGACCATAAAAACAATCGTCAAAATCTGCATCGTCTTATACGGTACATATTGCCGGAAACAGTTTATAACCGTATAGCTAAAGGCAGCAACGCTGCAAAGCATATAGCTTCTGCTTGCCAGGGAGACAAAGAGATTCAGGTCATAAGGCTGCGCAATGTAAATGATCAGATTCGATATCATCGTTATACAAAAGCATACTTTATATAAAGTTAAATTATGTTCTTTATTACACTCCACCATTAAATCCATTATAATACCAGCCTCTCTTTTCACCTATTCACAGACTGTTTCAGTCCTCTTCTTCCAGTAATTCTTTATAAAGCTTCAGGTAGCTGCTCTCCATTCTTTCCTTTGAGAAGTTTTCCCTGATATGGCGGGTACATGCCCCGGCATACTGCTGCTTCCCATTGTTCCTGATATTTTCGATTGCAATTGATACATCCGTGATCCTGTCGGTATCTAACAAAATACCGGTATCCTCATTTACCGTTTCCTTGCAGGCTGTGGAACGAAAGGCAATGACCGGTGTGCCGCAGGCCATGGCTTCGGCAGCGGCCAGCCCGAAGGTTTCTTCTCTGGAAGCATTAAAAAAAACGTCCGCACAGCTGTATAGCTCTGCCAGTTCCTGAAGATCCTCCGTTCTTTCCACGGCACAGATCCCCTCCGGACAATCCTTAAGTGATAACCCGACCATCACGATCCGGTAAGGATAATCAAGAATTTCCGAAAGACGGAAGAAGATATCCAGTCCCTTGCTCTTGTTCCAGTGGTTTGCGGCACCCAGAATGATGAATTCATCCTCACTGATCCCCAGCTCTTCTCTTTTGCGGCTGTATACGGGCCGGAAGATATCCGTATCGATTCCGTTATAGATGACCCGCAGGGGCAGATCCTTCATAAAGGATGCCTCTGCACAGGATTTCAGCCATTCCGAGACGCAGATGATCCTGAGTCTGTGTAAGGCATGCAGGGCTTTATTTTTCCCGACATTGATCTGATCGGTGGTCCGGTTGCAGATATCTTTCTGCTTTGCATCCAATTTGCATATCTTCTCCGGGCAGCCATATTGATAGCCGTCACAGCCAAGCTCCGTGAAATGATAGCAGCCTCCGGTAAATGCCCAGCAATCATGCAATGTATAGATAACCGGCACATCATATTTTTTCAGGAAATTCATAAGAAACGGAAAATCCACACTGTTCTGCTGTATGTTATGCAGGTGGATCAGATCCGGCTTAAGCTCTTTGATTTTACGAATCAGGCGGAGGGTACCGGGGAGTGAATGCCCGTATTTTCTCCCGCAGATCCGGTTCAGGGCCCTTCTTGCATAATTTTGTATTCTGTTTTCGATGGGGAAGGCTTCCACGAGACTGCTGCCGAAGGCAGAATATGCCACATAGCTTTGATAACCTTCATCCATTACCAGATTATGCAGTTCCTCCACGATTCGTCCCGTGCTTCCATATCCGCAGGTAATATTTATCTGAAGAACAGTTTTGCCGGGCCTACCGGGGAACAGCTTCAAATTCTGCGGGCTTAAAGCAGCTTTCTTATCTTCCGCGTCCTTTAGCATGGCAAGGATCTTGCCGGCCTGGGCTTTCCCATTTTTACAGCGGCGGACAAATTCACGCGCTTCCATCCCCCTCCTCAGCAATTCCTCCCTATCCTTCTCGCCAACGGACAGGATCGCCGCCTTAATTCCCTCCGGTGAATTGTCCTCTATATAATACAGATAATCATCGTAATCGGATGGGATTCCGTCCAGCTTAAACATCAGCACCGGTCTGCCGCTGGCCATGTATTCTATGGTCTTTGACGGAAAGGAATATCTGGTATATTCCTCCCCGTTCTGACGGGGATTGATTAACAGGGTCGCGTGCTGCTGCATTGCCCGGATGGTATCGGAGGTCATATAGCCAAAATACCTGATTCTCAGATCCTCTTTTGCCGCTTCCTCAATTTCCTTCACATAATCACCGGTTCCGCAAAGCCAGAGAGCATAATTATCCTGTGTTATCAGACGAAAGCCCCGGATTAATTGATCCAGTCCGAATCTTGCGTTGAGTGTCCCGGTATATAAGATGATCTTCAACTCCTCCGGGGGATCATTCCTCTCCTCCTCTGCCGGCTGGGGATTACTGATCCCTTCTATCACTACATGGGGCTTATCCTGTACCTCCAGCGGCTCTGCCATATCCCCGGTCAAAAGGACGCTGGCATCCGCTGCTTTCGCATATTGGTATTTCAGCTGTCCCAGCTTCTTGAACAGCAGCTTTCCGAGGCTGAATTTATCGGCCAGTCCGAAGGCATTCGGTAAGTCCGGTACGATAATACAGGCTTTAAGATCCGGAAATTTTCTTTTCATCTTTGCCATAACCTTAAGATACGGGAGGTACAGGCTGTATATCATGAGTACGGGCTTTTCACCCGTATTGTCTTTGCACCATTTTGCAACTTTCCTGTAAAAGATAATATAACGCAGGAGCTGCTTAAGAACAGGAAGATTGATAAAACCGATTTCTTCATCTTTTATTCCTGCTTTATGGGACCAGCTTCTTGATCTTACCAGCAGCTTCCTGTATTGTCCCGGATAAGTGCCTACCGGCAGAGTACTCATGATTTGCAGGGAACAGTCCGGCAGCTCATCCATCCCGCGGATTAAGTTCCACTGGTAGGTGTTGCCCGCCCCCTGCAGGCCCAGCTTACTGTCTGCCAATATTATCTTTTCATATTCATATTGATACAGCAGGCCTAAGAATAATATATTCACAGTACCGTCCCCTTCAGAATTTTACGTTAACAAATCCATGTCCTCTAACATCCGGTCAACCAGCAGTTTTACTGCTCCTTCCGGTTCATAACGCCGGCGGGCGATCTGCAGGGATATGGATCTCGCCTCCAGCCTCCAGTCCTCTTTGGAGGTAATGAGCCTGTTCAGCATTCCGATCGCCTCTTCGGGTTCTTCGTACCGAAAAACATAACCATTCCTTCCCTGTACAATTGTCTCAGGATAATTCCCTACATGCTCAGATACAAACAGGGGAAGTCCGGCCCATAATGCTTCAATACAGGAAAGGGGATTAGCATCCGAAAGGGAGGGCAGAAGAAAGCCGTCCGCAACGGAGTAATAATTCAGGATTTCCTCCTGCTTCTTATAGCCCGGCAGCCGGATATCCAGTCTCAGCTGTTCCGTTGTCCGCAAAATCTCGCTTCTTAATTCTCCCTCTCCTAAGATCAGCACCGTTACCAGGTCTTTATATTCACTTTTGTCAAACAGCCGGATAAATGGCAGAATCCCTTTGGCCCCGGTAAGCCTGGCCGGCAGGACAAAGATAAAATTATCCCCGGGAATCCCATACTCCATACGAAGCTGCCGCTTCACGGCTTCCTCCGTCTCCGAAGCCTTCCTGTAAAAGTCAGGATCAACCAGGTTGGGAACAAAGTAATATTGCGGATTTTTATCCCCTCGTGTACTGCCGTCATAACTGCGTATCAATTCCAGGGATTTTTCCCCTGCGTACCAGAAAGCGTCAAACTGTCCGTATATATATTTTCTTATCCGTTCCCTCAGCCATAACTTAAATCTATGATAGCTTCTGATTTCGCTGCAATGGGATTCCGACCAGAACAGCAGCCGGTATTGCAGCTTTTTTCTCAGCCGGATAGCCCGGAATATGGAGGGGGATATATAACTGCCTGAGGCCACCAGAATATCCGGTCTGATTTCTTTCAGCCTTCTTTTCAGATTTTTATTAAAATGGAAAAATATATGGCCTGCCCTTACGGTTCTGGTCTGCAGAAGCTCGGTATACTCTCCCTGATATTCGCCGTAATGCCAGTTCCTGTCCGGTTCCGTCTCTGCCATCACCAGTACTTTAAATTCAGCCCCCTGCTCCCGAAAGGCCAGATAAAGCCTGTCATAAAACACTTTCCTGTACGGAGTTAATATATTGGTTAACAATACGATCTTCATCATTGCCTCCCCTATGCCTTTTGTCCCTCTTCCGGTTTTGAATGAAAGGCCCTCATAACCGCCTCATAGGCTGATCTGGTGTCATATTGCTCCAGAAGATATCTCCTGCTGTTCCTTCCCATCTCTTCTGCAGCGGAAGGGGCGGCGCATATGCTGTCAAGAAGATGCTGGTAATCCTGCGGATCCCTGCTCTCACACCACCAGCCAAAGCCGTTGTCCCTTATCTTCTGTCCAAGATCCGTATTCCTGTCGGTAGCTGCCAGAACCGGCAGGCTGTGGTTCATATAATCCAGGATCCTGGAGGGGAAATTCGGTATGGTAAACCGGTAATCCAGAAATATCAGGCCGACATCGGCAGAATCCAGCAGGCTGTTGTATTCCTCCCTGCCAAGATGTGCAAGGACCGTAATATGCTTTTTGTTCCCCGCATAGCTAAGAAGCCTTCCATATTCCGTGCCGGCTCCGCACAGGACAAAATGCCGGTCGCTTTTTTCTTCATTTCTCTGCAGGACCTCCAGAATAAAATCGATGCCCTGGGGTTTTCCGAAATTACCTCCGCAGATAAAGATCAGCTTATCCTCCGCCAGTCCAAACCTGCTTCTTGATATCTTCCGGTCAGTTCCGGCATCCGGCACAGGATTTATGGTGTTGGGACAGACCGAGATTCTTTGCTTCTTCAGATACGGATGGTGTTTGATCAGATAATTGACATTAGCCTCCGACATACATCCGATTCCGTCGGATAACCGGTATAATTTCTTTTCCAGAGAGCGGAAATACCGGAAAATCAATCCTTTTAATCCCTTCCTACTCAGTATCCCAATGTCCAGGGCATTCTGCGGAAAGATATCCTTCAGCATCAGATAGGTAAAGGCTTGGTTCTTTTTTTTAATATGGCGTATTATACCTGTAAGGGAGATCGGAGGTGTTGTATACAAAAGAAGATCAAATTTGATATTACGGAAGTATTTCTGAAAAGCCCTCTGAAACTGCAGACCGACCAGCAGTGTGGCAAAGCCTTTTTCCAGAAGCCCGGTTTTTGTGATATTGCCTGTTCTGACCCGGAGTACCCGGATTCCCTGTTCATATTTTTCTTGCGTAGAAAGTCCTCTCCGCTTTTCCAGGGGACATATGACAAAGACCTTATGCCCCTGATCCCTGAAATACCGGAGCAGATCGGGATACATGGCATTTTCCTCCAGATCCGGCATTTCAGCAATAGTAAGAAACAATAAATTCATAATCTTATCCTTTAACCGATCAATCCGCATTTTCCAGCTCATTTTTAATAAAATCCAGCTCCAGGAGCTTTTCCTTGATCTGGTCGATATCCAGACGGATTGTATTATTGGAATTATACTCCTCCTGGATGGAAAGCTGTTCGTTCCCCTCCATAAAATACCTGTCATAGTTCAGATCACGCCTGTCTGCCGGAATACGGAAGAATCCTCCCATGTCCTCCGATACCAGGAATTCTTCTTTTGTCAGCAGAGTTTCATACTGCTTTTCACCGGGTCTGGTCCCGATGATCTTAATCTCACTTTCAGAATGAAACAATTCCTTCATAGCCTGAGCCAGATCTCCGATAGTGCAGGCCGGAGCCTTCTGGACCATGATATCCCCCGTCATGGCATGCAGGAAGGCAAAGATCACCAGCTCCACCGCTTCGTTCAGATTCATCAGGAACCGGGTCATATTGGGGTTGGTAACGGTTATGGGCTGCCCTGTCTTTATCTGCTGCGTAAAAAGCGGTATGACGGAGCCTCTGGAAGCCATGACATTCCCGTATCTTGTTCCGCAGATCAGGGTCTTCTCAGGCTCCACGGTCTTCGATTTTGCAATAAAGACCTTTTCAAGCATTGCCTTGGAGATGCCCATGGCATTGATGGGATAAACCGCCTTATCCGTAGACAGGCAGATAACCTTTCTGACACCATAGGTTATGGCGGCTGTCAGGACATTATCCGTTCCCAGAATATTGGTTTTCACTGCTTCCAGCGGGAAAAACTCACAGGACGGAACCTGTTTCAAGGCCGCCGCATGAAAAATATAGTCCACTTCATGCATGGCATTTTCAATGGAATGGATATCTCTCACATCGCCCAGATAATATTTAATTTTTTCGGTTTTATATAAACGGCGCATATCGTCCTGCTTTTTTTCATCCCTGGAAAATACCCTGATTTCCTTCACATCCGTATGGAGAAATCTCTGTAACACTGCATTTCCAAAGCTTCCGGTACCGCCGGTAATCAGCAATGTCTTATTCTCAAACATTGAATACCTCCGCTTTATAGTACATCGTCCCTGCTATTCCTTATTAAATTAACGGGTTTCCAAATGGTGTACCGGTAAGTGCTTTGCAGGCACTCCCGCATAGGTCCCTTCCTCCGGTATATCCCTGATGACAGCAGCTCCCGCACCTACGATACAGTTGCAGGCAATGGTAATATTATGATTCACGGTGCTGCCGATGCCCAGCCAGGTGCATCTGCCGATGCTTACCGCTCCCCCGGTATGGACTCCCGGAGAGACATGCACATAATCCGCAAGAATATTGTCATGATCAACAGTAGCTCCGGTATTGATGATGCATCCCTTTCCGATGGTGGTACTGCAATTGATGACGGCACCTGCCAGGACCACGGAGCCTTTGCCGATCACGGTTTCTCTGCCTATTACAGCCTTCGGATGGATAATCACCGGTATACTGGCACCCGCCTCCTCCAATTCCGACAGCAGCCTCTCTCTGATGCGGTTATTTCCGATTCCCACAAATAATTCATAATCTTGTATATACCGGAAAGCCTCCGCCGATTTTCCAAGGACGGGCAGGCTCAGGGAAGAAGAACACTCCGGATTGTCATCCAAAAATTCGATGCTTTCCCATGCTCCCATGCACGCTGCCGCATCCGCCGTTACTTTTCCGTGTCCTCCGGCACCGATGATCAGAAGCTTCCTTTTTCCGTTGGATTGTATTATTTTATCCGCTCCGTTGCCCGCAAAGGGTGTCACTGTGGCAGCGGAGCCTGAGCAGATTCCTTCTTTTCGGATTAATTTGTGGATTGTCTTCAGAATAATTTCCAGATCGGAAATAAAGCTGATGTTATCGATGTATTCCAGATCCAGCCGGAATTTTTCTTCCCAGCTGATTGCATTCCGTCCGCTTATCTGCGCCAGGCCGGTTAAGCCGGGCCTGACTCCATGCCGGCGTCTCTGTTCTTTGTCATACAGGGGCAGATAATGTTCTAACAGCGGTCTTGGCCCTACGATACTCATATCACCTTTTATAATATTGAATAATTCGGGCAGTTCATCCAGGGATGAGGCCCTCAGGAGACGCCCGAAGGAATGGAGTCTTAATTCATCCGGTAACAGTTCTCCCTTTTCGCCCCGCTCATTCGTCATGGACCTGAATTTATAAAGAGTAAACAGCTTTTCCTTATAACCGGGCCGTTTCTGCCGGAACAAAATGGGATGACCCAGGAACAGCCTTACCAGTATGGCTGTTGCCAGCATGACAGGAGAAAGCAGAAGGATTGCCAGAAAGGACAAGGTGATGTCCATCGGCCGTTTCAGATATTTCCTGTAAATATGCATTTTCTTTTTCCGCATTCTTTCACATCCAGGTTTTTTCGCGGTCTTTTAACCTGATCCCCCGAACCACTGCCTGTGCGTTGGCATCCAGTTGTTCCGCCGTCTTCTTCCCGATATTTGCCGATATTTTTAAATACGCCTGGAACAGATTCGGAGACCTCTGTTCCATATTATGACAGTCACTGGCAAGCAGATCGATCAATCCGCGCTTTAGATATTTTTTAGCCTTCCGCCAGCCCTCCCGGCACAGGACGGAGGAGGCATTCAGCTGGATCAGGCATCCTGCTTCGATTAGCTTTTTAATCATTTTTCTTCGTCTGCGGGCTGCCGGATACCGTTCCACATGAGCGATGATCGGTATCAGTCCGTAATAATTGGTCAGCCTATCCAGCTGGTCAAACACTTCCCGGCTCCAGACGCTGCTGAAGGGAAGCTCGATCAGAATATAATCTGTATTTCCAATGCATAACTGTGTCAAATCAGGGTAATGGAACAGATATTCATTCAATACAGTTTCACTTCCGGTAATTAATGAAATACTGGTGTCCGTAAGCCTGCGCCGGGCATTCGTCCTTTGCTCCGCGAAGTCCTTAAGGGCCTGCTTCCTGGGATCAAAGTGCGGCGTACAGACTGCCGTACGGACATTCTGCTTATGAAGCTCCTCCATCATCAGAACTGCTTCTTCCACGGATTTTGCTCCATCATCAATTCCGGGTAAGATATGAGTATGAATATCAACCATTATTTTTTATTATAGTAATGATAATGGGATTTTGGACCATGACCCTGATTTGTCGAAACCCCATTCAGTACAAAGCCCAGAATGTTAGCTTTGGCCAGCTTATATTTTGACAAGGCATTCGAAATATTCGGATGGGAGGTGACGCCTTCCCGGACAACGATTACCACTCCATTGGATATCCGCACCAGGCTCAGGGCATCCGATACAATATTGACCGGAGGAGAATCAATGATGATATATTCATAATTTTTCTCCAGCCTTTTCATCAATTCCTCCATCTGCATGCTTCCCAGCAGCTCCGTAGGATTCGGAGGAATGGAACCCATGGTCATGACCTGGAGATTCTCATAATTGGTAGCATAAATAACATCCTTCTCATTGATCATACCGGACAGTACATCGCTGACACCCGGCTTGCTTTTCAGATTAAAATAGTTGTGTATTCTTCCCTTTCTCAGATCGCAGTCCATCAGGAGCACCTTCGCACCCGTCTGCGCTATGGTAATAGCCAGATTGGTACTCGTGGAGCTTTTACCGTCCTTAGGAACCGGACTGTTGATGACCAGCTTTTTGCAGTCATTTTTTAATATGGCAAACCGAAGATTGGTCCTCAATTCCTTAAATGCTTCGCTTACTTCGAATTTTGTCTCGTCGCTCATCCGTACGATGTTGCTTCGTTTTAAATTCTGCTTTCGGATAGCCGGTAATACATTAAGGAAGCTGGGCCATCTGAAATTATAAAGACTGTAATTCGGTATTACTCCAAGTATCGGAATCTGATATCTTTTGTTAAGATCCTCTTTATTTTTAACATTGACATTGATGATCTCCCATAATAAAACGGCAAGTGCGGAGAATAAAAAGCCCATAATACCGCCGATCAAGGTATTTAGGAACACATTTGAGCCGGAGGGTCCGAAGGGCTTCACAACCGGATCAATAACACTGATTTCCGCTGTATCGCTGATGCTTTTTATCATGGCAGGTGCCAATACCTGCATTGACTCAACCAGACGGTAGGAATCCTCCGCACTTAAAGAAGTAACACTGATCTGAAACAGTTCCGTATTACTGATCGGTGCAATTGTTGTCATTGCACTGAGCTGCTCCGGAGAATAGTTTAAATCGCAGTCGTTCAGAACCTCTTGAAAAAAGACCTTGGTTTTTAATAAATAGACGTAAGTATTAATAACCTTCTGGGCATAATTAAGATCATTCAAATTTGAATAAGAGGATGAATCATATGGTCTCACATACAATTGAACAGTCGCAGTATAAGTCGGATCCTTCATATATTTATTCGATATATATGCCGATGACAACCCGATTACTGTGCAGATGATAATCAGAACAATTCGTTTTATCAGTATACCAATGATATCCATTAAAGAATATTCCACTTTATAACCCCCTTGATTTCTGCGGTGTGATGCAATTGCGGTACCAGGGTACCTGCAGCCGTCTCAATGGTATGATACCGCCATACGTATGAGAGGTATCTTTTGGTATTCAATATTTATCTTATGTTTCTGAGCAAAAATGAGTTCCTGACCGAAAGCAGGCAATTCTTCTTTGTAACCGCAATCAATTCCTCTACAGTTATCATATGTTGTATGTTGAATAAGGTGAAAACTGTGATAAAAATATCTAACAAAATCGAATTCTGTTAATTTGTGAGTCATTATCTTACGGATTGCCTGCCTTCCTAAAGAACCGGAAGCTGCAGTATCCGGCTGTATCCCTTCGTCCCCATGACAGGGGACTGTCATAAAATAAAGATCTGATAGTAATTAATACAAAAAATAGTAATTAAAAAATGAGCTCTGAATGGTGTTTATGATACCACTCAAAGCTCATTTTTTACATTACTTTACAACAGGGCTGTTTTGCCACAGCCTCCATTCCGCTTAGATCATTTACTTATATAACAGCATATACCACCGGATCGGTTATATAAATTCCTTCATCAGGTTCTCAAGCACCGCGGCATCCCGTCTCCGGTCAATTAAGGGAGTTCCGTCCTTTAACACCGGATTTTTCTGATGGAAGCTGGCCTTATCCTCTTTATAGATGATACCGATGGGTATCCTGTCGTCAAATTCCATGGCCTTTGCCATAGCAGCAGCCTTGTCGGTATAATCATAGCCGGGGTCCAGCTCGTATACACGCTGGTTATAATAGGCAAAGGTATTTATCTTATTAAAGCTGATACAGGGCTGGAGAATATCCACAAGGGCATATCCCTTATACAGGATCGCCTCTTTCATAACGGATACAAGATGCTCCTTGCGGCCGCTGAAGGCCCTGGCTACAAAGCCGGCGCCGCAGGCGATGGACATCAGTACCGGATTAAGGGGTTCATTTGCACTGCCGTGAACCTGAACATCCGTCACCATCCCCTCCATGGAGGTGGGGGACGCCTGCCCCTTGGTCAGGCCGTAGATCTGGTTATCATGGACGAAATGGGTGATATCCACATTGCGCCTGATGTTATGGATAAAATGATTCCCGCCTTCGCCGTAGGAATCACCGTCTCCCGTATTGACAATAACGGTAAGCTTTTCATTGGCCATCTTGGCGGCAACGGCTGCCGGGAGCGATCTTCCATGCAGTCCGCAGAAGAAATTCGCACTGATATACTGGGGCAGCTTGGCAGCCTGGCCGATGCCGGCAACCATAAGAACCTCATAGGGATCCTTGCCCAGTTCCTCCAAAGCAGTCTTCAGACAGTCCAATATGCTGAAATTGCCGCAGCCGGGGCACCAGGCTGTCTCATGGGTCGTAAATCCGCTCATACCTTCTCCCCCTTTCGAATTCTGTCTGCAATCTCATCCGCACTGATCTGGCGTCCGTCATATTTTAATATGCTCTGCGTACAGACAATGCCCGTCGTTCCCCGGATGAGCTCCGCCAGCTGTCCGGTGGCGTTTTGTTCGATATTTATAATTGCGGCGGCATGATTTGCTTTTTCCTTAAGCAGCTTCTCCGGCAGCGGATAGATATCTCCAAAGACCAGCGCCGCATATTGGCCGGGGGTCTCCTGATTTAACCTGCGGACTGCCTCGGTAATCGGTCCGTAGGTGGAGCCCCATCCCAGAAGCAGGGTATGGAAGGTCTCCTCCCCGATAAACTCCGGCTCCTGTAATTCTTCCCTGAGTTTTACCAATTTCCTGAGCCGCTTATCCATCATCCGGTTACGGACATCAGCATCTTCCGTAATCCATCCCCGTTCATCATGCTCATCACTGTCCGAGGTCACGAAATTCCTGGTCTTACCCGGAACCAGAAGCGGTGATATCCCATCCTCCGTGATCCGGTAACGCAGATACGTCCCTTCCTCCGTATCCGATGACGCTTCAGCCGGCAGTCCGGTATTCTCTGTTGCATAAGGCTCTATGGCCGCGGAGGCATCTCCCAGGTACTGGTCACTCAGAATAATTACCGGAAGCTGGTATTTCGCTGCCATATGGAAGGCCCGTACCGTCTGGTAAAATGCGTCCCTGTGGTTCCGTAGTGCGATCACCATCCGGGGAAACTCACCGTGGGAGGCGGAGATGACGAATTTCAAATCACTCTGTTCCGTACGGGTGGGCAATCCGGTAACCGGTCCGGGCCTCTGGATATCGGCTACCACCAGCGGGATTTCCGCCATGCCCGATAAGCCCAGGGCTTCTACCTTAAGGCAGAAGCCGCCGCCGGAGGTTCCGGTCATGGAGGGAGCTCCGGCAAAGGAGGCTCCGATGGCCATATTAATAGCGGCGATCTCATCCTCCGCCTGCTCTACAACGATTCCTGCCTCTTCCGCTTTTGATGAGAGATACTCCAGGATGGTGGTGGACGGAGACATGGGATATGCGCTGTAGAAGCGGAGGCCTGCGGCGACGGCACCGAATGCCAGGGCCTGGTTCCCGGATATTATGATCCGTTCTCCGGCATCCCCCACTGCCAGGTCATAGCGGGTATCTGCCAGGTCATATCCCTGCAGGAGGGCTTTTTTGTTAACCTCCATGTATTGTTCCTTTATATACTTCTTTAATATTTCTTCTATATGAACCGGCTTCAGGCCCAATAACCTTAATACGGCTCCGGTGGCGATGCTTCCGATGACCCGCGGATTACCCAGCTGTTTTGACAGGGAAAGCATATCCAGGGATATGTTCCTATGGTCGTCCGTCTTCCACTGGCTGTCGCTCAGAATAAAGCCCCCGTCTTTTAATTGACCGCTGTGTAATCTTATGGTCTCCTCATTAAAGGCAATGATTCCATCCAATACATAGCTATGGGATAATACCGGCTCCGTATCAAACCGGAGCAGGGTAAAATTATGGCCGCCCCTGACTCTGGACATAAAATCACGGATCGTAAATACATAGAAACCGGAATCTTTCAGAAAATTCTGCAGTACAGCCGCCATGGTCTCAATTCCCTGCCCGGCAGCTCCACCAATTAATAGATTAAAAATAATAATCCCTCCTATCATTTTCTTCCAATATTGTAAAAATATACTTCATTAAAATATCTGGAATCGACGGAGTCTTTTTAATATTCCTCTCTTATTCCGAATTCGGCTGATTCTACCCATTCCTCCGGCCGGTTGACCAGCTTTACCAGCTCCTCCAGTATGATGCAGTGAGTATCCTCCTGCTGCATCAGGTAGCTGAATACCTTCTTCGATTGTTCCTCACCGGCTTTATCATGCAGATCCTTATAAAACTCTAAGCTTTGCTCCTCCTTCTCCAGAGCCATCCGGTACACGTCCAGCTGGGTGGGGATATCCTTGATCTCCTGCTTAAAATCCTTCAGTTCTTTAAAGAGGACCTTGACATCGGCGATAATATTACTCTCCGCCAGGGGCAGAACAATATCATCCTTATAGCTCTGCAGAATCACCGCATGCTTTTCTTCTTCCTTAGCCAGAAGGATGAATACTTCGTGAAGGCTGTTGCCTTCATTGAGTTCTGCCTGCCTTTTGTAAAATGCCTCCAGATCATATTCCATTGAAAGAGCCAAATCCAATATTTCCATATCCTTTCCCTCGTTTCTGTTATTTTATAGTTTTTCTTTGAAGCTGTTTATTCCCTTTCGTTCCGGTTTTAATATGACTGAGAATATTAAAACTAGTAACTATTATTATATACTGTATCCATGAACTTTTCCAGTATATTTTTATATAAATAAGCAGAGATATGAAGGATCCCGGTTATGTTTTGTATCCAAAAAAATCAAAGGCGCATCGGACACCGGCCGAGAAATCCCGGTTTCACATACGCCTTTGGTTAAGCTATCATTATGAAATACTTTCCTGTTACCTCTGGTACACGGGTATACGGATAATCTCTTTATCGGTAAAAATATCCGCCTCATCCCTGCTTCTGGTTGAAAATTCCGATATAACGGCGCCTTTCGGTCCGGCCTGGAACCAATGCCTGGTATCCGGATACAGGGTATACTGCTGTCCCGGCTTCAGTATGATCTCATGCCTGACCGTAAAGTTATCTTGTTTACCTGCCGGTATTACCGCCTTCGGGTTCTTCTCAGGAATGCCCTCTACATAAAGGTAGACCTCACCCCACCTGCACCGGAAGGTTTCTTCCTTCCCCGGCCGGCCATCCACCGGCGGATGCCTGTGTTCGGGACAGGTCTGGTTGGGAAACAGGATCAGCTCCTTCGCACAGCACCTGTCCGTATTGATATAGGTGATGATTTGAAGGCCTGTCCGTTCAAGTTCTCCGAGACCAAAATCAGCAACTTCTATGTTATCTTTCTCATCCTCCGTAAGAACGATCCCTGCCTTTGCCAGATACTCCAGCGTTTTATCTCTTACGGCTTCTAACCGGGCCTTATTCATCATGCTTCTTCGCCTCCCTGCCTTAAGCAATTATATAGATATTATAGTTTCAGCCTTACGGTGCGGATCTGCCAGGGCTTCAGAACAAGCCTGTCCCCCTGCCAGGATTGTTCCTCTTCCAGCATGTTGACTTCCTTCATTGGAACTGCAATACCATCTGATTCAATAACCACTTCATCGCCCCTGCCCTGATTCTCATAGAACCTGGCATAGAGATCACCGTTTTTTGAATACAGTGCGGACAGGACGGCAGCACCGCTCTTTATCCGGAAAGGAAGCCATCCGGCGCCGGTTCTGCCTTCCTTTTGCTTCAGTCCGACTGCCACACAGGGAAAATTGTATTCCAGCGCCTGCCTGTGGATCCTGGCCTGTTTCCAGTCTCCTTCATAGGGCAGTATTCCCAGCTCATAGGAATACTGTCCCCGCATGAAATGGGGTCCGTCATTGACAGAGCCTTCCGTCATTGAGGATACCGAATCCTCACTCACCTTCACCCCGTCCAGGCAGCCGTCCCAGACATAGTACATGGAAAAAGCCATGGGAACTGAAAATGCACCGTCCGTCTCCCGGATACTTCCCATTAAGCCTCTGTTAAACAGTGCAAAGCCATGACGGCCGTCTTCCAGTGCCGTCCAGTAATTCCCGCTGACATAACTGTTCGGGTCCGGACTTACCGCAAACGGCAGATCCCGGATTGCGGCGGCATTGGGAGAAATCACCGGATAGAATTGCAGCCTCAGCTTCTTCTCATGCAGGAAGGCACTTTTATCATCACCCCTGTCATCACTGGGCAGACCGATTTTTTCTTTATGTGTGTCTATGCTGCATTTCCAGTCTATCCTCTTTAGAGAACTGTAGAATATCCATTCCATAACATATTCCACCGTGCCCACAAGTCCTATTTCTTTTATAATTGTCCTGTGCTTCTCCGGAATAGCTTCTATCCTGCCCGAGGACACACAGGTAATTCCGTCAATATCTCCGGTCAGAACACCGCTTAGCTTGCCGGGCTCCAATATAGCTTCCCCGGTACCGGCATCCAGCAGGCTTCGGATCCCGCCGTTTTCACCAAAAGCTGCCTGATAATACGGTGTGAGCAATATGCTTTTATCCGGATTCCAGGTCATATCGGACCTTATGGAATGATCCCCGGTCTTATAAACGGTAAAGCCCAGTCCGGGTACGAAGGCAGCAAAGCCGGAAGTATGATCGATCCAATCGGTCCTGTCCCACTGCAGGGGATTGAAAACAAATACATCCCCGGAACCGGTGCCGCACTTTGAGCTTATGTATTCCATTTTCTTTTGTATCAGGGCCTTGGCACCATCAACGGCGGCGTCCAGGTATCTATGGGCATCCGCTTCGATTCCTACGATCTGGATGTCATGATGCTGCCCGACCAGCAAATTCTTCCATACCTTTTCTATCCGATCCTCTTCATTCCTATCTCCCAGTGTTTCAGATACGGCGCAAAGCCTTTCCGCTACCGCAGCTTTTACTTCCGCCTCTCTGCTGCGGTTAAGCATCCAGTTACCGCAAAGGCCCCAGGGCATGCGTACGTGAAAATCCTCCGGTTTTGTATGAAACTCCTGCTCCGGTCCGGGAAGCTGCTTCAGCACTTCCTCCCCCAGCATCCAACGATAGCCTTCTTCCGTATTGTGCAGCGGGATGACATCCTCAAGCTGCCTGGGATCGTCCACCCTTGAGGCTACCAGGATACCGATCTCCTTCTCATACTTTTCCCTGAACTCCTCCAGGCTGGATTGATATCTTCCGGGCGAATCCAGCAAGATCCTGTTATCCAGCGTTACCGCCGTATATTTTGATTCAAAAGCTTCGATCGGCTGCTTTTCCTTTCCCAGTAATACCGGCTGATCCTTATATGTGGGTATGGCTGGTATTTTACTTCCGTCCATTCCCGTCCATCCGACAACAGGAGCATTGATTTCGGGATTATATCCGTACATCATAAAATGGGTTCTAAGCAATGCCCCTTTAAATCCGCACTGTAAAAGTATCTGCGGCAATTGGGCATGAAAGGCATGTTCACTCATTACATAAAATTCCGGAATTTTACCGAACCGTTCCATCAGGGTTTTTCTGGCGATGGTAAGCTGCCGGATATTGGCTTCCTCACTGATAAAGGTGGAAAGCGGCTGTCCGTAGGTGCAGGATCCTATTCCCAGTCTGCCTTTATAACACGCAAGAGCCTTTTTCATCTTCTCAAGAAGCTCAGGCTCGTTTTCGGCAAGATAATCATAGGTAAAAACCTCATGATCCCACTCCACCGTATAGTGATCATATTTGTCCAGCCGCCTGATCTCCTGGTTTAATATGGTTCCAAGAGCCTCCGGCCTCCACATTATGACCCCCAGATGGTCATAATTCAATATGTATACAGGGGATCTCCCTTTCATAGAATTAGTTTTATTTATCATATACACTCCATAATTTATCTTAATTTAATCTCTCTCTTTTCAGCTTTCTTAATTATTATTTTCCGTCTTTTCCTTTAACTGGTTCTAATTCCAGGCGTACTTATTCCTTCACTGCCCCCATTACCATACCTGTTAAGAAATATCTTTGAAGCAGCGGATATATGATAATGATGGGAATCATTGATATGATTATTTTAGCGCTGTTGAAGGTCAGACTGCTAAGCTCCATCTGACGGAGCAATTCCTCCGGCGTCAATGAATTTATGTTCTGGTAATTAACACTGGCATTGATACTTTGGATATAGGTCTGCAGAGGGACCTTCGCAGGAGTATTGATATAAATGAGGCCGTCAAAAAAGCTATTCCAATGATTCACTACCGAGAAAAGCGTGACGACCGCAATAGCCGGCTTGGCAAGAGGTACCAGTATCTTCTGAAGAATAAAAAACGGATTGGCTCCATCCATCTGGGCGGCTTCTTCTAAGGACGCCGGAAGTGACCTGAAGTAGTTCATAAGTATGATTATACTGAAAACCTGTACTGCTCCCGGTAATACCAGGGCCCAGATATGATCGATCATGCCCAGCTGTTTTACCAGAAGGAAATTGGGCACAAGGCCTCCGTTAAACAGCATGGTGAAGATAATAAACCATAAATATATGTTTTTGGCTTTGAATACGCCGGAGTCCTTGGAAAGCGGATATGCCATCATTATGCATAGGGAGACATTAATCACCCCTCCAAGTACGACCCGGAATAAAGAATTCAAAAATGATCTGAAAAACTGGGTATCCTTCAGTATCTCCACATAGGGCGCCGTAGTAAAGTTAACGGGCCAGATAAACACCTTTCCCAATCCTGCGCTCGTCTTGTCACTGAAGGATATGGCAATTGTGTTGAGAATGGGCACCAGGCAGGTAAGCGTCATCAACATAAGAATGATAAAAATTATAATATCCAAGGCACTTATTTTTTTCCGCAGCATTTTATTTCCCCCTAAAAGATCTTGTAGCCTGCTATTTTATAAACCAGTTTATACGAAATTACAATAAGCAGCATACTGACAGCCGATTTTACCAAACCTACCGCAGTACCTAACGAATACTGCAGATTTACCAGACCGATACGGTAAACGAAGGTATCCAGGATATCGCCCGTTTCATATACATTGGGATTGTACATGTTAAAAACCTGGTCAAATCCGGCATTCAGTATATTCCCCAGGGATAAGGTCGTCATGACGATAATGGTTGACATGATGCCGGGAAGCGTAATGTATCTGATCTTCTGAAGCCTGCCGGCACCGTCGATATCCGACGCCTCATACAGATTGGGATCGATCCCCGATATGGCCGCTATATATACCACGGCATCAAATCCGTACCGTTTCCATATATCCGTAAAGATAATGATCGGCCGGAACCAGGTATTGCTGGCCATAAACATGATCGGCTCGGATATATCAAAAAGCTGCAGAATATGATTAACGATTCCCGTATAAGAGAAAATATTCGAAAACATTGCCGCTACTATGACCCAGGACAGGAAATTGGGAAAATAAACGATAAGCTGCGCACTCCTTTTGAACCATTTAATTCTGCACTCATTCAGCAAAACAGCAAAAAAAACAGGAACTGCAATACCAAGTACAATTTTAAACAGGGATATGAACACAGTATTGTATATTACCTGCAGCGAACTGGGATTCATAAGCAGTACTTTAAAATTATGCCATCCTACAAATTTTGAGCCCAGGATACCTTTGACCGGTTCATATTTCTGGAAAGCCATGATCAGCCCTCCCATAGGCACAATACTGAAAATCAGCAGCATGACGACTCCGGGAAAAAGGAGAGCATGGTAATACAGGTCATATTTCCTTCTTTTCAAGTTACCCATCCTTTCTGTGCAGGAAGGGCAGAATTCAACATTCTGCCCCTCCATTTAAATAAAAAGCATACGGTTAATAAGCATCATTTACTTCCTGTGTAATAATATCTCCGCCCATCTTCTTCCACTGGGCCACAAACTCATCAAAATAGTCCAGAGGCTTTTCACCGGTGATAATCTGTATAAAGGTCTGCTGCTGGAAGGTATCCATTGCCGCCCACAGATCACCCATGGATTCCGTATTGTTTACGATAACCTCATCCACTGTCTGGTTTCTTGGATCCTGTGTAAGATTTCCGGCAAGATAGTGCCCATAATAGCCTACCAAGCCGGCTGCATTCAGGGGATCTTTCTTCTGGTAATAGCTGTATGCACCCTCGATGTTGTCTTTGTCCGCCATATTGAAGGCGTCATAGGTCACCTGCCCTGTAGTGATATAATCATTAATTGTTTTTACAAAAGTGGGCACGCGGGTATAGTTGCTGGCAATTCTTCCGATTCCGAACGGAGAAGTAGTACGTCCCAGGCTGCCGGCATCCCTTGCTGCCTGTAACAGCGCCATGTCCTCCGGATTATCATCATAGGCTCCGTTGAGCGCATCAAATTCTACGTTCATTGCCTTAATAACAGCTTCCGGATATTCGCACTCTGAGCTTACCAGCACCGCACCCTCAAGTCCGGGATTCATGGAATTATTATGAACATACTCACCCTCGCTGTTCAACGGAGCCAGCACCGGAATCCATTCCGCTTCCGGATTCTTGCTTACCATATCTGCGAATATCCATGGCTCCCACCAGGCGGCAAACAGAATACCCACCTGATTATTGTTGACAAAAGGGGTTACATCGTCGTTGCTTCGATAGGTTACGAAGGATTTGTCAAGGATCCCTTCTTTATACCATCTGGCTAATACGGAGAGAGCCTCCTTTGTTTCAGGAGCTATGCTTCCGTATGTAATTTGTCCGTCCCCGCCCTTCAGCCAGGTATCGGGGAAGGAACCCAGGGCGTTTGCAATGGTGGACAGGGCATAATAGTTATTGGATTTTGCCAGGGGATTTACCGGATTCATCGCTATCCCGATCGTATTTTCTTATCCCCCCGGCTTATTCTTTACAAATTCCTTAGCCACCTTCTCGATGTCCTCGATTGTCTGAGGCACCTCAAGATCAAGCTTTTCCAGCCAGTCATTGCGCACCCACATAAGATTGAAGAAGTCTACGTCGGCAGGGGCTGTTATTCCATATAATTTACCGTCGTAATAACAGCTTGACAGATATTCCTGGGGATCTATACCCTCCAGTATATCCTTCGCCTTGCCTCCCAGGCATTTTTCATAGGCTTCGGTCAGGTCGGCGAGAGCGCCGTTGGATGCCAGCTGCCGGAAGGTGATGCCCGCATTGCTTCCAACCACCTGAAATACATCCGGAAGAGCGTCGCTGGCAGTACTGAGGGACAGCCTCTGCAGATACTGTTCATAGGTTGTCTCCCAGGCAATCTCAAATTTCACATTCAGTTTCTTTTCAATCAGCTTCAGCATTCCATTATTGGAGGAATCCTCCCCTTCCGCAAAGGGCTGTCCCTGATTGATTATTCTGGCCACGGTCAATGTAACCGTCTCGGGATACGGTGCAAACGGAGCCATCAGATCCGTCTCATCCGCCGCTGCCTCCGAAGGCGCCGGTTCGTCGGAAGTACTGCTGCCGGACGGTACAGGCGTCGGGCTGTCCGATTCCTGGGCCGGACGGCCGCAGCCTGTCATAAATAAAGCCAGGGACAGCAGGACTGCCAGGATAACACTGCTTGTTTTTTGCATTTTTTTCATTTATTACCCTCTCCTTTTGTGAATTAGTTTGTACTCTAATTATACCTGCCGGTTCCTTTCAGATATAGTCCGATCATTTTACATTAACCCATATTTTTTTACCGATCGCAAGACTGGCAATGCCTGCAGGACCGCCGTCCGGTCCGAACATTTTACATTTACCCTTTTATTTTTACATCATGCATTAAAAGGCCTTTTGCTACTTTTTTATGCTTATATTAGGTGCTATAATTCAAAATGTACCATATCCCTTTCCTACTATATCAGCGAGGTGACATATGCCATGAAGCCATTCATTGACAGAGTTTCAGTTCTAATGAAAAGAATGAGTATATCCAAACGCCTGATTATGTACATAACCCTGGTTCTGTCCGTACAGCTGGCCCTCATCGGCTTCTTCAGCTACAACTGGACAACCCAGTATCTCAAGGACTTAAATCTCAATAAAATCCATGAATTGAATTATACGATAATGCACCGGGCTAATTTTATAAGAAGCAAGTATGAGGACAAATCAGATATGCTCCTAGCCAACCCGACCATACAAAAACTCCTTCTCGACAGCTTGAATCCCCAGACCCAGACTACCATGCTGGACAACAAAAAAACCATCGAAGAATCCCTTACCGATACAAGTGAAGAGGTTTATTCCATTATTGCCGGTGAGAACGGCATGATCTACCAATCCTCCAACGGAACCTACCTTCATATAGGATATGAACGGATAACGGCCTCAGAGGTATATAAGCAGTCCCTGCTCAGCAACGGCAAAAATATATGGATACCGTCCAATATAAATATTATTACCGGAGAGACCCGTCCCAGTCTGTATTTATGCCGGAAATACCTGTCGACAACGGTATTGTATCAGCCCCTGGGCCAGCTCATCATTCAAATCCCTTTCCAGGAGCTGCAGCAGCTCTTTGATGAAAGCAGTTTTGATTCCAGGGAGTATTACGCGATCGTAGACAGCAGCTATCATTATGTTTACCACACGAAGGATAAGGAGCTGATAGGAACAGCTGCCGGCCAGGAGATCATCTCCGACCTTTCTTCCGGAGCTGACGGAGACCGGATTATCAAATCAGGTAAGGCAGATTATCTCCTGTCGTTTGTGCTTCATGCGCAGGAGGGATGGAATGTGATTCATGTCATGCCCATGGATATCATCAGAGCCAGAGCCAGAGAGGCAAGCAATTACATCATTCTGATCATGCTCATATCAATGGTGATCTCCATGCCCGTACTGGTAATTATATTAAAGCGTATTACAAATCCCATAAAGACGTTAAAAACTACCGTTGAACGGTTTGGTGACGGGGATATACGGATCAGGGCCGAAACCGGCCGTTTCGATGAAATAGGGCTGCTTCAAAGCTCATTTAATAAAATGGCGGAAAGAATCAACCAGCAGATGCTAAAAATCGAGGAGGACGGCAGACAAAAGAGAAGGCTGGAAATCAGCATGCTTGAGTATCAGATAAATCCCCATTTTTTATACAATTCACTGGATTTTATCAACTGGATGGCCTGCAAGGCAGGTAATGAGGATATCTCCGTAATGGTAGTCGCTTTGGCCAGATTCTTCCGGGTGGGTCTGAGCAATGGGAAGGAATTCTATACGGTCCATGAGGAGCTGGACCATGCCAGGCAGTACCTGTTGATAAACCAACTGCGCCTGAAGGATTGTTTTCAGTTTGAACTGCAGGCGGACCCTGATCTTGCTGAGTATTCCACCATAAAGATAATCCTGCAGCCTGTGATCGAGAATGCCATTAAGCACGGTATCAATAAGAATAACGGGGACGGCTTCATACGGGTATCCGCAGTACATAAGGAGAACGATATTATATTCGAGGTAAGTGATAACGGCACCGGTATGGACCATGAGCGGTTTAACACCATACGGGCACTTCTGGCAAATCATACGCAGATTTACATGGAAGCCGGAAACGGCTTCGGTCTGTACAATGTTAATATGAGACTCTGGATGCAATACGGGGATGCTTACGGCGTTTTTCTGGACCGCTCCGATGAGTCCGGAACCGCCGTAAGCATAAAAATACCGGCAGTTGCTCTGCAATCAATATAAAATCTCAAAAGTGAGGGCTGAAATATATGTATAAATTACTTATTGTGGATGATGAATACTATATCAGAGATTGTGTTACCACCATCATTGAATGGGACAAAATGGGTGTTGAGATAGTGGGCACTGCCATAGATGGGGAAGATGCCAAGGAAAAAATCGAGGTGCTTCAGCCCAACATTGTTATTACAGATGTCAGAATGGACAGAATGGACGGTCTGGATCTGGCGGATACCCTTCGCCGTGATTACCCTTTAATAAAAGTTATTATTATGAGCGGCTATGACGATTTTGAATATATCAAAAAAGCTCTTGAGATAAAAGTATTTTCCTATTTATTAAAGCCCATGCGGCCGGATGAGCTCATAGAAGCCGTACAAAATGTCATAAAAGCCATTGAGGAGGAGAAAAGCTTCGTAGCCCGGATACAAAAAATGGAATTGGAAATCGACCGGGACAGAGGTTTATTATTGGATAAATTTCTCAATGACCTGTTAAAGGGATATTATGAAAGCAGCCAGGATATCCAGGCTTCTATGGCTTATTTTAACATCAGCCTGCAGAAAAATTATTACTCCTGCATCATAATTTCCATATTAAATTATTATGAGATATTAAAAGGCCTGGGCCTGAAAAAGTTACACAGCATCCTGTTAAGCATTAAGGAATTACTGAGCAATATGCCGGGTGACTATGAGATATGGACATTAATGGGTGATGACGGAAGCTTAAAAAGCATCATCGGCAGCGATATATTCGTACAGGGTGCTGCGGACTACAAACTGATCTCGGAGCTTGAGCAGTTTGCCTCATATATCCTTAAGCTTCTCGGCATATCTGTTTCCGTCTCCATGGGCGGGGTGTATAAAGACTTGCCGGATATATCAAAGTCATATGAAGAGGCTTTGCTGGCGTCCGAACACAGTATTCTGTCCGGCGGGTCAGGTATCGTCCATATTAACGACCTCACTGTTCCCAGCGAAGCCCATTACGTATATCCCAGTGCAAAGGAGGAGCTGCTGCTTCGTAATTTATTCCATTCCTCAGAAGAAAAGCTGGTATCATTCATCAAGGACCTGTTCAATGATATGCTGAGACATAATTGCTCCAGAGACCGTATGAGAATCGACATTTTGGGGCTGCTGGGTAAAATAACCCGAAAAGCAATGGATATGGGAGTGGATATGTACGGTCTCTATAACCATAAATTACTGGATCCCTACAATGCTTTGGAGCGTTACCATACCAATGAGCAGATCGAGAACTGGCTGGTAAATATAACCGTGAAAACGGTGGATGCGATCAAAAAGAAGCAGGGCTCCCAATTAAAAAGCGTAATAGTAAAGGCAAACTTATTTTTACAGGAAAACTATGCCGATCCCAATCTGACCCTGGAAGCAATATCCCGCAGCCTGTTTTTAAACCCTGCCTATTTCAGCAGGCTGTATAAAAAAGAGACGGGAGAAAATTATGTGGATGCCCTAATCCGGATCCGAATGGAAAAAGCTAAACTAATATTAAAGGAAAGCAACAAAAAAATATCCGATATATCGGAAAGTGTCGGTTATCCTGTACCGAAATATTTTTATGCCATATTTAAAAAATATACCGGCCTCACACCCTTGGAATTCAGAGAGAGGAATAAGCTATAATATCAATACCTTTGTTTTTAATGACCTGAATGGTTAAACCGATCATTCCACATGCTGTCGGCTTAATACTTAAAGAAAAGCTTGTATCGGACCGATACAAGCTTGAACTTACTTTTTATATTGTAGCTATCGTTTGAATAATTTCCCGTAATTTTGCCTTTCATCAATGATCAAATCCACATAAACGGTTTGAAATTCCACAAGATATACCTGCTAAAGATGAGGCCAAAATAATATTGCCCGATACCTGCCAGATAAGTCTTCCAATTTACATCCTCTGGTCGTATTAAACTTATTTCCCAAACTGCCTCCCTGTATGATCTACGGTGTACTCTCCCGTATAGATGAGCTGTGATATGGGAACGATCTGGTACCCCTTATCCTGCAGCCCTACTATGATTCCCTCCAGTGCCTGAGGGGTATACTTCGCGCCGTTGTGCAGAAGAATGATGGAGCCGTTGCCCAGGTCCTTACTCTCCACTACCCTGTTCAGGATGCTGTGTACGCCGTAATCCTTCCAGTCCAGGCTGTCAACATCCCATTGGATCGTATAATAGCCGCACTCTCTTGCCGCTTTCAGCAGAGTGTTATTATAATCCCCGTAGGGTGCGCGGAACAGGTTCATCTCGGTTCCGGTCAGTTCCTTGACTTTATCATGCACGGACATAATCTCTTCGATGCTCTGTTCCTTTGACAGCAGGGACATCTGCTTGTGGTTTTCACTGTGATTCCCCAGATCATGCCCTGCCTTTGCTATGGCTTTCACATCCTCCGGATATTTTTCCACCCAGCCGCCGGTCATGAAGAAGGATACCTTTACATTATACTGTGCCAGGATATCAAGGATCGTCTGGGTGTCATCATTCCCCCAGGCAGCGTCAAAGCTCAGCGCAACCTTATTCTCATCGGTATTCACGCAGTATATGGGCAGATCCCTCTTACTGTTGATCGTTGATACCGCAACAGAGTCCGGGACAAACTTAACTCCAAAGCCGATGATAGCGATGATGCTCAGAACGATGATACCTACCTTCATAAATATGGTGAACGTGGTTATCTGGGTCACCTCTGATTCCTCTCCGGGTCCCTCATCCATTCTCCCATCCGCTACCGGTTTATTGTCCGGATATTTCATATCCTTTGGTTTCATATGCCTCACCATAATGATGTTGTCTTACTATATGTATATAATAAAGACCTGTCCATTATTCGAAATCAAAGAATACAAAACTAACCGGGACTATGGATTTTTTCCGAATATCCTTTCATAGATCCCATGCACGGCTGCCGTGGCTTCTTCCAGCAAAGCATCATATTTATTCAGTAAATCCATACCTTCCTCAGTTAACTCGGAATAGCCGCCTTCAATCCCTCCCTGCTGCCTTCTTACGATCCGCATACCCATCTGCTGCTCCATTCGGTTGATCAGATTAAAGCCCTTCCGGTAGGAGATATTCACCTGCTCACAGGCATGCCGGATGGAGTTATTCTCATGGATCAGATGCAGCAGCATGGCGCCCCGGTCGTCCAGGAACTCTGTCTCTTTGGCCAGGATCAGTCTTATCTTAAGCTGCATCAGCTGTTCGTTATGATAGGACAACAGTTTCTGATAATCCTCCTGGGTATCCGCATCCAGCAGGATCCCTTCATCCTCGACCTCGATCCGCTCCATAACAGCCCGGCTTGCCTGAAGGGCAGCCTTCATTCCCCCCGGGGCACTGAATTTCAGCAGTCCGGGGATTAAGGAGGCATCGATCAGGATGGGATGTCCTCCCTTCCCGTTCATCACCGGCTTTGCAAGCCTCGCCCCGGTATCCAGAAGCTTTCTTACGGTATTCACGGTAAACAGCGGAATATCCGCCGGGGTGAATAATATCCGGTCGCATTTGCCTTTTAAATACTTCATTCCCAATCTGGCGGAGTCGAACATCTCCGTCGATTCATAATCCGGATTGTGGATGCATAAAACATTGTGCTTTGACAGATGACGTTCCAGTAATTTACCGTTGTATCCGGTAATGATCACCACGGGATCGACTCCGGCCTGGGATAAGGTAGCTATTACCCGCTGGATGATAGAGATGGAGCCGATCTGCATCATAGGCTTAAAATCATCCATTCGGGATGACCTGCCTGCTGCCACGATAATAGCTCCGGTTCTAAGAGTTTCCGCTCTTCTGTCCATCAATAAGCTCCGCCTTTCATTCTAATCCTGTTACCAGTTTACAGTCTCCGGGTTCTTTACTTCCGATAAGCCGTATGCTCCAGGGGAAGCGTGGTTCTGAAAATTCCGTCCCTCTTGTAATAAGCTGCCTGTACGGCGGGAGAAGTGGGAATCAGCGGGATCTCGCCCACACCCTTAGCTCCGTAGGCAAGCTCCGCATGATTCTTCTCAATTAAAACGGTTTCAATCTCAGGAATATCCGTCGCACGCCAAAGCCCAAGGGTTCCGTATCTGGCCGTGGGCTTTCCATTCACTACGACAGGGTCCTCCGTGAGGCCGTAGCCAAGGCCCATCACCACGCCGCCTTCAATCTGGCCTTCTACATTGCTGGGATTGACTGCTCGGCCTACGTCATGGGCAGCTATTACCCTGGCAACCCTTCCTTCCTCATCCAGGATGACTACCTGAGTTGCATACCCGTATGCCAGGTGGCTTACCGGGTTGGGCTTATCCGAGCCCATGGGATCTGTTACACCGACGAATTCATCATAATATTCCTTCCCCTCCAGCTCGGACAGGGAGTGCGTCTTAAGGTCCTGCTTCAGCTTCAGGGAGACCCGTCTGGTGGTTTCTCCTGTAATCACCGTCTGCCTGGAGGCTGTACTGGTGCCGGAGTTGGGAGTAATGTCCGTATCCGGAGCCGCTACTATGACATCCCTGGCCGCCAGGCCTGTTGTCTCACAGCAGATGGCACGCATGGTAGCTGCGATTCCCTGTCCCATGCACGCCGCACTGGTACGAAGGCTTACCATGCTATCTACGATTTTTAATCTGACCCGGCCGGTATCCGGGATGCCCACTCCGACTCCCGCATTCTTGATGGCACAGGCAATGCCCGCATTCTTAAAATTATCATAATAGATATCCCTAACCGCCTCCAGAGTCTCCACAATACCCGTACCCTCATCGGCGATCTGCCCGTTGGGAAGGGACTGTCCCGGCCTCACTGCATTCAGGTGCCGGATCTCATAAGGATCGATGCCTACCTTCTCGGCCAGCAGGGTAAGGTTGCATTCCGTAGCAAACATGGTCTGTGTCACACCGAAGCCCCGGAAGGCTCCCGAAGGCACATTATTGGTATACACAGAGGTTCCGATGATATCGATGCTCTGATAATTATATGGTCCGGCAGCATGGGTGCAGGCCCGCTGAAGCACGGGTCCCCCCAGGGAAGCATAAGCACCGGTGTCCGCCACCAGGCGAAGACGCATGGCAGTCAGTCTTCCGTCCTTATCACAGCCCGTGGTAAGCTCCATACCCATGGGATGGCGCTTCGGATGCACCATCATGCTTTCCTCCCTGGTTAAGGTCACACGTACCGGTACCCCGGCCAGATACGCCAGTAATGCCGCATGATGCTGGACGCTCATATCCTCCTTTCCTCCGAAGCCTCCGCCTACATAGGCACTGATGATCCGGAGTTTTTCCTTGGGGATTCCAAGCAGCTGCTGAATCTCCCTGTATTCATCATAGACGGATTGTCCGCCGGTATATACCATGAGTCTGTCCTCTTCTGGGATTGCCAGAGCACTTTCCGGTTCCAGAAAGGCATGCTCCTGATGGGGGGTCTTATAGGTGTTGGTGACCACATAAGCGGATTCTGCCAGAGCCTTATCCACATCTCCCCGTTTGATCTTTTCCACGCGGTAGACATTCCCTGTCTCATGAATTTTATAATCCGCCAGTTCCATGGCTTCCTTGGGATCAAATACAGGCTTTCTTTCCTCATATTCTACTTCGATCAGCTCCTTGATCTCCTTCAGTGCCTTCTTACTCTTTGCCGCGATCAGGGCTATGGAATCTCCGTAATATCTGGTTTCCTCCCCTATTGCGATCAGAGCCGGCCAGTCCTGGGTCAGATGCCCGATATAACGCTGGCCCGGAACCTCATCCGCAAGTACAATCCTGACTGCCTCCGGATGCTGCAGGGCTTTTTCAATACGGATGCTTTTAACCAGTGCCCTGGGATATGCGGAGCGCAGGGCGCTGCCGTATACCATGCCGGGGACCTTGATATCCCCTGCGAATTTACCGGTGCCCAGAATCTTGTCCCCGGCATCCGGGCGGATGCTGCGTTCCCCGACCTTGCCCGCCGCTTCTTCGATAACAGGCTGTACTTCTCCTCTGAGGCAGCCGGCCGCCAGCCCCACCGCATCAATAATCTTCTTATAACCGGTGCATCGGCATATATTGCCCTTAAGGGCTTCCTTGATGTCTTGTTTGGTTGGATGCATGTTCACATCCAAAAGAGCTTTGGCACTGATCACCATACCCGGAATACAGAAGCCGCACTGGACCGCACCGGTTTTTGAGAAGGCATAATTATAAATGTCCTTTTCCTGCCGGGATAAGCCTTCTACTGTGAGAATTTCCTTCCCGTCCGCCTTCCCTGTGGTCAGCAGGCAGGCACGCATTTTCTTACCCCCCACCAATATGGTACAGGAACCGCAGGCTCCCTGGCTGCAGCCGTCTTTCACCGAGGTCAGGTCCAGATTATCCCGCAGATAGTCCAGGAAATTCATATTCTCTTCCGCGGACTGTGCTTTCCCGTTAATTATAAAATGATACATCATAGCCTCCTATCGATCCCATTCCAAAGCCATCGTTTCTATAGTACTACCGCTTTCTAAGCACCTTTCCCGTTCTTACTCCTGTTTCCGTGCCGTCCGCTATGGCTATGCTTCCATTCACGATAACATATCTAATTCCTTCCGGATACTGCTCCGGCTCCGTATAAGTTCCCATATCCGTTACCGTGTCCGGGTTGAACAGGGTAAGGTCCGCATAATAGCCCTCCCTGATGATGCCCCTCTCCCGCAGCTTCATGGCGGAGGCCGCTTTCCCAGTCATCTTGCATACGGCTTCCTCCAAGGTCAGTATCTTCTCTTCCCGCACATATCTGCCCAGTACTCTTGGAAAGGAACCGTAGACTCTGGGATGGGGCTTTCCGGACAGCAGCCCGTCGGTGCAGAGATTGGTCTCCGGACGCCGCAGAATGGCAGCCACATGCTCTTCCGTACCGTAGAAATCCACCATGCCCACCGCATTCTTCTCTTCCATCAGCAGATCAAAAGCGGCCTCCAAAGCGTCCTTTTTTCTATGTCTTCCTAATTCCTCAAGATTTAAGCCCACCGCATCCCGGTTTTTCCCGGAGGCCACACTGGTAATATAGATTCCGTCGGTTCCGGCAAATTGGACAAAATTATCCCAGCCCTCGATGCCCTTCTCTATGTCCTCCTTCATCTTTAGCCGCAGCTCCCGGTCCTTCAGCCGCTCCACCAGCTGATCCGTTCCGCCGTCATGGACCCAGGGAGGGAGTATCACTCCCAGCATGGTGCTCCCTGCAATGTACGGATACTGGTCAAGGGAAACCGTGATGCCCTCCGCACCGGCTTCGTCCAGCTTCGCCAGCATACCGGGGAGCTTGCTCCAATTTTGTTTCCCGCATACCTTAAAATGGGAGAAATGTATCCTTACCCCTGATTCTCTGCCGATTCGAATAATCTCATCCATGGAGGACAGAATATCATCCGCTTCGCTTCTCTGATGTACCACGAATACACCGTCATATTCCTTTACTATCCTGCATATCTCAATAATTTCTTCCGTCTTCCCGTAGGCGCAGGGCATATAGATCAATCCCGAGGAGAAGCCGATGCAGCCTGCTTCCATCTCCCTCCGGGTAATGTCGCACATCCTCTTAAGCTCTTCCGGCGCAGGCTCCCGGTCCGTAAGGCCCATAGCCTCCATTCTTACATTGCCGTGGGGAAGAAGATACGCTTCATTCAGAGCCGGCCCTGCTTCCTCTATAAGCTTCAGATAGTTGTCCGTATCCTGAAAGGTCCAGTCCAGGGAAGGGTCCTCCCCATCCAGCCCCGCAAGGTTTTTCTTCCAGGGCTCGATATACGCAAGGGGAAGAGGCGCCATGGAGATCCCATCCTGCCCAAGCACCTCCGTGGTAATCCCCTGCTTCAGCTTCGGAAGCAGCTGCGGCTGTGACAGGACCTTCAGATCACTGTGGCTGTGGGTATCGATAAAGCCCGGTGCACATACCAGACCGGCTGCGTCGATGATCCTGCCCGCTTTTGCCTCATAAGAGGAAGCTTCCGCCGGATCGGCAATGATTTTATGAATCCGGTCTCCGAGGATGGTTATGGCCGCCGGATACTCCGGCTGACCTGTTCCGTCAATAATTCTTGCATTTTTTATCAGTATATCCATTTGATAACCACACCTTTCTCACAGTCTGTAAGCCCTGACTGCATGTTTATCTTAAAAGCGCCTTCATGATCCCGTAATAACACTCTGTGACCTTCAATAGCTGGTCAATCTCAATATATTCATCAATAGTATGCGCCAGATTCTCCCTGGAGGGCCCCATGCCGATGGTGGGGATCCCCGCTTCTCCGGCATAATGGCTGCCGTTGGTGCAGAAATTGTACTGGGTGATCTCCGGGGTAAAGCCCATACCCTTCAGTTCCTGCAATACATCCTGTATAAATGCTTCCTCCCGGTCGTACAGCCATCCCGGGAAGAAACGCTCACCCACAATTTTATTGCCCGTATAGCAGAGCTCTTCCCCTTGTGCAAAGGATACCCTGGCCTTTATCTTATCATCCCGGCTCATCATACGGTCGATCACCTCCCGGATGGGAGCAAGGACACTTTCCCTGGTCTCACCCACCAGAAGCCTGCGGTCATAGGTTGCCGCACAATATTCCGGGACCACCGATGCTCCCGGATACGGGCTTGACTTGATATCCGTGAGCTCCAGGATACCCTTTCCCAATATATCATGCTGAGCAGGAATAAGACCGCGGATCTCTTCGATCAGCCTGCACATGGAATAGACCGCATTGATCCCTTTCTCCGGGTTGGCGGAATGAGCGGGAATCCCGAAGGTCTCCAGTTTGACTTCTCCCCGGCCTCTCTGCCCGATCTTCAGATTAAGCTCGGAAGCCTCTCCGATGACCACATAATCCGGCTTCACCAGCTCGCTGATGCTCCTGGCGGCGATTCCTTCAAAGCATTCCTCATGTACTACCCCTGCCACATAGATCTCCCCGGCAAAATCCTTATCGCAATCCACGGCAAAGTTCACTGCGGCACTAGCCATGGCTGCCACCGCACCCTTCATATCGGTGCTGCCTCTTCCATAGATTTTTCCGTCCTCTATCTCAGCCCCATATGGAGAATGGGTCCATCTCTCTTCATTCTCTACGGGAACCGTATCCATATGTCCGTCGAATACGATCCTCCTGCCCGGCCTCTTTCCTTTCATAACGCCTATGATATTGCCGTATTGATCGGTAATAATGTCATCATATGCATTGGCTGTAAAATATGATTTCAATGCATCAGCCACCGGCTTCTCCTGCCCGGAATAGCTTTTTGCCTTTATCAGTTTACGGCATAATGCGATGACGGCTTCTTCTCTTTCCTTGCTCAGCATGTTAACCTCCTGTACTAATCCATCGGAA
>JAFADH010000211.1 GCA_023424995.1 Bacillota bacterium | reverse complement strand
CAGACCATATTGACACTGCTGCAGAATCCTTAATCCGACCGTTAGAAGCAGGCATGCTGTCAGACGGATACGGATAGTTTCTTACGAGACAGCAGCCGCATGGAATTACAGCTATAAATGATACCGGGAAGAATGGGGATTTAATATGAAACAGGAAGCAATTAAAGTATTTACAGCCCGTATTACCCAAGCCTCCAAGAGCGAGCTCATCGTAATTCTGTATGAGATGGTCCTTGAGGAGATCGCTGAGGCGAAGGAAGCCTATGAAGCAGATAACCGGGAGGCTTTTGCTAAGGAATTAAAACATGCCCGGAAGTATGTCAATGAGCTGATCGTGGCATTGGATTTTCATTATGAAATATCGAAGGATCTGATGAGTCTCTATCTCTTTGTAAATAAACAGATTATCACAGCAATTATCAGGAAAAGTCCGATTACACTGGACAGTGCAGAGACTGTCTTAACGAGACTGCTGACCGGCTTTGAAGGCGTCAGTAAGGCAGACAGCAGTGGTCCTGTGATGCGTAATACCCAACAGCTCTACGCGGGCTTAACCTATGGCAGAGGGAAACTTAATGAAACGTATGTTGATCCGAGTAACCGAAACCGTGGGTTTATTGCATAAATAAGCCGTTACAAAAGTTTATAAGGTACAAAAGCACATTAAGAACAAAAGCTTTGAGAGCACGGAAGATTTGAGATACGAAAGAATTGCAGGATACAAAAGAATGGCTAAGATGCTAAGGATGCCGGAGTATTAAGGTACTTAAGTTAAGGATAACGTGGAAGCCGTATATGTTATTCAGGTACATAAGAAGAGTAAATTACAAAAGAAAAATGTTGAATAGGATAATAAGTACATAAGAATAATGAACTACACAAGAACAATAAAGCTGCGTAAGAATAATAAACTGCACAAGAACAATAAGCTACATAAGAATGATAAAGCTACATAAGAACAATAAACTACACAAGAATGATAAAGCTACATAAGAACAATAAACTACATAAGAACAATAAAGCTATGCAAGAGCAATAAATTACATAAGAACAATGAACTGCATAAGAACAATAAAGCTACGTAAGAGCAATAAGTTACGAAAGAATAATGAGTTGCAAAAGAATAATAAGTTACAAAAGAATAATAAAACTACAAAAGAATAATAAGTTAAAAAAGAATAATAAAGTTACAAAAGAGTAGTAACCAACAAAAGAACAATGGGATACAAAAGAATAATGAGCTACAAATGATAGGAGGCAGGTGAATTTTCACCTGCCTCCACTGATCTCAGCTGTTAATAATTCATCAGCTTTTGCTTCCTTTAATAGGAATTTATATCGATTTTGTACCGCATTCAGCTGATAGATGCAGCTGTCAATCAAATCAGGATCAACTACATTTTGAAAATTGGAATAAGCAGCTTCCATCGCAATCTTTGTTTTATTAATCTCATTTATCAGATAATTATCTTTGGGAGGTCTTTTCTTAGAGAATAAATGCATATCGTCACCAGCCTTGTTACTTAATATGCCTATAGTATGGACAAAATATTTGGCTATTATTCTATTATTTAACATAAAATGGTTAAATCGGTATATAAATGTAATAGGTTGTATCAGAGGACAAGAAAGAATATGGATGTATGACATTAATAATTAAAACTTGTCTTTGAAAGGTAGAGGAGGAGCATTTATGAGTTTAGAAAATAAGATATTAATTGGAATTATCATTGCATGTATAGTTTTTATCGCAGCATGCGTAATTCGCCGCAGACCGGATTTAATAATAGATTTTGGTGTGCGTGCCTGCTTTGGTACGGCAGGAATCTATCTTCTTGACTTTGTATTACGGAGTAACGGCTATGACATTACCGTAGGAATTAATGGAATCAGCATACTTACCAACGGTTTTCTTGGCTTGCCCGGTTTCCTGCTGCTTTATGGACTGGCATCCTACTATTCGTTTAGCGCATGAGATGGCAGAATACTACTTTTATTGTATAAAAATGATAAAATATCACATAATAATTGTATAATTTACCAAAATATGAAAAAATTCCTATATTTTAGTTGACAAGTAATAATTCATAAGTTAGTATATGGTTATATCTGATACAAATTACCTATTTATAGAAGATATATACAGTTATTTTCTTTGCCCATATGAAAGGGCATATCATTTTATATCGGACTCGATATAATAAAATTCCCCGATTAGTCGTAACAATTTCATATTAATTACTTAGGAGGATTATTTCTTGAATAGAATTTTCGCTCTTTATGATTCGGATTCTTTTTATACTACCCGCTTCATGGAGTATTTCAAACGTAAAAAGGAGTTTGATTTTGAATTTACTGCTTTTACACGGAAAGATAGTCTGGAGGAATATCTTTCTCTTCATTCCATAGAAATTCTTCTGTTAGGCAATCAGGATATGGGAGACGGTCTGTGCCTGAATAATGTAAGTAATATCTATTCCTTAACGGAGACGCCTGATAAGGATGCTGCTTCGGAAAGCCGAATGATTTA
This sequence comes from Bacillota bacterium, assembly GCA_023424995.1. Taxonomy (GTDB): domain Bacteria; phylum Bacillota; class Clostridia; order Lachnospirales; family Lachnospiraceae; genus Mobilitalea. The sequence goes on along the minus strand of JAFADH010000211.1, from coordinate 11,125 downwards.
TAGATACCAGCCGGCAAGATCTTTAATGTATCAGATAATAAACGATTACAACAGTCGGTCTGATAACATACCGGTAACGAATCCTTCCAGATCTTCAAGAATTATATCTGTATTTTCCCCGATTCAAAGCTCGGAAGCAATAATATTCACATGGTCTTTGGGAGCGATGCTTTCAGAGAGCAAAAAAACATTGGTTATCATGCTGGACCCATTACCGGTAAAGCTCGCCGCATTTGCCGATAATGATACCGCTGCACTGACAGAATTCATCTATTACCTGAAGGAACAGCAAAACAGCATTCCAAAGCTGAAGACACTTCTAAGATATGTTGGCAATATGGCATATCTTGCAGGAATCACACATGCTGCCGATATTATATCCCTGACCAGGGAGGATGCCGTAAAATGGGCGGCGGAATTAAGGAATCATACCGAGTACCCTGCAATTATTTTCTATCTGGGCGTATATACAGAAGCAGCCTCCGAAATGATGAACATTAGTGATAATGTATTTATAACAGGCCATGGTGAAAGCTATGAGGATGAAGTGGCTGCGGTATGGTCAAAGCAAATGGAATATGGCGGTATACCCGTGACAAAAGAGAAATTTATAAATATTCATCTGGATAGAGAAGCTGAATTAGGACAAGGCCCTATCTCATATACCGAACTAAGGGGAACCTCCGCCTGGAATCTCGCAAGACAGAATCTGAACCTGGAATATAGCCGGAGGTAAAAGGATGACTCAGCGTAAGGAATTATTGCAGCAAAGGATCATGGAAACCATCGACCTGAGCAGGGAGATAACCGATGAAGAACTGTATGATACCATTGATTATATTCTGATAACTCATAGCAGGGAAGAATATGTCAGTATGAAGGAAAAGCAAAGACTCCGTAAGGATATATTCAATGCGATCCGTAAGCTGGATATTCTTCAGGAACTGATTGAAGATCCGGACATAACGGAAATCATGGTAAACGGACCGGATAAAATATTCATAGAAAAAGACGGAAATCTGTACCCGTATGATAAATGCTTTGATTCAAAGCAAAAATTGGAGGATGTAGTGCAGCAGATGGTATCACATTCCAACCGAATAATTAATGAAGCCTGTCCTATTGTAGATTCCAGGCTGCCGGATGGCTCACGCGTGAATGTAGTTCTCACTCCGGTAGCGATGGATGGACCAATAATCACAATACGTAAATTTTCCAATAAGCCAATTACCATTGAAAAGCTTATTGAGTTAAATTCTATTACCAGCGAGGTTGCAAGCTATCTCGAAAGGTTGGTCATCGCAGGATATAATATCCTCATAAGCGGTGGGACAGGTTCTGGAAAAACAACATTTCTTAATGTTTTGTCTAATTTTATCCCCTCCGGCGAAAGAATTATTACGATAGAGGATTCTGCTGAGCTTCAGCTTCGTAATATATCCAATCTTGTCCGCCTGGAGGTAAGAAACGCTAATTCGGAGGGAAATAATGCAGTCACGATCCGTGATTTGATCAAAACATCCCTCCGGATGCGTCCTGACCGGATTGTGATCGGTGAGATCAGAGATGAAGCGGCAATAGATATGCTTCAGGCTCTAAATACCGGGCATGACGGATCCTTGTCCACCGGTCATGCCAATTCTGCCGTTGATATGTTAAGCCGTCTCGAAACACTGGTGCTGCTCGGCACAGAGATTCCATTACTTGCAGTCAGAAAACAAATTGCATCCGCAATTGATATCATAGTGCAGCTTGGCAGGCTGAGGGATAAATCCCGGCGTTTGCTGGAGGTTACCGAGGTTCTGGACTGCACGGAAGGCGAGATAGGATTGAATCCAATCTATCAGTTTGAAGAAACAGGAGAGGATCATGGGAAGATTACCGGACATTACCTTAAATTAAATATCCTCTGTAAGGCTGACAAATTAAGAAGAGCCGGAATTACAGATATGGAATGAATTTAAAGTCTTTTGATATTCTTAAGTTAATGATTCTTGTCAGAAGGGAAGCTATACATGGAAAATTATAATACATACCGATTGTCCTTAAGAGACAGACTCTGTTACCTTCTGCGGGGAGCCTTACTGATTATAATATTGGGAAGCCTGTTTTATCGGAGCATAGCAGGCGTCCTTATTCTCAGCCCTTTGATTTGTTTTTATTATAAAGATATAAATCATAAATTACTTTCCTCAAGAAAATGGAAATTAAATTTAGAATTTAAAGACGCTCTTATGGCTTTGTCTGCGGCACTGGAATCCGGTTATAGCACGGAGCACTCCTTTGAGGAGGCTTGCAGGGACCTAAGGCAGATCTATCAGGAAAATGCGGTTATCATAAAGGAATTTACTTATATCCTCCGTCAGCTGCGAATGAATATTACTGTTGAAAAAGCGTTAAGCGATTTTGGCGAGCGAACGGGCATAGAAGATATTCTAAACTTCTCGGAAGTATTCAGTACATCAAAGAGGACCGGAGGGGATATCATCCATGTGATCAAGGTGACCAGTAATGTAATCAGCGGCAGGATCGAGGTGAAAAGAGAGATTGTCACCTTACTGGCGGCAAAGCGCCTGGAAGCGAATATTATGAAAGTCATACCTCTGTTAATTCTAGTCTATCTATCCGTATCATCTCCGGATTTTTTAACTCCCTTATATCATAATCTTTTTGGAATTATTGTTATGACATTGCTTCTGCTCTGTTATCTTGGAGCGTATTTACTGATAGATAATATTACGGCCATAGAGGTGTAAGGGAGGCAGACGGAATGTGGATCATTAACTGCAGCTTTCTATTGGTATTGCTTACAGGATATCTGTTCTGCAAAGGTGATGAAGACTGGAGAAGCAGTATCGATAAACGGGAACACAAATTATACGCTCTTTATCCGTTATCCAACTGGATTTTGACTAAAACCGGATTGGAAAAGCTATTGAACAGAAGAGATACGATTAAGACCTCAATAAAAGCATTGTATATTATATCAAAACCGGAAGCATTGATCAGGCTTTACTGGTGCAGCAGAATTTCAGCGATTCTTTTGGTTTTGGCTTTGTTCCAGGTATTCTCTCTGCTGAACCATTTTATAGAAATAAGCAATTCGGCCTTAACAGACGGGAAGTATATTATGCGTCCGGATTATGGAGCGGGCAGTGTTAAGATCCCGCTGCAGGTATTGATAGAACCCAAAGACGAAGCAGCATTATATGAGGATACAGTATCAGATTCCATGGAAGTGACAATACCGGTGAATGAACGGTTATATACGGAGGAAGAGATAAGCCAAGTATTCGATAAGGCCTTCCGGTATCTTGAGAAAGCGGTGCTTGGGAATAACGAATCAGCCGAACTGATCTATGAGAATCTATATTTTTGCAACAGAATACCGGATTTAAATATAAGTGTGAGCTGGCATCCGGAGGATTACAGCCTGATACATACCGACGGTACGGTCAGCAGCGATAATATCCGGGAAGAGGGAATTACCACTTATGTAAGGGTAATTCTAACATATTATGATAAGAAACAGGAGCATAAGCTTAATTTTAAGCTTATGCCAAGACAGCATAGCAGCGAAGAGCTGCTAAAGCAGGAACTGACAGCCACAGTACGGGAATATTCGGACAAAACAGCTCATAAGGAGCAGTTGGAGCTGCCGATTTCTCTTAAGAATTTTCAGCTCAGGTGGCAGGAGCCGGGCAGTACTGCCGGATTATCCTTTCTTGCCATAGGATTTATCACTGTGGCCTTTCTTTGGATATATGGAGACAGAGAGCTGGAAAAACGCATGAAGGTGCGAAATGATCAGATGCTGGCCGACTATCCGGATATTATTAATAAATTTACACTCCTGGTGAATGCGGGTATGACAATCAGACAGGCCTGGATCAGGATTACTGAGGACTATGCCAATAAGGGAAAAAATCAGAACTTCCATAAGCAGTATGCATATGAAGAGATGCTGACAACGACTCGTGAACTAAAGCTTGGTACACCGGAGAGCATTGCTTACGAGCAGTTTGGAAGACGGACGGGGCTGCTTTCTTATATAAAATTCAGTGCCTTGATTTCTCAGAATCTTAAGAAAGGAACGAGAGGCTTTACCGAACTGCTGATACAGGAAGCAGCAGAAGCCTTTGAAGCAAGAAAAGACACGGCAAGAAGACTTGGAGAAGAAGCAGGGACAAAGCTCTTGGTACCAATGATGATTATGCTTATTATAGTATTTCTGATTATTATGATACCGGCCTTCTCCGCATTTACTTTTTCGTAGATTGATGATAATCGAGAAAAATCCTGATTTTTTATACGGTGACCTTGAAGCTTATCTGTGTTAAAACACTTTGCTTTTACATTCCAAATCAGTAGGTTTTCATTAAAATTGTGGTTTAAATAGATGAATAAAATATAATTTCAGAAAGGAGGCTGCAGATGGAACGGCATATATTTCAAATGAAAAATCCATTAAAAAGATTCCGGCACAGGTTGATATCCATTCAATTAAGCGGAGTAGGGGTCATTGAGATAATCTTGATTCTGGTAATCATCATTGGACTCGTCCTCATCTTTCGAACCCAGATAACAGAGATAATGACTAATGCATTCTCATCCATTATGGGTAATTCAACGGAGATAAATTCTGAGCTGATAATTGAGTAAAATTGTACCGGTTCGCAGGAAGTACTGTGACATGGCTACCATAAAGCATATAGGAGGAAGTTCCTGTGAGGGCATTGCACATAAAAGAGGAAGGAACGATTACGGTATTCTTAAGTCTGATTCTGCTCCTGATACTGTCTCTTTTGTTTACTATGATTGAAGGAGCGAGGGTGAATACGGCAAAGGTCTTTGCGGAGCGTGCCTTAACCGCTGCGATGGATAGTACTTTGGCAGAATATTATGGTCCGTTATGGGAGGAATACCATATCTTCGGATACTTCTCCGAAGATAATGGAACCATGACAGACAAGGAGTATATATCTGAGGTACTTGAGGAACACATGTCCTACAGTTTTCAGCCGGATAAGAATATGACGGGGTTCCTGGCAGATAATGCGGAGCTTTATGATATATCGATCGATGAAATTATGATCAGCAATGAAGCTGCGCTGACCGGCTATCAAGGACAGCTGTTCATCCATGAAGCGGTAGAATATATGAAATATAAGGAAGCCGGTGATGCAGTCGAAATTTTACTTAATAAGATATCCCTTCTTGAATCAGCGAAAAAGGTCAGTTATGTTATGGAAGATAAGATGAAGGTAGAGGAAGAGCTCGCATGGATTGATATAAATATATTGGAACTTATGGAACTGTTCGATGGAGTTCGGACCAATGAGAAAGGAATTGAACTTTCACCGAAGGGATCTATACAAACAGTATCTCCATTCATTAAGATGATTTGTTACCGGGATATAACCATGCATAATGTGGGTATTAATCAAGAGAGCATATTTCAGAAGGTACAGGGGCAATACATCAATCCGGAACATTATTTTCTTGCTGCCGAGAATGGAATAAATCAACTGGAACAGTTACAAACGCAGGTAATCGCTTTGGAATATGAAATGCAGGAAAAAAGTGAATTGCTTCAGACGAGGCAAGCGGAGCTGGAGAAAATATCGGCGGGGGTTCCTGACTTACAACACGATTTGGAGCAGACCGGCAATCAGATACCGGAAGGTGTGTTGGAACAGGCAGGCGATCAGATATTGGAAGGTCTGATGGAACAGGCAGGCGATCAGACGTTGGAAGGTCTGACGGAACGGACGGAAGATCGGATGTCGGATGCTGATAAGGAGCATATGAATGAGTTGAAATCAGAAATAACAAGGCTTAAGGAAGAAATCCGGGAACTGACAAATCAAATTCAAATCAAGAATTTAGAAATCCAAGTCGGCATCACTGAAATCAATGCCAATACTAACTATATATATAACCTGGCTGAGGGAATCAAGCCTCTGATACATAAAGCGATTGATAATATTAATAAAATCCAGCATAAGCTTACAATGGCCGCACCTCTTATCAATCATTACGAGTCCGTGCTGGCAGAAGAAAAGGGAAATATGGATAATGTCATTTATACATATTTTGAAAGTGAATTAACCAAGCTTGGCAGGTATGCAGATGCAGAGAGCTCAAAGTATGATTTTAAAAAGATGATGGAGATTCTTGCTGATAACCTGCTGGTAATTGACTCGGTTACCGTTAAGCTTAAGCAATTGGAATCACAGCTTCAGAATAACCGATACCTGGAGGGTTTTGAATCCCTGACGGCAGTAAAGCACACGATGAATACTTATCAGATATCCGGACTCTCAGTAGATTATAGTACCTTGACCATACAGGAGTCTGAATATGACACTTCGCTTAATAAGATAAGCGGCTTAATACAGAACGGATTATCAAGCCTCATTATTGATCCGAAACAGGTATCAACTTCACAAATATCTGCCTCCGTGGCATTACCCTCTAAGCTGCAGGCGCTGCTTGACGGGAATACGGATGCTGCCTCAGAGATCATGACGGCAATAAATAATATAATAAGCGGAAGTTTCGATTCAGGAGATGTATTCCACCTGTTTGGAGAATTGATGTCAGGGTTATCCGTAATGAAGGAGGGGGCCGGTGAGGCAGCACAGCATCTGCTATTTCAAGAATATATCAAAGAGCATTTTGGGAGCTTGACTGCGGAAAATACAGTGGAGCCGTCGAGGAAGCCTTCCATATTAGAATATGAACAAGAGTATCTTCTGGCCGGCAAGCTTTCCGATGAGGAAAATCTGAACGCAGTGATAACAAAAATAATATTCGTCAGAATGATAATGAACTTTGTAAGCATTCTTGGGGACAAAGAGATACAAACGGAAACGAAATTAATAGCAACTGCGCTGGTCGGCTTTACCGGAATGGCGTTCTTAATCAGTATGACCCAGTTAGTTATTATACTCCTATGGGCGTTTGCAGAAGCAATGCTGGATACCTGTGCCTTGGTTATTGGCAAGGATCTGCCTATTCTTAAAAAAGAGGTAGTTATGGAATTTGCGGATATATTCCTTATAAACAGGGATTATCTGCATCAAAAAGCAAATCAGTTAACGAATGCAGAGGGACTGGTTTTTGCATATAGGGACTACTTAGCAATATTTTTGCTGCTCCGGGATAAGAATGATCTGGCATATGGGTCTATGGATCTGATACAGGAAAATATTAAGCTCCGATATCAGAAGGAGGATTTTAGGATAGGGCAATGTTTATTCGGGTTTGATGCAGAAGTTAGCTTTATAATTGAAAGTAAGTTCACAGCCTTCACATTTGTTAAGAAATATCTGGGTAACAATGGCGAGGACTATAATTACCGGGTAAAGGCTGCCTATTGCTATTAATAATAAAATATATGTTGAGTCATTTTAGTTTGAAAATTAAAAATTATACGGTCTGGTGTGTTGGGATGTCCGCTCTTCTATCAAAATCAAGTAAATCTTTATTAAATCTTCTAATTCATAAAATATCTCTCTCCAGGGAATCGTTTGCTTATGAATGTAAAATTCTTTCAGAGGAACGGACATCCCAGCCCATCAGCCTTAAGGCGTCAATTACTGTGGAGGCGGCATTTGTTTTACCGCTGTTTTTATACCTTATGCTTTCATTTCTATATTTTCTTCAAATCTTTACCGTTCAGGAATTAATCCAATCCGGTATAACAAGGATGGGTTTAAATCTGTCCAAAAGTGCTTATGTCTATGAGGAATTTCCAAGTGCAGATGATATTTTGAATATTGATATCTCCATATTTGGCGAAGAGTATGATTTTGGGTGGAAGGAAAGCCTGGTGGATACGGCAAGTCAATATGTGCTTAAGCAATATGCCAGAGATATCTGGATATAAAGCAGATTAACGGATCCTGTATCAAGAATGGATTCAATGGGTTAAGCTTTGCGGGATCAAGCTTATTAAGCGGAGAGGATGTAATCGACATTGCTGTAAGCTATGAGGTGCAATTGCCTGTAAGAATTTTTATTATAAGGAATATGCATTTTATCCAACGTGTAAGGCTGCGCTGCTGGACCGGCCTTAAGGTGGATGCCGCTTATAGAGATGGAGCTTCTGACAAAACGGAAACCACCGTGTTCGTTACTGAGACAGGAAGCGTATACCATAAAACGTCGGATTGCTCTCATATAAAGTTGTCTATAAGAGCAGTATATGGGATACCGACAGATCTAAGAAATGATAATGGCGCCAGATATAAGCCTTGTGAGGCATGCTGTTCAGAACCTTTGGATAACTATACAGGCTATTATATTACGTCCGATGGCACCAGATTCCATACCATAAGGGAATGCTCGAAGTTAAAAAGGAGTGTTAAGGAGATATCCTTCTCTGAGACCGGTAACCGAACACCCTGTAAAAGGTGCTATAAATAGGGTGATCAAAGATTAATATATCAATACCTGAGGTCATAAGTGTGTATCTTTGATGCGAAGCAATACTATCATATGAACGGTTTGCAAATATGACATATCTATTGACAGATATGTATGGATATAATCAGACGGATTACTAAGTCGGTTTATCATGAGAATTTATTTTAGCAGTTTATTTGGAGAATTTGTTTACTAAGGCAGGTGTTAATTGATTGGAAATAATATTAAATATTACAATTGGGGTATTGCTGTTATTCAGTGCGATACAGGACTTAATCTATAAAAGGATATGGTTATGGCTGATTATGACAGGGTGTCTATTGATTGGTGTTTGTCTTTCCTTTATAAATACATTACCCTTTTATGACAGGTTAGGAGGAGCAGCAGTGGGCCTGGCTGTTATTATGATCAGTATTCTCACAAAAGGTAAAATTGGAATGGCAGACGGGCTTTTATTATGTACAACCGGGATAGGCTTAGGCTTCTGGAGAAATCTTGAATTATTTGCTATAGCGTTATTGATGGCAGCAGTCATATCAATTCTGCTATTAATGCTTCGAAAGGCAGACAAAAAGAAGGCGATACCCTTTGTACCGTTTCTATTTGCATCTTATTTAATAATAATAATATCCAATTCCACTATGTTGAATTGATGATAAGAATACAGGTTAAAGTTATGGAAAAAAAGGCCCGAAAGAATGGGAATATTAAAAGATCATATTATATTCAGCCAAATGCAGGGAGTATAACGGTAGAGGCTGCATTTGCCATGCCGCTTGTATTATATATGATAATCGCGCTTATCTATCTCACCTTCTGGCTTTATGATCAAAATCTGGTACACGGGACGGTAGACAAGGCTTTGCATAAGGCAGAAATAACCTTGAGGAATGACGCGGATATTGAATCCGGGACTCTTTCTTATAAGGATATTAATAACAGAGGCATTTTCTATCCTTTGATTAAAGATGACACGATCGAAGAAGATAAAATTACGGACTATCTTAACCGGGAATTGGCAGGGCGATTATTTTTATCTAAGGTTACCGGGGTAGAAGCAGAGATTAATAATACAAGAATATTAATATGGACCGGTGTTGAGACTAAAGTAAAACTGCCCGTTTTCAGTCATTTATTTGATCCGGTATCAAGGACAGAGATAACAGCGGAAGGCAGGGTCCATAATCCGGCTGAGGCAGTCAGGGCTGCAGAGGTGATTCTTGAGACCGGCTCTAAGGTTAAGGGAGCAGAGGAGCTGATGGATAAATTATCGGATTAAAGGAGATGTCTATGGAGGTTGAGTATAAAAAGGATCTCAGACATAATTATATGGTGATATCCAAGGGGGATACACCCGTATCAGGGCAATATAGTATAAAAGTGCTGGAGCATCAGACAATAGATGGGATACTTCCCATAGAGCAAAGAAGCATCGATAATAAGACCTTTTATTATTATGAAATCACAGCAAAGCAGTCCATGATCAATATACTGGACCGGTCAAAGCTGTCTAATGAATCGGTTAAAAGAATAATGCATGGTATTCTGGCTGCAATGGAAAGAGCATATGAGTATCTTATCCCGGAAGAGGATTTTAATTTGACACCGGAATATATATTTATGGATGTGGCTGCCAGCGAACCGTATATATGCTATATCCCGGGAAGCTCCAATAATATCAGGAATCAAATGAACCGGCTTTTGGAATACCTTATGAATAAGATTGATTATAATGACAAGGATGCTGTGCTGCTCATATATCAGCTGTATGCTGTCAGTAAAGAGGAAGAGTTTACTTTTGACCAGATTATGGGGATGCTTAATGATAATACTCCCTCTAAGGATACATCGGATATACCGGGCCGGAAAAGCAACAAAGAAAGGAAGGGAATATATAATTTAACTGAGCATGGAGACAGTAGTCCTGAAACCAATAAGAAACATACGCCGGCTGAGAAGATACCCCGCCTGAAGCCGAATAATAAAAGTGAAGATGAGATCAACCTTGATATTCCGGTAATGAAAGAAAGAATGGAAGGAGAGGAGGAGGTACTGTATTATCCTCTTAAAATACGTGTATTAATAGGAGGGTGCATCCTGGCGGGAATTCTGATTATTTTCCTCTGTCTGGCCTCCGGAGTACTTTATAATTCCTTCGGTAACCGGGTCGATTATAGTAAAGCTTTTGCACTGATGCTGACCGTATTGTGCATGGAAGGTTATCTAATGAACCGTTTACTTGATAAGAAGAATAAAATCGCCAAATTGGTTCCGACCTGTGAGTATATCGATCCTCGCACTGATTTATCAAGTACGGAGAAGTCATCTTATCCATTGCAGGGAAATCAGGCAGGAACCGCAAAGACGAATAATGCTTCTTCGTCAATACCGGCAAATCAGGAGGACTATAATCCTACCTGTGTATTAAATGCAATTCCCGATGTAAAGACAGGCTATCGCTTAAAAGCATTGGATGCCGTTAATTATAAAGATATTAAGATCCTTACCTTCCCCTTCTTTATCGGAAAATTAAAAAAGAAGGTTGATTATTGCCTGGAAAAGGATGTTGTAAGCCGGTTTCATGCAAAGCTGTCTAAGGAAGGTGAACAATACTTTATAATGGATCTTAACTCTACAAATGGAACCTATGTAAATTCGGAGTTACTAATGGCATATCAAAAAAAAGAAATAA
>JAFADH010000108.1 GCA_023424995.1 Bacillota bacterium | reverse complement strand
CAATCAGATTATCTTTACTACTGCAATTTTTGAGTCGGTTGATTATATCCTCCAAAAGAGATAGACACTTATTGGCATTTATACGGAAAAAACACCCAGTTTCTAAATCATTATCATTAAAGAGAACACATTGTCCTCATCCAATATACTCATTTCTCCATTGAAACTATTTACCGCATCTTCAATACATTTTAGACCCAAGCCGTGATGCTTCCTGTCTCTTTTTGTCGTGAGATACCTGCCGTTCTCTTTCCTCAGCTTTCCGGAATAAGGATTGTTGACCATAATAAAAACCTTTTTCTCTTTATCCAGCCTGATCTTTATATCAATCCACTTTTCCCCGCCCTCCATTTTGCTTACCGCCCGCATGGCGTTGTCAAGAGCATTTCCCATAATCGAACAAAGGTAAACCGGTTCATATTCCCGTAAACATTCCGGTTCGTACAGAAGGTTTACCTTTATTCCCCATTGTTCCGCCCGGGCCACTTTTTCCGACAATATTACGTCCATTATGGAACAGCCCGTATCAAAATACCTTTTGTTTTCTTCTAAAATATCTTCCATTTTATTAAGATAATTTTGAGCCTTCACGCTTTCCGACTTTTTTATCATATCCTGCAGAGCCAAAATATGGTGCTTCATATCGTGGGCCAATTTTTGCACACTTACTCCCGACTCCTCTTTCCGCCTATAGTACTTAAACTGCTGCTCCGTATATGCCTGCCTCTTTATGTACTCCTCCTTGATTTCCCTGTCCTTTGCCCGGCTGCAGGTAAGTAGATAGGAAATAAAATAACAGACTAAAGCAGCGGCCGACAAGGCAACAAGCACAATATATAAATCTCTTCTATTATATAAAATCGTAATTTCAATGATCGCATACATGATAACGGTATAGGCTATGGTTTGAACAATAAGTAAAAGCATATCCTTCCCGTTAAGCCTCACAGCCCGGGGGTTCATCTTCCTTACAACAAAAACCAGTAAGACAAAATAAACCAATTTTGATATAAGGAACGCCTGGACGTTGACCACTCCTCTTCCACCGATAATTTCAATGATGCTGTATCCGTTCAGCCCCATTAATATTCCGACAATCAGCATCTCACTAATTAAAGAAAAAACCATATCACATAAATTGCCGATCAGCAAGTTCTTGATCGATATACGGTATCCCAACAGTATAAATAGATCGCATACTCCCAGAACAAAAAGATATTTAAACAGCGGAGCTATAGCAACATAACGCAATGCCGTCACAAGGATGAAAAAAGCTGCATATGCCAAAGCCACAGAAATAATATTTTTCTTTCCCCCGGCAATTTTACCAATAAACCAGAAATAAAGAGTGCACGATAACATCGTTGTTAAAATATCGATAATCCCCCAAAATATCGCCTCATTCATAACATCTATCGTCCCTTCCGCTTTATATATTACGGCTTTCTCATAAGTTTCTCATATGAAATTCCTTAATATAGATCTCCTTTACCTCTTTCCAGCGTTCACGGCTCACACACAAACAGCTTCTTCCGTCCTTTAAATAAATCTTACCTTCCTCACACTTATAAACCCATATTCTGTTGACCAGCTGGTACTTGTTGATTTTGACCAATAGCTCTTCCTTATCCAGCTCCAGCATCGACTTCAGCGTTCCTTTAAATTCAATTATTTCCCCTGTAACCTTATATATCTTCAATACCCTTAATTCATACTCTACGTATAAAATATCATAAAGAGACAATTCAAAAAGAACATCCTTATTATTGATCAATATAGTGTATTTCTTATGCCGCATAAACGCCACGGCTTTCTTAAGCGCCCGCTTTAATTGGACATAAGTAACCGGCTTTATTAAATAATCCGAAGCATCCACGCTATAGCTGTCAATTGCATATGTATTATGATATGTGGTATATATGATTGCTGCCGATGCGTCGCTTTTTCGAATTTGCTTTGCTGTTTTTATTCCGTCCAGGCCCCCCAATACTACGTCCATGAAAATAACATCGTACTGGTTGCAGAACTTTGAAACCAATATCTCGCCATTCATATATGCATCGATCGACATATCTATTGCATACTCCGCTTTGTATTTACGCAGTAAAAGAATCAGCCTTTCTTTATCCTGCCTCTCATCTTCGCATATTGCCACCTTAAGCATATCTTCCCATCTCCTCCTCTTGTGTATATTTTTATCAAACACTCAGATTGGTTTTTTGATGCACTCGAAGCGATTCATAGAACGGCATATTGTAATGCAGCCCTATCAATTTCTCAGTAACATAAACAAACATCAAGAATTTTGCTAAATTATTACAAGATTATGGTGAACTAATTATGGAAGATAGTTCCCCTCCGAAATAACGGTTATGAAAACTAACATTATCTTTTATTTTATTATAGTATATCATATCTTCCTTTTTTTGCATATTTTCTTAATTATTTGACAGATAGTAAATAATACCATTCAATGCAATTATATAAATATTGAATATTTGTAAATTTCTTGACATACATACTTATTCATGATATTTTACTTATAATAAACTATAGAAAGGAAGGTGACGTCATGCTTTGTATTAATCAAAACTCAAATAATAATAAATCGTACTCGTGCTATCCGAATTGGCATGGCGTTTATTAGCGCCTTTAATTCATCCGTTTA
>JAFADH010000387.1 GCA_023424995.1 Bacillota bacterium | reverse complement strand
CTTTCATATCATGCAGGTATTCGTGGAGACGGGGTCCGTAGAAATAATGTTCCACCCCATGATATCCCATCAGCTTGCCGATGCTTTCATTTCCAGCCGGCAAGCCGCTGCGCTTAGAGATATAATTAATGACATCCAGGCGGAATCCATCCACACCCTTTTCCAGCCACCATGTTATCATGTCATGAATCTCCTGACGCAGAGCTTCATTTTCCCAATTTAAATCTATCTGCTTCTTTGAGAATAAATGCAGTGCATATTGCCCGCGTTCTTCTACATAGTTCCACGCACTGCCGCTAAAAAATGATGTCCAGTTGTTAGGCTGATCCTTAAAAATATAATAATCCCCATACTTGGAATCCGGCTCATGGACGGCTTTCTGATACCACATATGTTCATCTGAGGTATGGTTCACCACAAGATCCATGATAAGCCTCATGCCACGGTTATGAACTTCAGTTAATAACCGGTCAAAGTCCTCCATTGTTCCAAACTCAGCCATGATTTTGTGGTAATCTCTTATGTCGTACCCATTATCATCATTAGGAGAATCATAAATTGGTGAAAGCCAAATAGCATCGATACCCAGCTCTTTTATGTAATCCAATTTACTTATGATACCCTGCAGATCGCCAATGCCGTCTCCATTGCTATCTTTAAAGCTTCTGGGATAAATCTGATAAAATACGGCTTCCTTCCACCAGGCTTTTAGGATTGACTCCTCATTGCCCTTTGCTGTTTCATGTTCCGTATTCAAAAGTGTAAGTAATGTATCCACGAAGCCTTCATCCAGCCGGCTTTTCGGCAGCTTCGGTAAAACCTTCAGCTTTAGATTACCTATAATTGGATTGGTAACTGTCTTTTTGCTTATATTCATTTGTAAGAGCAGCCGGTCAATAATGTCCCGTCCAATTGGATTTGCATACACATCTTTGATACGGCTTTTTCTTGTCAGCATAGAGCATCACTCCTGTTCTCTACTTATTTCACCACGGGCAGCCAATTCCGATATTATCTTATCATACATCTGCTTATCAATCTTAAACTTCTTATAATAGATTATGTAACCGATCACAATAATGATAAGAGGTAAAATTAACATTGCCAGCTTCATAATCAACAGTCCGGAATCAGTAACATCCTCCGGCGTTGCAGCAGCATTAATACCCGAAACAATCAAAGTCACACCGACAATCCCATTCGCAATTGCTCCCCCGATTTTATTAATAAACGGCTGTACTGAGAAGGTGATGCTTTCGTTACGGCGTCCCAGCTTCCACTGTCCGTACTCTACCGTATCTGTCAGAAACATCAGCATCAGCAGCTGTATGAAAGCCTGACCGGTAAAAAGAAGGATGCCGGCCGCGCCGATAAACAGCATATTCATTGGTGAAAGAAAGAATATTACATACCCGGCTGCCACCAATATGGTTGCCGAGGCATATAGCGTTTTTCTGCTGTATTTTTTTGAGAACAGGGGAAATACAGATAAGGCTGCCAGCTGTGAAACTCCGAGAACCGCAGCAAACACCGAGTACATTCCTTCATTTTTAAAAGCATATTTAAAGAAATAGACTCCAAAAGCAGTGGTAGTGCAATAACCAATCATAAATAATGCCATTGATATAGCCGTAAATAACAGCTGATCATTCCGGAATAAAATTCCGAACATTTCCTTTAATGAAGTGGACTCTTGCTCAGCAATAATACTTCTATCCTCTTTTACTCCAAATACCGTAAACATAAGAAATGCCCATGTAATCAATACGATAGCGATTACTGTCATCTGCCAGGCTCTTTTATCTCCTCCCAAGGCGCCCGTAACAGGCACTATAGCAACTACGGTTGTAAATAATCCGATATTCGCACATATTCTGGCGAAGGAACCGGTTTTCTCACGTTCCTTTTGGTCAAGTGTCAGGGAAGGAAGCATTGACCAATAAGCGATGTCATTGGCTCCATAGGTCAGGTCCCAGAGAAGATAGACTACTACAAACATTATTACATATCCTGCTCCCTTTAGTCCAAAATCATGGAACAATAGAGCCGTAAAAATACCACCAAGAATAGCTCCTATCACAATCCATGGTTTAAATTTTCCAAATCGTGAACGGGTATTGTCTACTAAAACTCCCATGACCGGATCATTTACAGCATCAAATATACGAAGTATGGTCATTGCTCCCGTCATCCACCACATGGTGGAATCCGGCAAATCCAAAATATCCGTCAAGAAGAAAAGAAGATACATGCTCACTATTGTATAAAGCATATCTCTGCCAATAGTTCCAAGGCCAAACATATAACGATTATGATTTCCTTTTGTTTTTACTGCCATATTTATCCCCTTTTCTATGACTATATACATCATCTTCCCTACTGTAAAGAATACTGCTGCCATCCATAGCAGAACGTTTTTGATTAATAGTGATATTTTAGCAGTTCTACATATTCTCTATAAAGTTCTTCCGATATACCATTTTCTTCAATCATTCTGGTATAAAACCTGCCTGAGGTTTTGATCGTTCTTTCCTGGGTCTCATAATTGACATGTACCAATCCAAAGCGTGCACTTTCTCCTTCCACCCATTCAAAGTTATCACAATAGCACCAGTGATAGTACCTTGTTATCGGAAGGCTGGATTCGCTTATTGCTTTTATATGTTCATATATATATTTTGACCGAAATGCATCCTGATTATCGCAGGTGCCATTCTCAGTAATATAAACCGGGCGTTTTAAAAGCTGATAAATATGATCCGTACAACGAATAAGCCCTTCCGGATAGATCTCCCATCCCAGATCATTCTTCGGCGCATCCGGCCTGACCCCATCGCCAAATCCCGATACCGTACTCCGTGTATAGTAATTAATTGCAATGAAATCCAGATATTCGCCTTGTGAGATATCTTTTGATCCTTTTAACGGCCATTTAAAATTACCTGTGGATATGGCCTCGGTTATAGCTCCCTGGAAAAACCAATCCAATAGCTTGGCACAGATACAATGCCAGGGATTTCTCTGATTTTGCGGATCAAAGACACGAACGTGATTGGCAAAACTCACCTTTGTATCCTGATATCCCATTGACTCACGCATACTATGTATCATCCGGTAGGCTTTAATATGGCAGATTGCCATATTTGACATTACTGAAACCGCTCGTGAAAATGATCTTTCTCCAGGCGGCCACTCCCCAAAGTAATAAGAATTGGTTGCATATACATTAGGT
>JAFADH010000184.1 GCA_023424995.1 Bacillota bacterium | reverse complement strand
GTAAGAGCGGATAAGGATATAATTAAAATGCTCAAAAAAATCTTGATCCATAATTTCACGTTCTATGTACCTCCAGTCTGTAACCGAATTTATATACGGTTTTAATGATATCCTCCCATTCTAATTTCTTTCGGAGCCTTTGAATATGCATATCAACCGTTCTCGTTTCCCCGCTGTAATCATAACCCCAGGCAATACTTAACAGCTGCTCCCTGGTAAGGGCAAGGTTCTGATTTAAAATCAGCGCTTCCAGGAGCAGGTACTCCTGCGCAGTCAGATCAATTACCTGATTATCCTTCAGAACCAGATGCTTGTTTAGATCAACGGTGACCTTGCTGTGAGTAAATATATTTTTATTTTTCCCTTCCCTTCTCAGAACCACATCAATTCTTGCTATCAGCTCCAGTGTTTCAAAGGGTTTGATAATATAATCCTCGGCTCCCAGGTTTAATCCTTTTACTCTGTCCGTCAAAGAGCTTTTGGCCGTCAGAAAAATAACGGGAACCTTTGATTTTTTAAATTCATTTATCAATTCAAAGCCGTCTTTTCCCGGAAGCATAATATCTAACAGGCACAGATCAAAATGGCCTGACCCCAATTTCTCCAAAGCTTCCCTGCCGTCAAAGGCCTGTTCGCTTGTATGTCCTACCATGGTCAGGTTCATTACAATTAAGTCGCTTATGGACTTTTCGTCATCTACTATAAGTATGTGTCCCATAGAAACTCCTTTATCTTATATGAATGTTTCTTACATATTAATGTTATTATATGGCACATTCATGGTATCTTCTTAATAATTTATTATGATGTAACAGGCGTTATATTTATTTTACCATAAGTTATCGGTCTGAATATATGGTATACGGAGCATGACCACCTCCGGTGCCGGACGGATATCCCTGCCTTAGGGGAGATAAAGGATCTTTGGCTTTTGGGCATAAGAAAAGCATCTACAGCTGATATGATCCCTCTAAAGTAGATGCTTATCATTATCTAAAATAATTTTTTGATTAAAGCCTTATATATCTTATCATTCACCTCTATCAAGCTTCGCTGACCGTCTTTAAATTGCAGGACGATCTGATATACCCTTTTGTTCTTGGCCGACAATGCTCCGCCTAGCATACCAACCGGGCCGAGCAGTACACCGCCCGCCGGTCCTCGGATCGGTTTAAAGTTTGCATGGCTTTAGAAAATACCGATTCCCGGCCTGGATAACTATCATATAACCATTTTATATCCTTTCCCTTATAGTATTACGATACCCTTCTCCGTCATGTATTCCAGCATGTCATCCTCCCATATGGAAGCCTGGACCTCACCGATATGTACCTTATCCATGAAATACATGCAAATTCTGGACTGTCCAATTCCTCCGCCTATCGTTAACGGCAGCCGGTCCTTCAATACATCCTGGTGATACGGCAGTTCTCTTCTGTCATCCGCATCTGCTTCCGTCAGCTGCCTGTCCATGGCTTCCGCATCCACCCTGATCCCCATTGAGGATACTTCAAAGGCGATATCCAACAGCTTGTGATATAAAATCAGATCACCATTCAAGCTCCAATCGTCATAGTCCGGAGCTCGCCCGTCATGTCTTTCTCCGTTCAATAGCTTGTGGCCTATCTGCATTATAAATATTGCACCTTTTTCTCTCACAAGAGCCGCTTCCCTGTCTTTTGCCGATAATTCAGGATAAAGCTCCGCAAGCTCCTGACTTGTAATAAACGTAACTTCCCTGGGCAATTTAGCCTCAAACAAAGCAAACCTGCTGCCGACAAATTGTTCGGTATCCAAAAATACCTCATAAATTTTATTTACCGTATTTTTCAGAGTATCAATGGTTCTTTCATCCCTTGAAATCACTTTTTCCCAATCCCATTGATCCACATAGATAGAATGGATATTATCCAGTGTCTCGTCGCATCTGATTGCATTCATATCGGTATATAAGCCTTCTCCGGTACCAAACTGATATCTTTTCAGCGCCATCCTCTTCCATTTCGCAAGTGATTGGACCACTTCGCATTTTCTGTCCTGAGTACCGATTCCGGAAAAGGAAACCGGCCGTTCAACACCATTCAGATTATCATTTAATCCGGTTTCAGGCAGTACAAATAATGGGGCAGAAACTCTGGTCAGGTTCAATTTTTTTGCCAGGCTGTTTTCAAAATAATCCTTTATCAGCTTGATCGCTGTTTCTGTTTCTCTTAACGTCGTCTTACTTGAATATCCCTTTGGCACATAATGCATTAAAATACCTCCGCCTTTTCATCATATTTTAATTGTATATTTATGTACTATTATAGGTATAATCATAAATATTTCAATCAAAACTTTACTTTCTTTGAACCAAGCCTTCATAGCCTCGCCTCCCGGGCCGAATATTTCACGTCAATGTTATTTCATTCCAAAAAAATACCTTGCATACATTAAGTACTATGCAAGGTATTTTTAAAATCAAAAAGCTGTCCTATAAGCCAGATCGTCCGCTTTCGTGAGCTGGAAATTACTTCCGTATCTCCTTCCGGCATCAATTCCTTCCACCGTCAAGCTCCTTCCACCATATCCCGTTTGCGATATCCGATATAGCCAAATGCCATTAATGCAATACTGACCCCGATCATAGCAATAAAAACTGCTCCATCAAACTGATCCACCGGCATCCGCGGAATCCAGCTCTGGACAGCTGTTTTTGAAAACCATTCCGGTAAATTTAATATTCCGCCGAAATAATTTAAAGCAAAAGAATAGCCAAGGTATGCATATATAGCTTTACCCAGTTTTGGTGCCCAGCCTAAAGCCAAAGCCGCAAGTCCGATAAAAAACAATACGGAAGGCAGGAAGTTATAGCCTGCTGCGATAAATGCTCCCATATTCATAGATGAGCCATCACCCATGGCAGAAATTGCCGTACCGCCAAGACCGCCTGAGGCCAGCAAAATCCCCACTACTCCGGCAGCAATCGCCAAAATGACATTTGTCAGATAAAGCTGAGTCCGAGTCACCTTTGTAGAATAAAGCTGGCTCAAATGCAGCCGCGCTTCTTCCGAGAAAAGCTTATTAACAATAGCAATAGGTAAAATGGAAACCAGCCCAATCATTACCATCATAATAGTTCCGGTAAACGATTCTTCAATTGACACACCTGACAGTGTGAACATTTTACTCATCATTTCATTGCTTCCAAGGAAGGTCTGCATATCTCCATAGATTGAACCATAGGCTGCCCCCAGGATCACGAAAGCAATCAGCCAGCTAACCATTACGCCTTTGTTAAGCTTGATAAATAAACCAGGTACGGACAGCAATGATTTTTTTGCTGCCTCCCGCCCTTCTCTTTCAGGTAAGTAACCGGCTCCCATATCGCGGCCGCCTTCAAGCGCAAAGGCAATTACTACTGCAATGATACTGAAGATTACAGCCAAAATCAAGGGTACCCAATTATTTTCAGTGAATGGATAAGTCAAATAAGTCCAACCCATAGGATTTACCCTTGAGAAGTCAACATTTGACACATCTGAGCCGGCACGGATAATATAGAGTAAACCTACTATTCCCAGCGATGAACCGGTGGCACCGGTTGAAGTCGGCATAATCTGCGCCATAACTAATGCAATCACTGCTCCCAGGATACCGGCCATACCGACTGATGCGCCAAATAAAAATGATCCTTCGGCAGTTATTGTATCCGCACCAAAGCCAGTCATAACCCCGCCAATAAAAAGCGCTAATAAAGTATTAATAAGTACTATTTCAGCAATAACAGCAAGAGAATTAGCCTGACGCCCTACTTGAAAGGAGCGCACCAGTTCAGTAAGCCCATGGTCTTCTTCCTTGCGCGTATGGCTTACAACATGCAAAGCAGCCATAATCATGGCAAACAAACCGCAGAATAACAGCATCTCGTTTGCATACATGGCACCCAAAGTATAATCCGCTGCCATGTTTACCGGTGTTGGACCAACCATTGAAATCATGGCAGGATTTCGCATGGTTTCATACATCCCCAGCAAGCCCTGTCCCTTGCCGATTTCCTCAAAAGCCGGAACAAAACCCCCTGAAAACAGGCCCAGTCCTAAAATCCAAATAATCGCTTTTTTCCAATCACGTTTCAGATACTGCACAAATAGCGCGCACCAGCGTGCAAATTTTTCTTTCATAATATTTCCCTCCGTTCCAAAGCTCTTAGACTTCATAATGACGCATGAATAAGTCTTCAAGCGTTGGCGGCACAGATTCAAATTTCTTAACACCCAATCTTACCGCTTCGGACAAAATATCATTGATATATTCATTATCCGCAGAGAATACCGCTTGATTGCCCATTTGTTTAAAATCATGGACACCGTTAACGGCTGCCATCTCAGCCACATTGCCTATGGTTACCAAAGTAACCGTAGAACGCGTTAAGTGGCGCAATTCGTCCAATGTTCCGGTCTCAACGACTTTACCTTGACGAATGATGGCTACCTTATCTGCTAAGCGCTCGACTTCACTTAAAATATGTGATGACAGCAGGATCGCTTTTCCTGTATGCTTGATTTTTTCAACTTCATCCTGGAAAACAGCTTCCATCAGCGGATCAAGCCCGGAAGTCGGTTCATCGAAAATATACAAATCGGAGTCAACTGACAACGCTGCAATTAAGCCTACCTTTTGCCGGTTTCCCTTGGAATAGCCCTTTGACTTTTTCTTGGGATCCAATTCAAAACGCTTAATCAGATAATCACGTTTTTTCTTATCTCCGCCGCCATGCAATTTAATAAATAGATCAATAATTTCACCGCCTGTTAAGCTGCCCCATAGAGCCACATCCCCTGGAACATAAGAAATTCGCTTATGAATTTCAAGGCTGTCCTTCCATACATCCTTGCCAAAGATTTTCACATCTCCGGCATCACGATTGATGATTCCCAGCAGAGTACGAATCGTTGTTGATTTACCCGCACCATTTGGCCCAATAAAGCCGACAACTTCTCCTGCATTTACCGTGAATGTCACATCCTGCAATGCTTTAAGTCTACCGAACTTCTTTTGTAATCCTTGCACTTTTACGATTTCTTCCATAACACTAAAACTCCTTCTAAAAATTATTTTAAAATAGTTTTATAACGTGCTTTCCAGTTTAAGGCAAAGTCTAAAATAACAGGACAATAAATTCGGACTAATAATTGATTAAAAGTTCATATTATCGCTTTTTTTACTTTGTTTTAAACCAAAGTTCATTTATAATGTCAATTATATATTTTTTTATCAGTCCAGTCAAATTAAAAAAAATATTTTAAACTAATTTTCGTTTGATAATTCAAAACTATTACTTTATAATATAAAAAAGAAATATATAAACTAAATCTTCCTAAATCAAGTCTTTTTATCCATGATAAATAGAAACTCGCCAATAGAAGTCAAAGGTAAAATGATGATTTTTAAGAAAGAGGAATTATAAATGAATGGTTATGAAAAACGGACACAGGAAAAGAAAAACCAAGTTTTAGAAGCAGCTTTTGCTTTGATGAATCAAGATACCGGCGTAGAAAATTTAACATTAGATGAGATTGCCAAAAATGCCAAGGTCGGTAAAACATCCATTTTTAAGTATTTTGGGAGTAAAGAAAACCTTATTCATGAGGTTTTTAAATATTTTTTGGATAAGATAGGGAAAACAGCCCGAGAAATTATAGCGGAAAACAGGCCTTTCGAAGAAACCCTCATTGCCCTTAGTCAGAACAAGATCCATTATCTGAACAAAGTCAACAAACGGTTCTATTTGGATTTGATGGATTTTTATACTAAGAAAGGGGACGACAACTTATCTTTGATTATGCAGCAATACACCAGGGAAAGCTATAGTATGATGCTGGATTTATTCTATCGCGGGCGTAAAGAGGGAAAGGTCGATTTGAAATATTCAGATGAATTTCTTTTGATTTATTTTCAAGCCATAGTTGAAGGAATCTCCAGCCCGCATATCTACCAAAAGATTCTCCCTTATACGGCCCAATGGACTGAATTGCTGATTAAAGGTATCGCACCAAATAAATCCTGGTAAAACCAGGGTACTTCACCTTTAATTCAAGTTGCCGCCCCATATGCTCCTCAATAGATTCTACTTTAAAATGCGGAGGCCATCCGTGCGTTATTATCCAGCCAACCTGTCGGCAGTGCCGGACTCTTCCATTATTTTGATTTTTACAATAGACAAATACTTCCCCTGACATAAACGGTAATAAAGATATCACTTGAATCTAGTGCTCCCTTGGCAGCAGGGTATAAAATTCTGACTGAAGGTTATACATTTTTGCATATTCCCTGCCCTCCTTCACTAAAGCCTCGTGGCTGCCGTTTTCTATGATTTCCCCATTCTTAAAAACCACAATACGGCTGCTTAACCGGCAGCTGCTCATCCGGTGTGAAATGTAAATACCGGTCTTACCTTTCATTATATCTGTAAATTTTTGAAAGATTTCATATTCGGCCATAGGCGAGAGATTAGCCGTCGGTTCATCTAAAATCATGATCGGGCTGTCTTTGTATATGGCATGACAGATTGCAAGCTTTTGCTGTTCACCGCCTGAGAGTTCCACTCCTGCTTCTTCAAATTTACGGGTAATATAGGTATTGTCCCCGTATGGCAAGGACTGTGCCTTTTCCAGGAGTCCTACCTTTTTTAAGGAATTCTTTACTTGTTCATATGATATATTCTTCCAATCGGTAAGCGCTACATTTTCATTTATTTTGAATGCAAGGGTCTTATAATCTTGAAATACCACTGCAATATTTTTCACATATTCATTAAAACCGTACTCCCAGATATTTTTACCGTTTAAGCGGATTTCCCCTTTGGTCGGCTTATACAGCCGCATCAGCAGTTTGATAAATGTCGTTTTGCCGGCGCCGTTATCCCCTACTATTGAAATGATTTCATTCCATTCTATTTTCAGATTGATGCTTTTTAATACGTAGGTCTCACTTCTTGGGTATTTAAACCAGAGATCCGCTGCTTCGATCACATATCCATTGTCCGGTTTTATAACCGCTGCCTGGTCTTCCTCCTCTTTATGGTCTGCGATTTCCTCCAGTCCCAGGAATAAGCGGAGTTCCTCCACATACATCCCGGCCTCCTGAATTATCAGGAAATTATTGAATATATCCTTCAGGGATGTTGAAAAAGTATTAATAGAACCAATATACATAGTAAAATCGCCGACGGTAATATGACCTCCCATCAAAAGCCAGCCCACGTAAAGATAAGAAGCACCGTCCTGCAGAATACTCATGGTTCCGCCCACGCACTGTATGATCGTCTGATAATTTATATTTGCCTTTGTATTTTTATATACCCTGTTTAAAAGCACGGATGCTTTCGCGGTGATCCAGTCCTGCATCTGATAATTGCGGATTTCCTTTGCGTATTCATTCTCCTGAAGCTCATTCATTAAATAATTGATCTTACGTACATGGGGGGCACAGGATCTGTAAAATTCCAGCTGTCTTTTTATAGCGGTACCATTTAAGACAGTATTTAAAATCACTACCAGAAATATAACAATAAAAACTATTATATTTAAGGAAAAGAGGAGATACGAAATCCCCAGCATTGTCAGGACCGCTGTAATCATTCCGTTGATTGCGCCGGTCAGACGCTGCAAGTCTGCCTGCCATACATTCACGATTCCTGCCGCCTTTTGATGCCTGTCTAAAACCTCCGGATCCTCAAGCATCCAGAAGGGCAGTTTTGTTACCTTTTTCTGCAGCTCCAGCTGTAATCTGCTTTTAATCCGAACAATTCTTCCGCTATTGAATGCTTCGATCCAATTACCGGCCAGTCTGAAAGCAATAAGGACCGCCGCCATACCTGCCGTAAGCAGCAAGGCTGCATCAATCCGTTTTTGCCCCGTAATTTCATCAATAATGAATTTGGGAAATAAAATGACGGCAAAGGATATCATGGATTTGCAGATGCTTGCAACAGGAAGGAATAAAATATATTTTTTATCAAAGGACCATATCAGCCCAACCAAATAAAAAATATTAATAAATACTCTTTTTAAGCTCTTCCGTTTCTCCTTCATAATGGTCTCCTTCTTTTCAGCCATGATAGGACATAGCCTGTAACCGAAACATTTCAGAATAAGTTCCTCCCTGTTCCATCAGGGCATCATGGCTGCCGTACTCTGTAATAGCTCCATTTTCCAGTAATACAACCTTATCGCAAAACAATGAGCTTGAAAGCCTGTGGGATACAAAGACAGCAGTCTTATTCTCCGTCATCTGATAATAGTGTTTATAAATATCATGCTCCGCAAGAGGTGAAAGATTAGCCGTTGGCTCATCCAATATCAGGACCGGCGCATCCCGGTATAGCGCTCTGGCAAGAGACAGCTTCTGCTGCTCCCCGCCGGACAGCTCCACTCCCTGTTCCTCGAATTTCTTACCCATATAAGTATCCGTCTTATATGCAAGACTCTCCGCCTTTTCTCTCAGCCCGCTTTGTTCCAGAGCTTTCCCTATTTTCTCTGTTTCATTTACTTCTCCCATAGTAATATTTTCGCCCATGGTAAATGCAAAAATTTTATAATCCTGAAAGACAGCCGCAAATTTTTTTTGGTAACTGCCATAATCATAGTCCCGGATATCTTTCCCATTTAATAAAATCTTCCCTTCCGTAGGGTAATAGAGTCCCGTCATCAATTTTATCAGAGTTGTCTTTCCGGCTCCGTTATCACCTACCAGGGATATCTTTTCACCGGGACGGATCATGAGATTGATATCTTTTAAGCTCCAGGTTTCCGTTCTGGGATAACGAAAGGACACATGCTGAAACTCTATGGTCAGCTTATCCATGGCATCCGGTTCCGGATTATGTTTATGATTTTGTATTTGCTCCGGATGCGGCAGCAGAAACCTTCTGAAGTCCTCCATATATAAATTGTACTTATTCATTATGATGGTGCTGCCCAGTATGGAGCTTAAGGACGCGGAAAACTGGTTTACCGCCGCCAGATACATTGAAAAACTGCCTATTGTCAGCCCATCATAAATCACCTTATAGATCAGGTACGCATAAATCCCCAATTCCTGCAGACACGCAAAGACGGAACCCAGAACCGTTACCCTTGTATTATTATTGATTATGGATTTTTGTTTATTGTAAAATTCCTCCCTGTTTTCTCCTGACTTACCCACAAGCCAATCGGACAGAGCCTCCAGACGTATCATTTTTCCATACTGGAAATCCGTCACCACTCTGTCCAGGTAATCCCACTTTCTTCTGATTTGTGCGGTTTCTTTATCAATGGCATGGTTTTTCTTCTGTATTATAATCTGATATCCCATATTCACTGTAAATAACAGGAACAAGATCAGGATTATCCTTACGTCCAACACCGTTATCATGGCAAGAATAGCTGCCAGCTGTAATAATCCGGAGAGCAGGTTTGCAAATGAGAATGCAAAGCTGTTAAAGTAGGTGCTGTTCCATATGATCTGGCATGCACGGTCTCTCATATCCAGATATGCGGGGTTTTCAATATTTTCAAATGCTGTGGTCATATTGATCTTATTGCATAACAAACGGAGCCGGATCATAAGAAATTCTCCTTCCAGCTCACCCTTTTGCTTCGCCGCCGTTAAACCGATCCTGGTCACGGACAATATGCCGGTCATGCCGGACACCAGAAGGATTACCTTCAAAAAGGAGCCGTCCCCCAGGATCTCATCAAGAATTAATTTTGGGAAAACTATTATAACAAATGGATTTATTAATGAAAGCAAAAATTGTAAAAACAAATAAAATAAATATTTTTTATCATACTGCCAGGCGAGATGATAAAGATAAAAAACATTTTTTAATTTCAGAAATATTCCCTTTATCCGTTTCACACTCTATTTCTCCTCTAATTCTCTTCTGCAAAATAACTGATGCACTTATGATACAGCTCTTCGATATCCGTTAATGAATTTAATAAATATATCGGCAGATTCATGATTTCTTTCAATTCTTTCTGTTTCTCATGCAGTCTTTCGTCTGAAATGCTGTTGCTGGTATTGCCAAACACCGACCAGCGCAGATTCCGTTCCACCGGATATAATACAAGTGCAATCACTTTGGTTTCAATAAAACTTTCCAGGAAGCGAACGGTTCGTTGAATATATGCAGCTTCATCAAAAATATTAACGCATAAAATGCAGATATCCGGTTCACTGCCCAGGAGCAGCTCCTGATTATAAAGGGTGTATAACCCAATATTACCGGTGGTAAGTGAAATGGTCTGCGACTGTCCGCCTACCAAAATAATATCAGGATCACGATCCTCTATTTGCCCCATCAGATAATTAATGGTGCTGATTCCATCCGTACCGCTGATTTTAACAGTGGAGGAATACCCAACCGGATAGCAGGCATCAAAGCCGAATAAGGGAGCCGTGGGCTCGGTTCCCAGCTGGCCTGTCCGGTATCCGTCCCGCAGCAGGCGCCGGCGCAATGCTAACTGCACCGTATATTTGCCCTGCCTTGAGCTGGTACCGAATATACCAATAACAGGCTTGCCCATATGCCGCAATTTACCGCAATGACTTTTAGGAACATTCTGTCCGCTGACCGTGGGATAGAAGACAAAAAGTCCTGCTTCTTCAAGCTTGGAGCATTCATTTTCATAAGGCGCCAAATCATCAAAGCAGTACAGATTTTTACCGTGGGCAAGGCACTTATCCATGGTTTCCAGAATAAAATCTCTTTCCAGCGTCTCCCCAAGCATCTTGGTATGCCCCAGTATAAAACAGTCAAACAGTTCGCTCTCCCAGTCCAGCTTATCGAAATCCTGAATGACTAGATCACAGGGAATCGATTTATTTGTTAACTCGTCGATCCGCTTTCCGGTATTTCCAAGATAACGGACATCACAAATTTCATGAATCTGAAAGCCCAGCAGATCATCATAACGTAAAAGACTGTGTATCTCTTTATTATACGGAAAAATAACTGCCCGCTTTATGGCAAAGCTGTCTTTGATTTTCAGGATTTCTTCAAATTTATATTGTTTTTTGGCCTGCTGCTTTAATTGGCTGCAGATGTCCTCATAACTTGTAACATTCTTTTCCATCTGCCCATAGACTAAACCTGTTATATAGGGAGCAGCAAAGCTGGAGCCTCCGACCAGAATATATTGGTCCTCCAGCCAGGGAACCCGGATCTCAGTTCCGATGCCCCTTATGTTAACGGGACTGTTTTCCAGATATTCATAGTCGCTGAAACGTTTGCAGGACGGGCTCCAGTCAACGCCAATAACCCCGGGAAATGCAGCCGGGTATGAAATTGCTCCCCCATTATCAAAAGCAGATACCAAAATAATACCCTTTTCTCTTATCTTACGGCATAGTTCTCTAAAATACTCTAAGCTTTCACAATAGGTTACGCCATTACTTAAATGTATCACTTTACATTCCATATGTTCATATACAAATTCCAGTGCTGATATTAAATATTCATAGGTTGTGGAAAAACCGGAATCAAATATCTTAATGGGAAAGATATGCGCCTTAGGGGCATATCTTCGCAAAAGATAATAAACAGCGGTGCCGTGTCCGATCTTATCCTCTATATCCTTTGGATTTTCAGGCTCCAACAGGTTCAGTCCGGATATCTTCTCATTTTTTAATGCAGGATGTCCCGTATTGACCCCGCTGTCTATTAAAACAATGTCAATCATCATTCTACCTCTTTACTAAATTCGCCAATGATCGGTTTATATGTGAATCAAATATTATAAATCATGTAACTGCCAACGGACAAACATCTATTAGCATAAAACACAGTTTCCGGTTTCACCATAAAGAACAACCTTGAATTGATCAACCTTTTTCTTGCTTAATTTTTTCATACTTCCACCTCCTTCTCCTGTTCTAATCATTGGCGAACTTTAACGGGTGTGTTGCAGATATAACAGCTCTTAATCATACAACACTTCCTTGTATTAAAAGAGATTGAATCACCTCTTCTAATTGGATTAAGGTCAGATCTTTGTCATAGACTATATGCTCCTGGGGGTATGTTATCCCATAGGAATTTTCAATGTCGACAATTAAAGTTACAAAGGTCAACGAATCCATTTCCAGCGGCTGGTCCGGTTTCCCTTCATCAAAAAAAATTCCGTTATTATTAAGCACATCATATAAAATCTCCCTATTATACATAGGCATAAGTTTCACCCCGCTCTTTTGTATATTTTTCAAAAATTGAAGTTTTCGCCAGATATCTCAGGTAATGTACCAATTCATCCTTTTCATTGATGCATACCTTTTGATTTCGTAGCTTCCGTGCATGCGGACAGGTTTGTGCCATGCACAGCGGAAAGTAAACACATTTCTCGCATTCTTCGTCTACAGGGTTCCTGACCAGCCAGACTGCTTCCTTCTCTTCATCAATGATTGCCGCCCCCCGGTCATTGATATAACCTATATTATTAACCTCTCTGGTTTCATCCTGATACAGGGCAATGGTACACTTATGCAGCTTTGCCTCATGATCAATAAAATAAGCATATTTTCTCGGAGCCTCACACAGTCCGTTCCCCACGCCGAAAAACATATAGGAAAGGCTGCCTATGCCGCGTTTTGTGGCAAGATTGATAAAATCAACAAAATCATTGGATTCGTATATCCTGTCTTCTGTCATGGAATGGACCTGTTCGCCGCCATAATCCTTCACATACTGCCAGTGAATCTGAAAGTTGTCGTTCCGGGCAAAAAAAGCCAGCTCATCAAGGTATTCATCAATATTTTGCAGTATGTTTTTTGTAATGTTTACACGCAGTGCGATCCTGTAATACCTTTTCTGGTTCCGGGCTATATCCTTCAGATTCTGCAAAACCCGGTCAAAGGAATCCTTATTTGTTTTATGAGGCCGCTGATTATTGTGGGTTTCCCTGTTTCCGTCAATCGTGATCTGGTAATGGACCACATTATATTGCAGCAATTTCTGAAAAGTCTCCGGATCCAGTAAATAGCCGTTGCTGGTTACCTTGCCGATCATAGGCACATGATATTTATTGCAGATTGCTTTGGCTTTTTCCAAAAAGCGGCACATCATATCCCGCAGCAGCAATGGTTCTCCGCCGAACCAGCCTATTTGCACCTTTTTATAATACTTTACATTTCTCTCCAGGAACTTTAAGATCTTATTTTCGTTCTCTTCTGTAATAAACTGATTATGCCGTTTTTCCTGATAGCAGTAAACGCAGTCAAAATTACACGCGTCCGTAGGAATAATGGTGATATCCAGCATGTCCCTGGAAAAAACGATATCATTGAATTTTAAATTGGCAATTTCATATTCATTCCTGGTTTTTGGCACCAGCATCCCTGCATCCAGAAGCTGCGGATATTCTCCGGCTTCTTCCATACTGATCTCTTCTTTGCCAAGCAGCTGCCTGATCTCACCGCCCTGTTCCTTATTTCCCTTTAAAAACCTTGTCTGAAGCAAATTCGCTATTAAAAAATCGCCATTAAAGTCATCACTTATAAGATTATAACGGGACGCTTTGTAAACTGTGTTCATTTATACCCCTTCCTTCTTATGAAATTTATTGTTAACCCAGACATAATCTATGTCTGGTAAAGCTGCTTAATGGGACAGGAATCCGGTTCATTATAAAAATCCTGTGCCGTATTTTCAAACATTGCTTTGCAAAAATAACAGGGAGCCGGCTTGGAACAGGAACCGCATTTTTTCTTTTCCTCTCTGCTCTTTCTCAAATCCTGCAATACCTCCGACTGATTCCAATATTCTATAATGGAATCAAACTGTTCCGGATAATACAGGTGCGTACACGGCCTGAATGCTCCGTTGATATCAATATTACAGCTAAATATTCCGGCACCGCATCTGTTCAGGTGCTGATTCACGCCATTTTTGCGCAGTCCATTTAAGAGGTTATAACAATATTGGATCCGTATGTATTTTGGATCTACGGCTTCCTGCCGTTCCAGGTAATCCAGCAAAAACACATAATCTTTTGCACATAACGGAGAATTTATCCGCCCGAAACCGGATAATTTATTTGCCGCGATATTTACCCACTTTACGCCGTTTTCCTTGGCAAATTCCACCAGCTTCGGAAAATCGTATAAGTTGTCCTGCCGGCATACCCAGTTGATTCCGGTGGGTTTTCCGGCCTTAACAAGCTTTTTTATGGCATTCACGGAAATATCATAACCCACCCGTGATAAACTGTTGATTTCTTTTGTGGAACCGTTGAGTGACAGGGAAAGCTTTAAGTCGAGGTTGGTTTTTGATAAGAAATTTAAGACAGCATCTGTCAGACCTTGTCCGCTGGAAAAGCAATGCACCTGGAACGCAAACCTCTCCAGTATGGTGAGTAATTCTATAAAATTATTATGTTCAAGGGGTTCACCGCCATTAAGCATAATTGTTCCGACCTTTAATCGGTCTGCTTCATTTAATATTCTCCGAAACAGCGGCACCTCCATATCTCCCTCATTCAGCCTGTCCTTGTAGCATTGAGGGCAGGAAAGGGAACACCGGTTGGTTATCTCCACCTGTAAAATATGCGGCCGCGGAAAATATCCGTTCTTTTTAAATAAAACCGCCTCTTGTTTCTCTATCATAATTTATTTTCCTTTTCTGAAATGTTGACAGGCTGCTTCTTCACTTTCTCTGTCAGATCCAAAAAAATTTCATAAAAATACGTCTCTTTCTGATAAATGCTCAACAGCATGTCAGACAGGTCTGTACTAATATCCTCTATAGCGGCATTCTTTCTTTTCATATAAATATAATAAGTCCTGATCTGTGTCCATGCCTTCAACACCTCATCCTGATTGCTCACCAGTGTTTCATACCTGTCATTTTTCCGAAACCTTTGATCCAGAACCAATCTGTTTCTAAAACATAAGGATGCTTTTCGATATTTCATTGTTAAGAGATTCTCTTCAAAAGACGGATAGGTACACATTTCATTAAGCCGTGCCTTAAATTCCAAAATACATTGTAAGGCTGTTCCATAAGCTGATTTTTTCTTACTGATATCGGCAAAGAATCTGTCTATAATATCAGCGTCGGAGTGTCTACCTTTCTCACCGTCTTTATAAAAACGGATAAAGTAATTCGAGTACCTGCCGTAACCGCAATAATTGCACAGCCCCTCTATATACTCAGCGACCTCTTCGTAGGATACGGTATACTTTTCATAACCTTTATTAATATTATCAATCAAATACAGGCATTGTTTTTCATCACTATAGCCATACACCAGAACAGTATGCTCTCCATGCTGTTTTTGAAAATAATATACTTTATTTTTTTGATAGAACAAATCAATGGACAATAAAATTAAATTCCCCTGATTTATATACTCTTTCATGCTGTCAATTACATTTACTGCTTCTATTTTATTACTGCTTAAGCCTATGCCCATATGTTTCAGCAATTCATTCATTTCTACAAAGGTTTCCACCTTTAACCGGAACCCGGGATATCCGCTATCGTTTTTTTCAAACAAATCATAGGTCAGATCTGCATTCAGGATTATTTCGTGCTCATTTTTACCGAATGCTTTTGTTATGTTCAGCAGCAGCATAAAATAGCAGTTGCAATACATATCATCATTTCTGTACATTTTCTTCATATCGTCATATATTGTTATATCATTGATATATTCTCCCATTTATTGTATATATGACATTGAACTGCCCGTCATAATTCCTCCCATTTATCTTAAAGAGATTAAAAAATTACTTCGTCCGATAAGTTCCATATTTTTACTTTACCATATTTTTACTTGTCAAGCTAATCAATTTTTAACTATTTTGTATCAAATATTGCTGTAAACCTTTCCCATCCGACATTAAAATTGACGGAGATACAACCCAGGCTTTCAATAATAGCTTACATTCCATGTATTTTTATATTAAAAAATGAGGACACGAAAGTTTTCACTCTCATGTCCTCATTTTTAAATCATTTCTTTATTAAACTTGAACCTGGAGCAACTATTAGGAATTTCCGAATAGTTCAAATTGAAGGTTCACGCCAGGTTACTCGTGAAGTTAAACATTATAACCTGCAAATAATTATTACCGTCGGATTCAAAATCAAATCTTAAGAGAACCTCGGAACCCTCTGACACCATAGTAAGATTCTGCACCATTATGGTACACAAACACAGTGTCGTAGCGGCGATCACAAAAGATGGCTCCGCCAAGTTTTCTAATATGATCAGGTGTTTTTACCCAGCTTGATGTTTTTGTATCAAACTTTCCAAGCTTTTGAAGCTCCCGGTATTCTTCTTCCGTTAAAATCTCAATGCCCATGGTTTCAGCCATATGGACGGCGTTATTTTCCGGTCTATGTTCTTTCCTTGACTCCAGCGCTTCACGGTCGTAGCAAACACTTCTCCGGCCTTTAGGGCTTTCCGGCGAACAATCATAAAAAATGTATTCATTTGTATTTTTGTCATAACCTACAACATCCGGTTCGCCTCCGGTTATCTCCATCTCTTTAAGCGACCACAGTTTGTCCATATCAGCTTCGAGCTTTGCCTGTACTTTGTCCCATTCAAGACCTTTATGGCGGTCCAAATTTTTCTCAAAACGGGCTTTCAATGTTCCCACCAGTTCCTCACGTTCTTCCGGTAACAGCTCTTTTTTCTTACTATTTATATTTTTCTTCTCCATGATAGTCCCTCCCATAATTTTAATCAAAATAATAACTATAAGACGTATGCTTGTCAAGGCATAAATCCAGATATCCTTAGTTCTTTCATCCGGAATCTCCGCTTTCATATTGTTATCAAGGTGATTGAATGAGGCTGACGAATAATACCACTGCTTTGACATTTATGGTATAATGTCGGCAGGCATTATACTGCGCCGAGCAGAACGAGTGCGTATCATGGCACGAAGTGCTAATACCATAAGAACTTGTGAATGTGGTATAATGTAGGCAGACATTAACTGCGCCGAGCAGAGCGGGTGCGCATCATGGTACGAAGTGCCAATATCATATGAGCTTACGAATATGGTATAATATCGATGGATAATACCGGCGCCGAACAAGGTGAGTACACATCACCAAATAAGTACACTTTAGCAGGAACCGGATATAATCAGTCAAGGCCGGTCGTATTATAATTTCAGCGTGACTGCCAGATATCAATGAAACATATTTGATAAAGTAGAAATGTGAGTAGTCTTACAATGAATAGAAGTAAAAGAAACAAAGCAGCAATCCTTCTTGCCCTGCTTGGAGTTGTAATTACATTATTTATAGCGGTATTTCTCTATATACAATCCGCTGCTTCTGATCAAAATACAAAACCAACCGGCATTCCGGATATTACACCAACCAATACTCCTGTTCCTGTTTCAGAAGCCGCACCAACGCTTCCTCCCACCGCAATAATTACGATTGCTCCCGCTCCCTCAGATGAGACTTCGGACAATACGCCTGCCCCCGCAGTAACCCCAACGGTCAGGCTTCATTTTATTGACGTTGACCAGGGAGATTCCAT
The DNA here is from genome assembly GCA_023424995.1 of Bacillota bacterium. GTDB lineage: Bacteria > Bacillota > Clostridia > Lachnospirales > Lachnospiraceae > Mobilitalea. The sequence continues at coordinate 3,801 of JAFADH010000184.1, read as the reverse complement.
TCTGATCGAAGATAATGGCCACTTTATGCTTATTGATGCAGGAGTAAACGAAAAAGGGGCTGCCGTTACAGAATACCTTAAAGAGCTTGGAGCAGAAAAACTGGATTACGTTATCGGTACCCATCCCCACAACGATCATATCGGAGGGCTCGATACCGTTATTAATGCGTTCAACGTAGGTATGATACTCCTGCCGGACGTTTCCATTGATTCAGAGAATTACAATGACTTACTGGAAGCCATTGCTAATAATAACCTTATTATCACAAGGCCTGCGGTTGGGGATAACTATACTCTCGGCAATGCTTCCTTTGTTATAATCTCTCCTAATTCATCCGGCTACGAATCCTTAAATGATTACAGCATTGGAATAAAACTTACCTATGGCAGTAATTCTTTCCTGCTGGCAGGAGATGCCCAGGCCGTCTCAGAAGCCGAAATGCTTGAAAACGGCATTGATTTATCCGCGGATGTATTAAAGCTCAGCCATCATGGTTCTTCTACCAGCAGTACGATTAACTTCTTAGATAAGGTTGACCCGCAATATGCTGTAATCAGTGTCGGGAAAGGAAATAAATTCGAGCATCCCCATTCGGCAGCCATGCAGGCTATGAAGGAGCGGGCTGTTAAGCTTTACCGGACGGATGAACAGGGCAGCATTGTCTTCACCACTGATGGCAAAAGCATCTCGGTCAATGCGGAGCCTTATGCAATTACTTCTTCCGATATGACTTCTGATGCAGCAGAGAAAGCAGCAATAGAAAAGGGTTATTAAATAATCTGTTCTGCCCTTCAGAATATTATTTTATTTAGCTACAGTGATCCGGCTGACCAATCGTTCAAATAGTGTTGGCGAAAACCGAAATAACCCCCACAGGGATCTGGTCATTGCATCCATTACAATGATCCCCTTGTTGCGGACAACGCCCCGCAGGATCTTAATTGCCGCTTCATCAGGATCCATCATTTTAATTTTCTTCAGGCCATCTTCGGTTTTTTTACGGTCGTTTCCAATCATTTCAGATGTCTGAAATATGGGTGTCCTCACAGCGCCGGGGCAAACAACACTTGCCTGTACTCCATACTTGCCGGCTTCTGTACGCAGTGATAAAGTCAGACCGACCACACCAAATTTACCGGTTACATAGGCAGAACGTAAAGGCCCCGGGACCAGGCCTCCCAATGAAGCCGTATTAATAATATGTCCCGATTTCTGACTGCACATTATCTGATAGGCATAATGTGTCCCATAAATTACACCCATTAGGTTAATATCGATCATACGCTTCCACCGTGCCGCATCCATATGGTACATCTCCGCAACCAGTGCTATACCTGCGTTATTAAACATGAAATCTATACGGCCAAAAAGGCTTACCGCCTCTCTGATCGCACTTTCAATCTGAGCAGGTATAGAAATATCTGCAATTACTGCGGCTGCGCTACCACCAGCTTCTGCGATTTCGGAAACAACGCAGTCAGCGGCAGCTGAATTAATATCCGCAATAATAACCTTAGCGCCCTTTCGTGCCAATTCCAGACATAATGACCGGCCAATACCGGAACTACCTCCTGTAACGAATGCAACGCTTTCCTTGAAAATGTCAGTTTTCATCATGATCCCCTTTCTAAGGCAACTGTCTGCTTGATGCAGAATAACTTTTATAATTTTATATAACTGTATACTAACTTCATCTGAATTATATAAGTCTAAAAGCCTTGATGCAAACAACAGTATATGATATATATAAGTTAGTCTACAAAGATGGGGAAAATGTATATGAAAAATAAAACTGCCAAACATAAAACAGCCAAACTTGATCTCCGCGTTATAAGAACACGCAAGTTTTTATTTGATTCTTTATTATTTCTTATAAAAGAAAAGGGCTTTGAAAACATTAGCGTAAATGAAATATGTGAGCGGGCATTCGTGCACAGGACCACCTTTTACAAGCATTATGAAGACAAATATGATCTGCTTTATCAGGGGACAAGAGTTATGTTTGACGAATTAGCTTCAACCGTCGAATTTCCCGATATTACGCATGAGTCGGTGGTGAACGGCATTGTTCCGACCCATTTAATCACTTTTTTTAACCATGCGGCAGAACACAAAGAATTTTATCTTATCATGCTCACCATTCATCATAACAAGACCTTTAATAAAATGCTTAACACGTATCTGGTTGAACGCGCTCTTTACCGGCTGCAAGGCGGTCCCTTAAATAACAGGAACCCCCAGATACCCTATTTCATCATGGCACAATTCAGTGTCGGAGCTGTTAAAGATACATTAACTTGGTGGCTGGAAAATAACATGCCTTACACCCCTGAAGAAATGGCAAATTATGTAGCGTCTCTGCTGGGATACGGGATTTTTCATACTTACGGCTTAAATAACGATTTATAGATATGGGATAATAAGGCCCATATTTATTCAGTGAGCTTTACAGCTTGTTTCGCCTGTACCTTACAAAATAATTCCTTGATCATACAAATGACAAATTTATCCGGTAAAATATTAATATTAAGAAAATCTTGATTTATCTTCGATACATTTACCGGAACACTGCATGATTACATCAAAAAGTGATTTTTATTCCCTGAATACCTTTATTATTCCTGACGGTGTGACTAAAATTAAAGGAAAAGTATTTACAAATGGATTCGGCAATCTTAAATCAATAACAATTCCAAGGTCCGTTACTTCGGTTGATAAAGACGCATTTAATATTATAACGGAAGTTATATACGAATAAGTCAGATAAAATTTAAATAGCTGCGTATGGACCCCGCAGCTATTTTTTTCGTCGATTTGGCACTACACGGCCTGTGAGTTTTATTTTGGCCATTTTACCTGCACCCATTTTTTAATGCACACGCCATCCTCCCTGCTATGGAAAGTCTCAAGAGATTCTGCGTCCCTGCCGTACAGCTTCCGTGCGGTGAAAGTATTACCGCTCCTGTCCGTCTTATGAGTCTCGACTACGATATACTCAGCATTTTCCTCCGGCGTGATCGACTCGGGCATTTCTCCCGGGATATATTCCGTTCCGGAGACTACCGTACTGTCTGCATCCATCTGTAAAATCGTTATTTTTTCCGAAGGGAACATTACACTAATGGAAATCTTCACTGAGATGCTGTCTGTCCTGGTATTTCCGTTTTCTGTTAATGTATAGCTGGCATCAAGAGTTTGTGCATATACCGCTCCCTCACTTTGGACTCCATCAGCAGAAAGTCCGCTGCCTGACAGCGCATAGACATGGCCATCCGCGCTCTGGTAAACCGGATTGAAATAATATATGCTGCCATGGCCCGGGGATACATAGACCGTTCCTTCCATGGTTATACTGTTCCCCTGGTCGCTGTAGCTCAAGTTCGTATGGCCGTCGCTGATCGCCTCGTCCGACCCCGAAGTGACATAGCCCTCGCGTTCCGGGGTATCGGGAACGTCGGCGGAAAAATACGAGATGCCTTCAACACCAGGGAAAATGTATTCTTCTGTCACGGTCTTTTCGCCTGTTTCCAGGTTGGTCAGCGTTTTCGGCCTCAATTCGGCGTACAGCCTGCCCTGATACTTTTCCGCAGGCCCGTCAATCTTTATTTCTCCGCCGGAGAAGCTTCCGATATTGTCATTCAGATAACCTTCAAAATTGAACAGGTCGAGATACTCGGTAGTTAAAAAAATGCCGATCAATCTGTCCTCCCGGGTATTTATTCCTGCTTCTTCCCGCGCCAGCCGGCATCCGGACAGTGTGCCCAGCATCAGGGCGGCAAGGAAGGCAGCTGCGATCCTCA